>NZ_JBVHFU010000001.1:0-410428 GCF_055562175.1 Streptomyces sp. NPDC020958 | reverse complement strand
CGGGACGTCGCCGGCTCGGAGGGGCCGTTACTGGTCGCGGGTCACCACAAAAGTGAGCGGCCCAGGCGGGGGTTAACACACCCCCCGGGGGGGCCCCCCCCCGGGGGGGGCGGGCCCCCCCGACGGTGTGTGGGGACGGGTCAGTTCTTTTTCTTCTTGTAGGTGGTCTTGCTGGTGAGCGTCCAACTCCGGGACTTCACCGTGTCGTGGTGCTTGTCCTTCGCCGTGACCGTGACCTCGAACCGGGTGCCGTCCGGCAGCGGCGCGGACAGGTGGACGGTCGCCCGGTGGGTCCTGCGGTCGTAGGAGACGACGGCCGTGATGTGGAGCTTGCGGGCCGCCGCGGAACCCTTCAGGACGGTCACGGTCGCCTGGACGGACGTCACCGCCGCCTTGGCGGGGACGGCCAGCACGAGGGCGTCCGCCGCGTCCGCGGTGTGCGCCACGGTGGCCGCGGTCACCTCCGAGGCGGCGACCGACGCGGCCAGCGATGTGCTCGGGTCGTCGGCGGTGAAGACGGGGCCGACCCAGTAGTTCGAGGAGCCGTAGGAACCGCTGGGGAAGGCCGGGCCGCTGCCGTACCGGTAGAGCCCGTTGTGGTGCGTGGTGGTGTCTGCCGTGGCCGTCAGCGGATAGGACTTGTGGGCCGCCGCGAAGTAACCGCCGTCCACGGCGTAGTTGCCGTTGGGGGCGTGGTAGGAGACCACGTACGGGGTGTCCGCGGTGATCGCCACCGGGGAGGCGAAGGTCAGCGTCTGCCAGCCGGAGGCCGTCTCGTTGGTGAAGGTGCCGCTGGCGAGCAGGGTGCCGCCGTCGGTCCACAGGCTGCCGGTGTGGGTGCCGGTGTTGCCGGTGCCCTTGTAGAAGGTGACGCCGGTGACCCAGCCGGCCGCCGACGAGGTGAACCGGGTGCCCAGTTCGACGGAGTTGGGGTCGGCGGTCATGTCGGTGGTGGCCGGCACGGTGGCGGAACTCCACAGCGAGCAGGGGCAGGTGACCGCGGGCGGCGTGGAGCTGGTGGTAAACGACCAGGTCACCGGGTCCGTCATGGCGTTGCCCCAGACGTCGGAGGCCCGCACGGACGCGGAGTACGCGGTGTTCAGGTCCAGCTCCGTCGACGGCGTGAAGGTCGCCTTGTTCGACGCGGGGAAGGTGACGGTCCCGGGCACGGTGTCACCGGCCGCGTCCTTCACGGTGAAGGTCACGCTGTCGGTGTCGACGGCCGAGCTGAAGGTGGCCGACACCGGTGCCGTGATCGACGCCCCGGTGGCCCCGGAGGTCGGGGAGGTGGAGCTGACGGTGGGCGGGGTGGTGCTGGCCGTCGAGGTGTCCAGCACCACGTCCACCCAGTAGTTGCTGCCCGAGGACTGCGAGGACGGGAAGGCGCTGGTCGAACCGTAGTGGAAGACGCCGTTGCCGCCGTCGACGCCCGACTTCAGCGCGGTCAGCGGAGCCAGCCCCGCGTCACTGCCGGCGAGGCCGGTGTCGAAGGAGTAGCCGCCGTTGGGGGCGAAGTACGAGGCGACGTAGGTGGTGTTGGCCTTGACGGTCACCGGGGTGGCGAAGTTCAGCTGCTGCCAGCCGGAGGCCGTCTCGTTCGTGAAGGTGCCGGTGGCCAGCCGGGTGCCGGAGGCGGTCCACAGGCTGCCGGTGTGGGTGCCGGTGTTGGCGGGCGACTTGTAGAAGCGCACTGCGGTGACCGAACCGGCCACGGTGGTGCGGAACTTGACGCCCAGCTCCAGTGAGCTGCCGTCGCCGGCGTTGACGGTGCCGGGGACGGCGGAGGCCGGCCAGATGGTGCAGGGGCAGGCCTGCGGTCCGACGGTCAGCGGGATGGTGGTGACGGATCCGATGTTGACGCTGTCGTCGACCGCGCGGACCTTGACGGACGCCGCGCCCGGGGTGCTCGGGGTCCAGGTGTAGCTCCACGAGGTCAGGCCGGTGGCGGCCTGCCAGGTCGAGCCGCCGTCCGTGGACACCTCGACACGGGCGACCACGCCGCCGGAGTCGGCGGCGGTGCCCTTGACGGTGACCGGCTTCAGCGCCGGGACGGTGATCCCGGAGGCCGGGCTGGTCACGGTGACCGTGGGCCCGGTGGTGTCGGTGGAGGCGGCGGCCGCGACCAGGTTGCTCTGCAGGGTCAGCGGCTGGACGCCCATGTCGGCGAGGACGTTCACCGTCGCCTGCTGCATCCGGGAGTCCTCGGTGACCACCGTGTCGCCGGGGTTGTAGGTGGGCACGTCGGTCAGGCCCCACGACCACTGCACGGTCCCCGACCCGAACACCAGCGCCCCGGAGTCCTGGTCGCGGAACTCGACCAGGTTGTGGGTGGCCGTGCCGTTGCCGTAGACGTTGCCCCAGTCCTGGCGGAGCTTGCCGTCCTGGATGTCGACCGTGGTGGACGACACGTCGATGGCGCCGGCCGGTCTGGTGGCGTTGGCGATGTCGCTGTCCCACTCGTAGCCGAGCGTGCCGGTCGGGAAGGTCGCGGTCTGGGAGGAGGTCAGGTTGGCGATGGAGGTGTTGCGCCAGATGCGGTTCTTGCCGTACGAGCCGGGGACCGTGATGGCGTCGCTGCGGTAGCCGTTCACCGTGAACATGGAGCCGGTGAGGATGTTCGGCGGCTGGTAGGACTGGCCGTAAGTGGTGCTGGTCGGGTCCATCCAGGTGCCGGTCCAGACGCCGCTGGGGTCGGCGATGCCGTTGTTCTGCGCCATCTTGGTCATCTTGTAGCAGACCAGGGTGCGGTCCGCGGTGTTCGTGCCGTCGACGCTGGGGGCGAGCCTGGTCTTCCAGAAGACCTCGTTGCCGCTGAAGAAGGCCTCACGGACACCGGCCTTGCGGGCCGCCAGGACGTTGGAGTACTGGGTCCCCGTCCAGTACTCGTCGTGTCCCGAGGACATGTACACCTTGTGCTTCTCCAGCTGGGCGGCGCCGCCCGGCTGCGACACGTCGACGCCGGAGGTGTAGGTGACGTCGTAGCCGTTGCGTTCCAGCCAGGACAGCATCATGTACTCGGAGCCGTAGATGCCGTTGTCGCCCCCGATGTCCAGCGGCCGGTTGTAGCTGACCTCGTAGGCGCGGCCGTCCGGCGCGGGCCCGGCGCCGTCGTAGAGGTCCTGGCCGCCGTACTCGTTGTAGGCCTGCCAGGTCTGGTCGCTGGTCTGCACGACCATGTCGGCGGTGCTGGAGTCGTTGCGCACGACGAACGGGTACGGCATCAGGCCGTCGCCGTCGGTCTGCGTGAGGTTCGCGATGTACAGGCCGGACACGGCGTCGCCGGGCACCGTCCAGGTCGCGGTCACCGGCCAGTTGCCGCAGTCCACCAGTCCCGTGCTGCTCTTGGTCGTGCAGCTCGCGGGCTTGGTGGTGAAGTTGGCCGGGTAGGTCACGGCCGCCTGGGCCGCCGTCGACATCTGGCGGGCACCGTCGCCGCCGTACCAGCCCAGCCGGTAGATCTGGATGTTGTACGGGGTCTTCGACTGGACCTTGAACTGGACGGTGTCCCCCGCCTGGACGCTCTCCTTGGTGGTGAAGCCCTTGATGTCACCGTAGGCGTTGGGTGAGAACCAGTCGGTCTTGGGGCTGCCCGGCTTGGAGTTCTCGCACACGATCGGGTTCGACCCCGAACCGCAGGGATCGGACGCCGCCTGGGCGGACCCGGCCAGCGGGAGCACCGCCAGTATCAACGCGACCACGACGGCGAGGCGCCCGCCCCGGATCCGTCTGCTCCATTTTTCCATGTGAACCTCTCAGCGGTGCTGTGCTGGTCCGGCCCGCGGGGCCGAGGTGGTGCGGGGGGTGGCAGAGGAAGCGGGTGCCGGTCAGCCGCGGAGCGCGTCCGTGAACGCGTCCACGACGCGCTGCTGCTGGCCGGGGGTGATCTGCGGGTACAGCGGCAGCGAGAGGATCCGGTCGGCCGCCCGCTCCGCGTTCGGGAAGTCGCCCCGGGCGTACCCGAGATGCCGGTACGCGGGCGTCAGGTGGACCGGGGCCGGGTAGTGCACCCCGGCGCCGATGCCTTCGGCGCCCAGCTTCCCGACGACGGCGTCGCGGTCGGCGTCGGTGACCTGGACGACGTACAGGTGCCAGACGTGGACGTTGCCGGGGGCGGTGACCGGGAGGACGACGCGGCCCGCGGCCGCCTGATCGGCGAGCAGTTCGTCGTAGCGGGCCGCCGCCGCCCGGCGGGCCGCGTTGCCGTCCGCCAGCCGCTTGAGCTTGGCCCGCAGGACCACGGCCTGCAGTCCGTCCAGGCGGCTGTTGAAGCCGGGGACGTCGTGGCGGTACTTGGCGACGCCGCCGTGGTTGGCGATCGCCCGCACCTGCCCGGCGCGTTCCTCGTCGTCGGTGAGCACCGCGCCCGCGTCGCCGTAGGCGCCGAGGTTCTTGCCCGGGTAGAAGCTGGTGGCCGCGATGCCGCCGCTGCCGGGCGCGCGGCCGTCGCGGGTGGCGCCCTGGCACTGGGCCGCGTCCTCCACGACGCGCACCCGCTCGGGCAGTGCGGCGGTCAGCGCCGCGACCTCGGCCAGCTGCCCGTACAGATGCACCGGTACGACCGCGCGGGTGGCGGGGCCGACGGCGGCCAGCGCGGCCTCGGGGTCGAGCAGGTGGCTGCCCGGCAGGCAGTCGGCGAGGACCGGGCGGGCCCCGATCCTGGCCACCGCGCCGGCCGTGGCGATGAAGGTGTTGGCGGGCACCACCACCTCGTCACCGGGCCCGACCCCGCTCGCGCGCAGGGCGAGTTCGACGGCGTCGGTGCCGTTGGCGACGCCCACGCAGTGCTCGACGCCGCCGAACGCGGCGTACTCGCGCTCGAAAGCACGCACTTCGTCGCCGCCGACGAAGGCGGTGCCGGCCAGGACCCTGTCGAATCCGGCCCGCACCTCGTCGGCGACCTCCTGGTGGGCCGCCTTGAGGTCCACAAGAGGAATCTGGTTCATGTCAGCGGTCCCCCCACTGTTCGCGTCGCGAGTTGATCCAGCGCGGGCGCGTCCGCCGCGCGCAGCCGCCGGGCCGGGCTCCCCACCCAGACCTCGCCCGGCGGCACATCGCCGAGCACGGCACTGCCCATTCCGACCAGCGACCAGGCGCCGACCGTGGTGCCCTCCCGGACCAGGGCCCCGGAACCCACGTAGGCGCCCTGCTCCAGCCGCGTCCCCCCGCCCAGCCGGACACCGGACGTGATCGTCGCGAAGTCCTCGACCACGTCGTCGTGGGTCAGGACGGCCTGGGGCATCACGGCGACGTGCGCGCCCACCCGCACGGCGGCGGTGAGCGCGCAGTGTGCGAGCAGCACCGAGCCGGGGCCGATCCGGCACGTCCGGGAGACCGCCGCCGTCGGGTGGACGACGGTGGCGTAGCGGTCCGCGGGCAGGGCGAGCCTGCGGACCAGCCGGGCCCGGGCCGCGTAGTCCCGTGGGTTGCCCACGCAGATCACCACCCGGGCCCCGGGCAGGTCGTGCACCAGGTCGCAGCCGCCGAGGACGGGCACGCCGTCCACCTCGGTGCCGTGCAGGTCCGGGTTGTCGTCCAGGTGCCCGAGCAGCTCGGCCTCGTCCGCGTCCCGGACGGCCTGTGCGGTCTCCCGGGCGAAGCCGCCGGCGCCGACGATCACGAGTCCGGTCATCTTCGGGCCTGTTCGCGCAGGGCCGCCACGACCCGGTCCTGCTGGGCCTCCGTCATGGTGTGGAACAGCGGCAGGATCAGCGAGTCGCGGCTGATCCGCTCGGTGACCGGCAGCGGCGCGCGCGGGTGGTCCGCGTAGGCGGGTTCGAGGTGCGCGGCCATGATCCCGCGCCGGGCGGAGACACCGGCCTCGGACAGCGCGCCGAGCAGGTCGTCCCGGCGGACGGGGAAGTCCTCGTCCAGCAGCACCCAGTAGGACTGGAAGTTGCTCTGGCCGTGCGCGGGGTCGCGCACGGGGGTGAGACCGGGCACGTCGTGCAGCAACGCGTCGTAGCGGGCGGCCAGTTCGCGGCGACGGGTGATCATCGCGTCGAGCTTGCCGAGCTGGACCAGGCCGACGGCGGCCTGGATGTCGGTCATCCGGTAGTTGAAGCCGACTTCGAGGTAGCTCTCCAGGACCGGCTTGTTGCTCGCGTGGCGTTCGGCCGCCGAGGCGTTCATGCCGTGCTCGCGCAGCCGGCGCAGCCGGGCCGCCCACGCGGCGTCGTCGGTGGTGATCATGCCGCCCTCGCCGGTGGTGACGACCTTGCGGGGGTGGAAGGACCACGAGGCGAGCAGGGCGCCGTGGCCGACGGGCTTGCCGTCGACGGTGGAGCCGATGGCGCAGGCCGCGTCCTCGACCAGGGGCAGGTCCCAGTCGGCGCAGGCGGCCCGCAGGGCGTGCACGTCGGCCGGGACACCGCCCTGGTGGACGGCGAGTACGGCCCTGGTGCGGGGGGTGCGGACCGCGTCCACGGTGCCCGGGGTCAGGTTGGCGGAGGCGGGGTCGACGTCGGCGAAAACCGGCTCGGCGCCGACGTACCGGACGGCGTTGGCGGTGGCGATGAAGGACAGCGAGGGCACCACGACCTCGTCGCCCGGGCCGATGCCGAGCGCGACGAGGGACAGGTGCAGGGCGGTCGTGCAGGAGCTGACGGCGATGCCGTGCTCGGCGCCCACCCGCTCGGCGAAGGCCTTCTCGAAGGCGGCGACCCGCGGGCCCTGGGCGACCCACCCGGACAGCACCGCGTCGGAGGCGGCCCGCGCCTCCTCCGCGCCGAGCCAGGGGATCATCACCGGGATGCGGTCGGTGCTCACTTGGCCGCCTCCCGCTCCGCGCGCCACCACTGGACCAGGTCCCGCAGACCGGTGCGCAGGTCGATCCGCGCCTCGAAGCCGAGCCGCTCGGCGGCCCGTGAGGTGTCCGCGAGCCGGCGGACGACCGAGTTCACGGTGCGGGCGGGGCCGTGCACCGGTTCCAAGCCCTCGGCCCCCATCGCCGCGAGCAGCCCCTCGGCGAGTTCCTTGAGCGAGGTCTCGGTGCCGCTGGCGATGTTGAAGACCTCGTCGGTGACGTCCGACTCGGCGGCCAGCACGTTGGCCCTGGCGATGTCGCGGACGTCGACGAAGTCCATGGTCTGGCTGCCGTCGCCGAGGATC
This sequence comes from Streptomyces sp. NPDC020958, assembly GCF_055562175.1. NCBI lineage: Bacteria > Bacillati > Actinomycetota > Actinomycetes > Kitasatosporales > Streptomycetaceae > Streptomyces > Streptomyces sp. NPDC020958. Next base: position 403,321 of record NZ_JBVHFU010000001.1, on the reverse strand, counting down.
AGCGGGGGCTCGCCGGCCTCGATGCGTTCCATCCAGCGGATGAGCACCTCGGTGTACAGGCCGTGGATGTCCATCCGGGGGCCGTAGACGTTGAAGTAGCGCAGGGCCACGTAGTCCAGTCCGTACATGGCGTGGAAGCTGCGCAGCATGCCCTCGTTGAAGGCCTTGGCGGCGCCGTAGAAGGTGTCGTTGTTGTACGGGTGGTGACGCTCGGTCGTGGGGAATTCCTCGGCCATGCCGTAGACGGACGCCGAGGACGAGGCGATCACCTTGCCGACCCCGGCGGCGGCCGCCGCCTCCAGGACGTTGAAGGTGCCGTCGACCAGTACCTCGTTGGCGAGCCTCGGCTCCTCGGCGCACTGGGTGATCCGGATCGCGGCGAGGTGGAACACCAGGTCGGCGCCCTCGGTGGCCTTCCGCACGGTGTCCGCGTCCCGGACGTCGCCCTCGACGATCTCCACCACGCCGCTGGGCAGGGCCCGGTCGAGGTTGGCCCGCCGCCCGCGCACGAAGTTGTCGAGTACGACGACCTCGCGGGCGCCGCCCTCGGCCAGCAGGTCGACCAGGTTGGAGCCGATGGTGCCCGCTCCCCCGGTGACCAGGATCTTCTTGCCGCGTACGCTGCTCAACTGCCGTTACCTTTCAGCGAAGTGAAACTGTCAACGCCCGGCGCGCAGGCCGACGACCGCGCCCTTGAACTCGAGGCTGCGGGAGGCCGCCTCGAGGATGTCCAGCACCCGCAGGCCCGCCCGGCCGTCGGTCAGCGGGGGCCGGCCCTGCCCGATCGCCGCGCCGAACTCGTCGACCATGCTGCGGAGCGCTTCCCTCTCGCCGATCGCGGGCGCGACCATGTCCCCGGAGCGGTAGGAGACGAGCATGTCCCGGCGTTCGTCCGCGCCGATCTCCTGCGGCGAGGCGAGGTCCACGCCCCGGTCGAAGATCGCCACGCGCTGGGCGGGGTTGAGGTCGTCCCAGATCAGGGTGCGCTTGGAACCGCCGACCATGGTGGTGCGCACCTTGGTCGGGGAGAGCCAGTTGACGTGCACGTGGGCGATGGCGCCGGTGCTGAGCTGGAGGGTGAGGTAGGCGACGCAGGCCTGCCCGGCGCCGATCGGGTCGGCGCCGTGGGCGGCGACGGCGACCGGTTCGACGCCCGCGGGGAGGATGAAGTCCAGGATCGACAGGTCGTGCGGGGCGAGGTCCCACATCACGTCGATGTCCTTCTGGACGAGCCCGAGGTTGATGCGGACCGAGTCGACGAAGTGGATCTCGCCGAGTTCACCGGAGCGCACCAGTTCGCGGATCCGGCCGACGGCGGGGGTGTAGCAGTAGGTGTGGTCGCACATCAGGGTGAGGCCGCGGTCCTCGGCCTCGGTGACCAGGCGCAGTCCGTCGGCGTAGGTCGCCGCGAGCGGCTTCTCCACGAGGACGTGCTTGCCGGCGCGCAGCGCGGCGAGGGCGATGTCGAGGTGGGTGCCGGCGGGCGTGGCCACGGCGACGGCGGCGACGGAGGGGTCGGCGAGGACGGCCGCGTAGTCCGCGGTGGCCTCGACCGTCGAGTAGCCGCCGAGGACCCGCCGGGCCCGGTCCACGTCGAGGTCGCACAGCCAGCGCAGCCGGAACCCTTCGGCGGCCTGGAAGTTGCGTACCAGGTTGGGGCCCCAGTAACCGGCCCCGACGACCGCGACCCCGAGCGGCTCCTGCGTCACGTTCTCCCTCTTCCTCTGGTTCATCAGTAGGCCCCCGTTCCGCGCACCACCACGGCCCCGGTGCGCGCCAGGATCGACAGGTCGAGACCCATCGACCAGTTGTCCACGTATCCGAGATCGAGCCGGACCGCCTCGTCCCAGGGCAGGTCGGAGCGTCCGCTGACCTGCCACAGCCCGGTGAGGCCGGGCTTCACCAGCAGCCGGCGTTTGATGTCCGGCGTGTACTCCTCGACCTCCTCGGGCAGCGGCGGCCGGGGGCCGACGAGCGACATGTGGCCCTTGACGACGTTGAGGAGCTGCGGGAGTTCGTCGAGCGAGCTGCGGCGCAGGAAGGAGCCGACCCGGGTGATCCGGGGGTCCTCCTTCACCTTGAACAGCAGGCCGTCGCTGTTCTGGTTGAGGTGTTCGAGTTCGGCGCGCAGGGCCTCCGAGTCGGGCCGCATCGTGCGGAACTTCAGCATGGTGAAGTGGTCGCCGTAGCGGCCGACCCGCTGCTGCCGGAACAGGGCGGGACCGGCGCTGTCCAGCCGCACGACCAGCGCGATCAGGAGCATCGGCAGGGCGAGGAGCAGCAGGAGCAGCGCCGCGAGGAAACGATCCAGCAGTTCCTTGGGCAGCCGCGCGGCCCGGGACAGGTTCGGCGGCTTGATCCGCATCAGCGGCACCCCGTTGGTGGGCCGCACCGCCAGCCGGGCCGCGGACACGTCGGTCAGCACGGGGGCCAGCAGGAAGTCGACGCCCTGCACGGCGGCGGTCCACGTCATCCGGCGCAGCACGGAGGCGTCCAGTTCGGGCGCGGGCAGCACCACCACCGTGTTGACGCCCAGGGCCCGGACGACGTCGTTCATGCCGTCGAGCCCGCCGAGCGCGGGAAGCCCCAGCCTGCGGATCTCCCGGGCGTTCTCGGGATCGGTCAGACAGACTCCGGCGGCCCGCAGGCGCGGGGTGCCGCCGCGGCGCAGCACTCCGACCAGCTCCACGACACCGCTCGACGGGCCGACCAGCAGCGTCGCGCTGCCGTCCGGGTCGCGGGCCCAGCGGCGGTGCAGCCGGCGGCGCAGCGAGTAGCGGATCGCGAGGGCGATCACCGCGGCCGGCAAGGCAGCCATGATCATGTCATGAAGGAGGTCCGAGTCCCGGGTGAACAGCCCGTACCCGGCGGCCGCGAGCGCCGGCAGCGCGACGGCACCCCGGACCACGCGCCGGTACTCCTCGGTCCCCAGACCCAGGGCACTGCGATCGTAGGAACGGTGGACCAGCATCGCCACGATCCAGGTCGGCGGCAGCACCAGGGCCACCGCCCAGCGACCGTAGGCCGCGTGGATCAGGAAGGCCGCGGCGGCGGCCGCGAGGCCGTCCGCGACCAGCAGGACGATGCGGTACTTCCGTTCCCGACGTCTTCGGCGGCCGAGTGGACTTCTGCGTTCCACGGCCGATTGCTCATGCGTGACCTCAATGGTCATGCGCCCCCCACCACATGCGCGGCTAGCCCTGACCGAAGTGCCCTGGACACAGCGACACTGGAAAGCGAGGGAGCTTCAGCGATTCCCCAACCGCCTCATGCCCCCGGCATGCTGGTACGTACTGATTGTTCTGATGGTTCAGATCCGATCAACCGCCGGTCCGTGACGTACAGTCAAGAACGAGTTCCCCACCCAAACCGGTCCGGCGGCCATCAATCTAGACCACGGGGCGCAGTCTCGGGAACAGTTGGACGAAACACATGTCGCAATAGTGACGCCGACGGCATACTGCCCCCGTGACCAGCATCGTGATCCCGGCACACAACGAGGCCCGAGTCATCGGCCGGCTCCTCGACTCGCTGTTGGCCGATTCCCCACCCGGGGAGACCGGGGACCGCGCGGACGACCCCGACATCGTGGTCGTGTGCAACGGCTGCACGGACGAGACCGCGAAGATCGCGACCGCCCGCGGCCCGCGGGTCCGGGTGGTGGAGATTCCCGTGCCCTCCAAGCACGCCGCGATGCGGGCGGGCGACGACCACGCGCGCGGTTTCCCGCGCCTGTACGTGGACGCCGACGTGGTGATCACGCGCGCCGACGTCCGGGCGCTCGCCGAGCCCCTGGAGGACGGCGCGTCCGGCGTCCTCGCCACCGCACCGGACCGGCGCATTCCGCTGGCCTCCTGCGCCTGGCGGGTGCGCGCCTACTACCAGGTGTGGCAGCGGCTGCCCGCCGTACGCGAAGGGCTGTTCGGCCGGGGCGTCATCGCGGTCTCCAAGGCCGGGCACGCCCGGATCGCCGCGCTGCCGCCGCTGATGGCGGACGACCTGGCCGCCTCCCTCGCGTTCACCCCCGGTGAGCGGCGCGTGGTCGACGCGGCCGCCGTGGTGATCCAACCGCCCCGCACCTGGCGGGATCTGATGAGACGGCGGGTTCGGGCGGCGGTGTCCACCGCCCAGGTCGAGCAGCACCGCGGACCGGACGAGGCTTCGGCGCGCACCGGCAAAGCCGACCTGAAAGCGATCCTCCGCCGGGAACCGCGGCTCCTGGTGCCCGTCGTGGTCTTCGTCGCGGCGGCGGTCGCCGCCCGGCGCAAGGCGTCGAAGGCGATCCGGGCCCAGGACTTCGGGACCTGGCTGCGCGACGACAGCAGCCGGCAGAACTGATCGCACCGCACCTGGAGTCCCCCTCTTGTACCTCACCGACCGCTCGCAGCCCGTCCAGGACGGCCCGGACCAGGACCGAAGACGCGGGCCGGGGCGACGCGTCGCCCCGGTCGTCCTCGTCCTGGGCACGGTCAGCCTGATCACCGACATCTCCTCCGAGATGGTCACCGCCGTCCTGCCGCTCTACCTCGTCACCACGCTCGGCTTCAGCCCCCTGGGGTTCGGCACCCTGGACGGCGTGTACAACGGCGTCAGCGCGCTGGTCCAGCTCACCGGCGGCCACCTCGCCGACCGGGTCCGCGACCACAAGCTGCTGGCCGGGCTCGGGTACGGGCTGTCCGCGCTGTGCAAACCGCTCCTGCTGTTCGCCGGCGGCATCGGCAGCCTCGGCGCGGTCCTCGCCCTGGAACGGACCGGCAAGGGCCTGCGCACCGCCCCGCGCGACGCGATGATCTCCCTGTCCACCCCCGCCGCGAACCAGGGCCGGGCCTTCGGCGTGCACCGCGCGATGGACACCACCGGCGCGATGCTCGGCCCACTGGCCGCCTTCCTCATCCTGCGCGCCGCGGCCGACGGGTACGACGCGGTGTTCGGGGTGAGCGCCTGTGTCGCGGTGCTGGGCGTGCTCGTGCTGGTGCTGTTCGTGCCGGGCAAGGGGAAGGGCCCGGGGGCCGAAGAGGAGGACGGACGGGCCGCCGGGCCGCCCGTCCGGGGCGGTGAGGCGGACGGGCCCGCCGCCGGGCCGCCCGTCCGGGTGCGGGAAGCGCTGGCCCTGCTGCGGCTGCCGCGGCTGCGCGCCCTCGCCGGGTGCGCCGCGCTGCTCGGGCTGACCACCGTCAGCGACGCCTTCGTCTATCTGCTCGTCCAGCGGCGGGCCGGGATCGGCGAGGAGTGGTTCCCGCTGCTGCCGCTCGGCACCGCCGTGGTCTTCCTGCTGCTGGCCGTGCCCGTCGGCGCGCTCGCCGACCGCGTGGGACGGCACACGGTGTTCCTCGCCGGACACGCGTCGCTGCTCACCGCCTACGCCCTGCTGCTCTGGGCCCCGGCCACCCCGGCCCTCGTCCCGCTCGTCCTCGCCCTGCACGGCACGTTCTACGCGGCGACCGACGGGGTGCTCCCGGCCGCCCTCGCCGGTCTCGTGCCCGAGCACCTGCGCGCCAGCGGCCTCGCCGTCGTCGGCACCAGCCAGGCGCTGGCCCGGTTCTGCTGCTCGCTGGCCTTCGGCGCCGCCTGGACGGCGTGGGGCGACGGCCCGGCACTGGCCGGCTCGGCGGTCGGCCTGCTGTGCTGCGCGGCCGTCGCCGGGCTGGTGCTGCGCCCCGCCGGGGGGAACCGATGACCACCACAGCCACACCGAACGCCACGGGGAACCAGGGGAACCGGATGACATCCACGCGCCGCCGTCTGCTCGTACTCGTCGCCGCGGTCCTGGTGCTCGCCGGCGTGGGCACCGGCGCGGTCCTGCACGCCGCCGCGCGCGCCGACCGGGCGGACCGGCCGGGCGCCGGCGACCCGACGGCCCGCGCGGGCAGGCTGACGCTCGGCCGGCAGGACCGCCTGCTGTTCGTCAACGCGGCCCCGGGCCCGCACCGCACCGCGGTCGCCTCGGTCCCCACGGCCGACCCCGGGGGCGGCAGGACCGCCTCCGGCCTGAAGTGCGCGCGCTTCTACGCGGCGGCCGGCACCGGGATCTGCCTCCAGTCCAACCCCGGCGTCCTGCGACAGAGCAACCGCGCCCTGCTCCTGGACGCCGACCTGCGCACCGAGCGCACCTTCCCGCTGGCGGGCACCCCCAGCCGGGCCCGGGTCTCGCCCAGCGGCCGCTTCGTCGCCTGGACCGTCTTCGTCTCCGGCGAGTCCTACGCGTCCGCCTTCTTCTCCACCCGGACCTCGGTCCTGGACACCCGCACCATGAAGCTCACGCCGAGCCTGGAGACGTTCTCCGTCATCAAGGACGGCAAGCCCTACCACGCCGCGGACGTCAACTTCTGGGGCGTCACCTTCGCGGCCGACGACGACACCTTCTACGCCACGCTCAACACCGCGAACAAGACCTACCTGGTACGCGGTTCGCTGTCCCGGCGTACGGTCACCACGCTGACCGAGAACGTGGAGTGCCCCTCGCTCTCCCCGGACGGCACCCGGATCGCCTTCAAGAAGCGGGTGCTGTCCCGCACCGACCTCTGGCACGAGTACGTGCTCGACCTGAAGACCCTGCGCGAGACGCCGCTGGCCGAGCGCCACAGCGTCGACGACCAGGCCACCTGGCTCGACGACCACACCGTGGCGTACGCCCTGCCGAGCGACGGCGACGTGCGGAGCACCGACCTGTGGAGCGTCCCCGCCGACGGCACCGGAACCCCCCGCCTCCTGATCCCGGACGCCTCCTCACCGGCACCGCTGTAGCGCCCGGGGAGGCTGTGCGCGGCCTGCCGCTTTTCCCCCGCCCGACCCGCCCGTACTCTCTGGCCATGGACGATGCGTCGATGGTGGGGCTGATGGGGCGGGTCACCGGAACGGTGGGGCCCGGGCTCGTCGGCGAGGTGATCGTGCGGGTCCGCGGGGGCGCCGAGCACTTCCTCGCGTACGCCGCCGACGGCACCGGCCGGTTCGAGCGCGGCACGGTGGTGATGGTGGTCGAGTACCTGCCGCCGAGGACGGTCTACGTCACGCCCGCATACGACAGTTGAGCAGGTGTCGCCCCAGGTGAGGGGCGTGTGCGTCAAGATTGCAACAAGGATTCGCCGACGTCTTCACCGGGTGCCCGCGCGGGCGCACACTCCCTTCGTTCGGTGCCGAAAGGGCACCATGCAAAGGGGGCGTATGCCGATGGTTGTCGGCGTCGTTGCGGGTGCGGCGGTTCTCGCCGTGCTCGTGTTGATCGGCCTGTTCAAGATGATGTGGCGAGTGGCCGAGCCGAACGAGGCGCTCATCATCTCCGGTTCGAAGCACCGGACCGAGGGCCTCGAAGAGGGCATGGGATTCCGCATCGTCACGGGGCGCGGCACGCTGGTGCTGCCCGGTGTGCAGGCGGTACGCAAGCTCTCTCTCGACCTGAACGAGACCGAGTTGTCGGTGGACTGCGTGACCATGCAGGGCATTCCGCTGAAAGTGCGGGGGGTGGTCATCTTCAAGGTCGGCGACGACTTCGTGTCGATCGCCAACGCGGGCCGTCGTTTCCTGGACCAGCAGAAGATGATGTCGGAGCGGGTGCACAACGTGTTCGCCGGTCATCTGCGGTCCATCGTGGGCGGGTTGACGGTCGAGGACATGATCCGCGACCGGGACAAGCTCACCGGGCAGACCCGGGCCGCCTGCGGCACGGAGATGGAGAAGCTGGGTCTCATCGTGGACTCCCTGCAGATCCATGAGATCGAGGACCCGACGGGGTACATCCGGAACCTGGCGATGCCGCACGCGGCGGCCGTGCAGCGGGACGCGCGGATCGCCCAGGCGGAGGCGAACCGGCTCGCCACCGAGGCGGAACAGCAGTCGTTCGCCCGGATGGCGGAGGCGACCCGGGACAGCGAGATCCTCCAGGCCGGCTACCAGGCCGAACGGGACAAGGCGGCGGCCCAGGCTCGCCAGGCCGGTCCGCTCGCCGACGCGGCGGCCCGGCAGGAGGTCGTCGTCCAGGAGACGCGGGTCGCCGAACTGGAGGCGCACCGGCGGGAGCAGCAGCTCCAGGCGGACGTCCGCAAGCCGGCCGACGCCAAGGCCTACGAGAAGCGGACGCTGGCCGAGGCCGAGCGTGACGCGCGCATCTCGGCGGCGCAGGCCAAGGCGAAGGAGACGGAGCTGGCGGCGGCGGCCGAGGCGACCCGGGTCAAGGCGGCCGCGGGCGCCGAGGCCGAGGCGACCAAGTCCCGGGGCGCGGCGAGCGCGGCGGCGACCCGGGCCACCGGTGAGGCCGAGGCGGCCGCCGCGCAGGCCAGGGGTCTGGCGGACGCCGAGGCGACCAGGGCCAAGGGGCTCGCCGAGGCGGAGGCCATCAAGGCCCGTGCCGCCGCCCTCGCGGAGAACCAGGAGGCGGTCGTCGCCCAGCAACTCGCCGAGAACTGGCCGGAGATCGTCAAGGCCGGGGCGTCCGCCTTCGGCAATGTCGACAACATGGTGCTGCTCAACGGGGCCGACGGGATGGCCGAGATGTTCGCCAAGGCGCTCACGATGGGCGGCACGGGGCTCGGTCTGGCCCGCCAGCTCCTCGCGTCGATGAACCAGAACGGGCAGACGTCGAACGGGACGTCGCCGGTCCTCAACGGGGTGACGTCCCCGAAGTCACAGCAGGTGCCGTTGGAGCCGGAAGCCGGGTGACGGGTCGGCCCGACGGTGACGGTGCGCCCTCCGACCTGTTCGGGGGGCGCACCGCCGTACCGGGGGCGCACTCTCGTGCCGAGGGCACCGCCGTACCAGGGGCGCACTCTCGTGCCGGGGGCACCGCCGTACCAGGGGCGCACTCTCGTGCCAAGGGCACCACGTCGTGCCGTGGGCGCATCCTGGTGCCGGTGGCGCACTCTCGTGCCGGGGCCGGCCTGTGGCTCAGCGGGGACCGCGCCGCCCGCCCTCTCCCCCCTCACTCCCGCGCGTTGAGGCGCTCCAGCAGCCCCAGCAGCGTCGCGCGTTCCGCCGTGGACAGCCCGGCGAAGCAGTCGGCGAGCACCTCCGCGGCCACCGCGTGCCCGGCCTGGAGCGTCCGCTCGCCCTCCGGGGTCAGATGGTGCTGGATCCGCCGCCCATGGCCCGGCCGCCGCTCCACCAGGCCCTGGGCGGCCAGCCGGCCCACCAGTGTGCCGAAGGCCTGCTCGCTCTGGAAGGTGGCCGCCGCCAGCTCCCGCGCGGAGGCGCCCGGCGTCCGGTCCACGGCACGCAGCGCGTCCCACTGCGCGAGGGTGGTCCCGACGGCCGTGAGCGCGCTGTCCAGGGCCCGGTGTTGCCGGTACTGGGCCTGTTTCACCGCTCTTCCGAGAACCTGCAGGTCATCATGCATGACTTCAGCATAGTCGATGACTAAGCTTGTTTAAATAAACATCCTTAGTTACAGTCCACGGCATGACGACGAACCGCATCGCCCATGTCTGCCCCGACCTCCCCCTCTCCCTCACCGAGGCCGGCTCCGGCCGGCCGGTACTGGTCCTGCACGGCGGCGGCGGACCCGCCACCGTCGCCGGTCTCGCGGGCCGCCTCGCCGGGTCGGCCCACACCATCGCCCCGGTCCACCCCGGCTGGGACGGCACACCCCGCCCCGACTGGCTGACCCGTCTCGACGACCTCGCCGTCGCCTACCTGCACCTGCTCCAGGACAACGAGTGGAACGACGTCCTGGTCATCGGCTCCTCACTGGGTGGCCAACTCGCCGCGGAGATGGCGATACGCGACACGGCGGGCCGGATCACCGGCCTGGTCCTCATCAACGCCGTCGGCGCCGACATCGCCGGCGAACAGGTCACGGACTTCTTCGCGCTGGACCCGCGCGCCCAGGCCGAGCACTCCTGGCACGACCCGGACCGCTTCTACGTCGACCCGGCCGGCCTCCCCGCCGCCGAACTCGCCCGCCGCCAGGCCAACATGGCCACCATGCGGCTGCTCACGGACGGCGGCCGGATGACCGACCCGAGGCTGCTCCCCCGGCTGGGGCGGGTACGGCAGCCCGCGCTGGTGATCTGGGGCGAGAGCGACCGTATCGTCACCCCCGCGTACGGAGCCGCCTACGCGAAGGCCTTCCCACAGGGCCGGTTCGAGCCGATCCCCGAGGCCGGTCACCTTCCGCACCTCGAACGGCCCGACGTGACGGCGGAATTGATCGAGGCGGAGCTGCGCCGCACCGCCACCCCGCCGGTCAACGGGGGCTGAGGCCACTTTAGGGTGCCCTCGTGACTGCGTACATCGACGACGAGAACGTCCCCGGCCGTTACGGCCCCACCGCGACCACCGAGGCCGACCCGAAGCAGGTCGGCACGGTGCGCACCGAGTACTCCCCCGCCCACGACGGCGACCCCGACCCGGGTGAGATCGTGTGGACCTGGGTGCCCTTCGAGGAGAACGACGGCCGGGGCAAGGACCGGCCGGTCCTGGTCGTCGCCCGGGAGGCGGGCGGCACGCTGCTCGCCGTGCAGCTGTCCAGCAAGCGGCACGACGACGACCGCGAGTGGGTGGCGATCGGCAGCGGCCCCTGGGACCGCTCCGGCCGCGACTCCTGGGTGGCCGTGGACCGCGTGCTGCGGCTGCACGAGGACGGGATGCGCCGGGAGGCCTGCGCCCTGGACCGGGGCCGCTTCAACCTCGTACGCAACCGGCTGCACGAGCGCTACGGCTGGAGCTGAGCCGCCGGGCCGCTCTCAGGCGCCGGGGGTGGCCCCGCGGAACGCCTCGGCGAAGGCGGCCCGGACCAGGGATCCCGGCGTGCGGTCCAGGATCCCGAACACCACGTGCTTGAAATGGCGCGCGAACCGTCCGCCGGGGCCCAGCAGCTCCCGGAAGGCTCCCGCGACCTGCGCGGGGTCGTTCTGGAAGACCCCGCAGCCCCAGGCGCCGAGGACCAGTCGCCGGTAGCCCTGCGCGGCGGCCACCTCCAGCACCCGCTCGGCGCGGGCGGCGAGGGCGCCGGGCACCTCGCCGACGCGCTCCGGGGCGGTACGGCGGATCACCCCCGCGTTGGGCGCGGCGGCCGTGAGGAATCCCGCCCGGTAGGGCTCGGCGAGCAGCGCGCCGCGGTCGTCGCGGAAGACCGGGACGGCCGGGGAGTGGATCACCCGGTCCGAGTAGAACGGATCGCGGTGGGCGCGGTGGTGGTCGTAGAAGGCGCGGGCGTGCAACTGGCAGGCGTACAGCGCGGAGGCACGGCACAGAGCCTCCTCCTGCGCCTGCGCGCCGTTCAGGTAACCGCCGCCCGGATTGCGGGCCGAGGCGAAGTTCAGGACGGCCACCGGGGCGTCGGCCAGCCGGCGGGCGGCCTCCAGGCTGCTCTCGCCGGTGACCTCGAAGACGGTGTCCGTGTCGTCGGCGGCGACGACCGGCACGGGCTCCGGGCCGTACAGACGCGTCCCGGCCCGTGCGGCCGCGATGTCGGCCGCCAGCAGGACCTCCCGGCCGTCCGGCGCCCGGTAGGCCCCGGCCGCCACGATCCCCTCGGTCTCCCGCGCGATCCCGCGCAGGCGCGCGCTCATGGCGCCACCCCCGTGGACGCCATGACCGCGACCCGCGCGGTCTCCCCCGTCGTGCTCATCACCGCATCCTGGGTGATCCTGGGGATGCCGTGCAACGGAGTTTTCCGGGCCTGAAACAGCCGGAAACGGCCGGAAACACTGGATGAAACGGAGGTTACCGATCTCGAACCTGCCGTTTGGCACCCTTGTGCGAATCGGCGCGGAGGTCTTGGGTGGGACGGGCAATGCCGTCCCGAGCCACCCACGGCCGGGCCGGTGGCATGGTGGAATCTCAGGAGGATCCCGACATGTCCGACTCAATATCCGACGGCGGCGACTGTACCGGCGGCTCGGTGAGGACCGACTTCTCGGACGACCGCACCGCTGTCACCGAGGCCGAGGTGGAGGCCCTGGTCAAGGGCATCTGCTTCAAGACGGGTCCGCCCCGCACCCTCGGGGTCGAAGTGGAATGGCTGGTCCACGAGCTGCGGCAGCCGCAGCTCCCGGTGACACCCGAACGACTCGAAGCGGCCTACGCCGCACTGCGCACGGTACCCCTGGGCTCGGCGCTCACCGTCGAACCCGGCGGCCAGCTGGAGCTGAGCTCGCCGCCCGCCGCCTCCCTGATGGAGTGCATCGGTACCGTCTCCGCCGACCTGGACGCCGTCCGAGCGGTCCTGGCCCGCCAGGGCCTCGGCCTGGTGGGCGTCGGTCACGATCCCTGGCACACTCCCCGCCGCTTCCTGCGCGAACCGCGCTACGACGCGATGGAGGCCTGCCTGGACCGCACCGGCACGGCGGGCCGCCACATGATGTGCGCCTCGGCCTCCGTACAGGTCTGCCTGGACGCCGGCCACGAGGAGCCCGGCCCGCTGGGCCACGCGCGCCGCTGGTGGCTGGCCCATCAGCTGGGTCCCGTGCTGGTCGCCGCGTTCGCCAACAGTCCGCTGGTCGGGCACCGGCCCACCGGCTGGGTCTCCACCCGGCAGCTGCTGTGGATGGAGATCGGCGCGGGCCGCGCGGGCGCGCCCCCGCTGGACGGTGATCCGCGAGCGGCGTGGGCCCGGCACGTCCTCGACGCGCCGGTGATGTGCGTACGACGGGACGGCGGCCCGTGGGAGGTGCCCGAGGGCCTCACCTTCCGGGCGTGGACCCGGTCGGGGACGCCCACCAGGGAGGATCTCGCGTACCACCTGACGACGCTGTTCCCGCCGGTGAGACCGCGCGGCCACCTGGAGCTGCGGATGATCGACGCGCAACCCGGCGACGACGGGTGGATCGTGCCGCTGGCGGTGACGGCGGCGCTGTTCGACGACCCCGAGGCCGCCGAGACCGCGTACCGGACGGTGAAGCCGCTGGCCGAGCGGGCCCGGTCGCGCCCGGCACCGCACAACCCGCTGTGGCTGGACGCGGCCCGCACCGGGCTCGGCGATCCGGAGCTGCGGGAGGCGGCCGTCGCCTGCTTCACGGCGGCGCTGCGGGCCCTCCCGCGGCTGGGCGCGACCCCCGAGGTCGTGGCCGCCGTCCAGGAGCACCGGGACCGGTACGTCCTGCGGGGCCGCTGCCCGGCCGACGACCTGCTGGACCGACTGCGCGGCACGGCGACTCGCGCCCACGAGAGGGAAATCAGCGCATGACCGAGACCGAGACCGACATCGATATCGAGACCCTGCGGGACCGGGCGCTGCAGTCCCTGACCACGGCCCGGGCCCGCACCTCGCTCCTCACCGACTGCGTCGAGGAACCCGACCTCACCGCCCAGCACTCCCCGTTGATGTCCCCGCTGGTCTGGGACCTCGCGCACATCGGCAACCAGGAGGAGCTCTGGCTGCTGCGCAACGTCGGCGGCCGGGAGGCGATGCGCCCCGAGATCGACCGCCTGTACGACGCCTTCGAGCATCCGCGCTCCGAGCGGCCCTCGCTGCCGCTGCTCCCGCCCGACGAGGCCCGGCGGTACGCGGCGGAGGTGCGCGGCCGGGCGCTCGACCTGCTGGAGCGGGCGGCGTTCGGTGACAGCCGGCTGACCGAGGCGGGCTTCGCCTTCGGGATGATCGCGCAGCACGAACAGCAGCACGACGAGACCATGCTGATCACGCATCAGCTCCGCAAGGGCCCACCGGCCCTGACCGCGCCCGACCCCGACCCGGTGCCGCCGTTCACGGGCCCGGCCGAAGTCCTGGTTCCCGGCGGTCCGTTCACCATGGGCACCTCCACCGAGCCCTGGGCGCTGGACAACGAACGCCCTGCGCACCGGCGGGAGGTGGCGCCCTTCTGGATCGACACCACCCCCACCACCAACGCCCAGTACCTGGCGTTCATCGAGGACGGCGGCTACGAGCACGAGCGCTGGTGGACCCCCGAGGGCTGGGCGCACGTCCGGGAACACGGCATCCACGCCCCGCTGTTCTGGCGGCGCGAGGACGGCCGGTGGCTGCGCCGCCGGTTCGGGGTCACGGAACTCGTGCCGCCCGAGGAGCCGGTGCTGCACGTGAGCTGGTACGAGGCGGACGCCTACGCCCGTTGGGCCGGCCGCCGGCTGCCCACCGAGGCCGAGTGGGAGAAGGCGGCCCGGTACGACCCGGTCGAGAACCGTTCCCGCCGCTACCCGTGGGGCGACGCCGACCCCACCCCGGTCCACGCCAACCTGGGCCAACGGCATCTGCGGCCCGCTCCGGCGGGCAGCTACCCCGAGGGGGAGTCGCCGCTGGGCGTACGTCAGTTGATCGGCGACGTGTGGGAGTGGACGTCGAGCGACCTGCTCCCCTACCCCGGCTTCAGCGCCTTCCCGTACAAGGAGTACTCGGAGGTGTTCTTCGGGCCCGAGTACAAGGTGCTGCGCGGCGGTTCGTTCGCCGTGGACCAGGTGGCCTGCCGGGGCACGTTCCGCAACTGGGACTACCCGATCCGGCGGCAGATCTTCTCCGGTTTCCGCACCGCCCGCACCGCGGAAACAGCCTGATGTGCCGTCACCTCGCCTGTCTGGGACCCGAGGAGCCGCTCGGCCGGCTCCTCGTGGAGCCCGCGCACTCCCTGTACCGCCAGTCGTGGGCACCGCGGCGGCAGCGGTACGGGACGGTCAACGCCGACGGTTTCGGGGTGGGCTGGTACGCCCCGGAGGATCCGCAGCCGGCCCGCTACCGGCGGGCCGGCCCGATCTGGGCCGACCAGTCCTTCGCCGACCTGGCCAGGGTGGTGCGCGCCGGCGCGCTGCTCGCCGCGGTCCGGGACGCGACCCTGGCCGGTGCCGACGCGGAGGCCGCGGCGGCGCCGTTCGCCGCGGGCCGCTGGCTGTTCAGCCACAACGGAGCGGTCCCGGGCTGGCCGCGGTCCCTGGCCCCCCTTGTCCCGCTGCTGCCCCCGGCCGACCTGCTGGCGCTGGAGGCGCGGACCGACTCGGCGTTCGTCTGGGCGCTGGCCCTGCACCGGCTGCGGTCCGGCACGGAGCCGGGCCCGGCCCTTGCCGAAACGGTTCTCCAGGTGGCCGGGGCCGCGCCCGCCGCCCGCCTCAACCTCCTGCTCACGGACGGCGAGACCATCGCCGCCACCGCCTGGGGCGACAGCCTCTTCTACCTCTCGGAACCCGGCCACCGCACCGTCGTCGCCTCCGAGCCGTACGACGACGACCCGCACTGGCGAGAGGTCCCCGACCGCACGCTGCTCACCGCGAGCCGCGACGGCGTCGCACTCGCGCCGGTCGAGCCCGCCCCCGTGGAGCCCGGCCAGGTCGAGGACCCGGCCTCCGCATCCCCGAAGGAGCCCTGTACGTGAGTCCCCTCCGTGTCACCCGCACCCTTCCCGAGGACGCGACGGACGCCGCGCTGCGCGCCGACGTCCTGAACGGCCTCACCGCCACCCCCAAGACGCTGCCGCCGAAGTGGTTCTACGACGCCCGGGGCAGCGAACTCTTCGAGCGGATAACCGAGTTGCCCGAGTACTACCCGACCAGGGCCGAGCGGGAGATCCTGCTCACCCGCTCGGGCGAGATCGCCGCCGCGAGCGGTGCCCGCACCCTGGTCGAGCTGGGCTCGGGCTCCTCCGAGAAGACCCGGCTGCTCATCGACGCGCTCACCGCCCTCGAGGTGTACGTCCCGGTCGACGTCAGCGAGAGCGCGTTGACGCAGGCCGGTCAGGCCCTCGTCGCGGAGCGGCCGGACCTGACCGTGCACGCCCTGATCGCCGACTTCACCGGCCGGATGGAGCTGCCCGAGGCGCCGGGGCCGCGGCTGCTGGCGTTCCTCGGCGGCACCATCGGCAATCTGCTGCCCGCCGAGCGGGCCGCCTTCCTGGCCTCGATCCGGGGGCTGCTCGCGCCCGGTGACGCGCTGCTGCTCGGCACCGACCTGGTCAAGGACGAGGACGTGCTGGTCAGGGCGTACGACGACGCGGCCGGGGTGACGGCCGAGTTCAACAAGAACGTGCTGGCCGTCGTGGACCGGGAGCTGGACGCCGACTTCGACCCGGACGCCTTCGACCACGTCGCCCTGTGGGACGCCGGGCAGGAGTGGATCGAGATGCGGCTGCGCTCGCGCGTCGCGCAGACCGTGAAGGTGCCCGCGCTCGATCTCGCCGTCGACTTCGCGGCGGGTGAGGAACTGCGCACCGAGGTGTCGGCGAAGTTCCGGCGGGACGGGGTGAGCGCCGAACTGGCGGCCGCGGGGCTGGAGCTGACCCACTGGTGGACCGACGCGCAGGGTCGCTTCGCACTGTCGCTGAGCGTCGTCCGCTGAGTCGGCCGCCGTGCGCTGCGCCGGCGGTGCCGCCCCTTCGGGCGCTGCCGGACCGCCGGCGACCGGTCACCCGAAGTCCGGTGCGAGCAGTTCGGTGATCCGCCGGGAGGCGCGGCGGGCCTCGGTCGTGGGGTCCGCGCCGTCGAGCACCCTGGTCATGTAGCCCTTGATCGGGTTGTCGGCCTCGACCGCCGGCCAGTCCGGGGTGTGGGGGGTCGCGCGTCCCCGCGCGGCCCCCGCCGCCATGGCGGCGACGCCCGGCTCCCCCGCGACCGCGCCGGCCAGCGTGTTCTTGTTGGGCACGTAGTTCATGGTGCGGGCCAGTTCGGTGTCCCACTTGGCCCCGGTCAGCGCGCCGACGACGGCGGTCGCGTCGTAGGGCCGGTCGGTGTTCTGCGGTACGACGAGGTCCGAGCCGCCGGTGAAGACGGCACCGGGGTGCGCGGCGGTGAGCCCCGGCACCGGGAAGTAACCGATCTCGTCCTTGAGTTCGGGGTTCTCCTGCACGACGGACTGGACGAGGCCGGGCACCGCGACGATCTGCGCGACCTTGCCGCCCGCGAACACCGAGGCCTGCGGCGGGTGTTCCTCGTCGGCGTCGACGGGGCCCCGGCCGAGTGCCTGGAGCCGCCGGTAGAAGTCCATCCCACGCAGCGCGGCCGGACTGTCCAGGGTCCCCTTCCAGTCGCCGTCGGTCTCCCTGGCGAGGTCGCCACCCTCGTCCCAGACGAACCCGGAGAGGGTGTACCAGTCCTGTCCGGCCAGGTATATCCCCTGGTTCCCGCCGGAGTTCAGTCTTCCGGTGTCGGCCAGCCACTGGGCCCGGGTCTTCGGCGGGGAGGTGATGCCCGCCTTGGCGAACAGGTCCTTGCGGTAGATGACCACGCGGTTCGCGGCGTACCAGGGGATGCCGTACTGGCGGGAGTCGTCGCTGCCGGGTTCGGCGAGTCCGGGCAGCCAGTGCTCCTTGCCCCAGTCGCGCATCGACTCCAGCGTCAGGTCGGTGAGCCGGCCGTCCTCGACGTACTCGGGGACCTGCGTGTTGCCGACCTCGATGACGTCGGGGCCGTCGCCGGAGCCGTCCTTCAGCGCGGCCTGGACCTTGGCGACGATCCCGGTCCACTGCTGGACGCGGATGTCGAGCCTGATGTCCTTGTGGGTGTGTTCGAAGTCGGCGGTGAACCGGCGCAGGAAGTCCTGCGAGGCGCTGTTCTGCATCAGCCACACCGTCACGGTGTGCCGTCCGCCCCCGCTGCCCGGCAGCACTCCACAGGCGCTCAGCAGGGCGGCGGACACACAGACGAGGGCGAGCGGGCGGCGACGTCTCACTGCGGGGGTCCTGTTCGGTCTTGGTGGACGGCGAAGGGGCCCGGCGTGGGGGAACGAGCAGAGGTGCCCGTACGGGTGTGTACGGGATTTTGGTATGGACCAATGCGGAGGGTCAAGGGCTGTCAGCTGTTCGGAACCGATGTCTCGCGCTCCGCTTCCGCGTGCGGCACGGTGGAGTGACGACGAGAGGAGCTTCCCGATGACGAACCACACCTACCGGGTCACCGAGATCGTCGGCACCTCGCACGAAGGCCTCGACCAGGCCATCCGCAACGGTGTCGCCCGCGCCGGCCAGACCCTGCGCAACCTGGACTGGTTCGAGGTGACGCAGGTCAGGGGCCAGATCGAGAACGGGCAGATCGAGCACTACCAGGTGGGCCTGAAGGTGGGCTTCCGCATCGACGACGGGGACTGAGGCGCGGCCGGCTCAGGTCCGCCCCTCTGTCTCCTGGGCCTGCTCCAGCGCGGCCGAGCGGTCGGCCCAGCGGGCCCGCACGACGGTGAACCCGGCCCGTTCGGCGTCGTCGCACACCAGCTCGTCGTCATCGACCAGGACCCGGATCTCCCGGCGTTCGGCGAGACGGCGCAGGATCTCCAGCTTGGTGTGCCGGGCGGGCCTGCGGTCGGCGTTGCGCCGCATGTGCACCCGGCCCTCGGGCAGCCCGTGGGCGGCGAGCCAGTCCAGCGTGTCGCGGCGGCAGCGCTCGGGCCTGCCGGTCAGATAGACGATCTCGCACTCCGCCGCGTTCGCCACGGCCAGCGCGATCCCCTCGGCGAGCGGCGGATCGTGCGGCGCGGCCGCGAAGAACGCGTCCCAGTCCCGGGGTCTGCGCTCCAGGAACCGCTGCCGGTGCGCGGTGTCGGCGAGGGTGTTGTCGATGTCGAACACGGCGACCGGCCGCTTGCTGCTCTCCGTCACAGGGCAACCCTAGAGGGAATCCTGCGGCCGCCCGGGTGTTGAACCCTCTGTGAACGCAGTCATCGCCCGGACCCGGTTCTCCGTCCTCGACCGCTCGCGCACCCGTGAGGGGCACGCGCCCGGCGAGGCGCTGCGGGACACCGTGGCGCTGGCCCGGGAGGTGGAGGCCCTCGGGTACCACCGCTTCTGGGTGTCGGAGCACCACGGTGTGCCCGGGGTCGCCGGTTCGGCCCCGACGGTGCTGGCCGCCGCCGTGGCCGGCGCGACCCGGACCGTCCGGGTGGGGACCGGCGGCGTCATGCTGCCCAACCACCGGCCCCTGGTCGTCGCCGAGCAGTTCGGGGTGCTGGAGTCGCTGTTTCCGGGCCGGATCGACATGGGCCTCGGCCGGTCCGTGGGCTTCACCGACGGGGTGCGCAGGGCGCTGGGCCGCGACAAGGGCGACGCCGAGGACTTCGCGGCGCAACTCGGCGAGCTGCTCGGCTGGTTCGAGGGGACCTCGCCGACCGGTGTGCGGGCCCGTCCCGCGCAGGGGCTGCGGGTGCCGCCGTTCGTGCTGGCGATGGGCGAGGGCGCGGACGTCGCGGCCCGCACCGGGCTGCCCCTGGTCATCGGCGACCTGCGTGACCGGGACAGGATGCGCCGCGGCATCGACCACTACCGCGACCGCTTCCGCCCCTCCCCCTGGGCCGCCGAGCCGTACGTCATGATCTCGGGGACGGTCGCCGTCGCCGACACCTCCGAGGCCGCCCGTCGGCTGCTGATTCCGGAGGCCTGGTCGATGGCGTACTCGCGTACCCACGGCACCTTCCCCCCGCTGCCCCCGGCCGACGCCGTGGCGGCCCGGCCGATGACCGCCAGGGAGCGCGGCTTCTACGAGTCCGGGCTCACCGGCCACATCGCCGGGACGGCGGACCAGGTGGGGCACGAGCTGGAGACGGTCCTGAAGGAGACCGCCGCGGACGAGGTACTGGTCACCACCAGCACGTACGACCGCACGGCCCTCCTGGACTCCTACCGGCTGCTGGCCGCGCTCGTGCACTCCTGGACAGCCGCGGGCCCGTCCGAGCGGGCGGACCGGCACAGGCATGCCGGGCCCGCACGGGGACACCCGCCGAGATGCGGACCCGGCCCGGGCCGGTGACGCTGGGGAAGTAGGCAACAGCGAGGAGGGCTGCCATGTCCATGCTGGACAAGCTCAAGGGGATGCTCAAGGGTCACGAGGACCAGGCCAAACGGGGCGTCGACAAGGGCGGTGACATGATCGACCAGCGAACCGGGAACAAGTACCAGTCCCAGGTCGACATGGCTCAGAAGCAGGCCGACGACTACCTCGACCGGAGCCGTGACCAGGGCAACCCGCCGCCGCAGTAGGGGACGCACGGGCTACGATCGCCGGGTTTGCCCCGCGCCGACACGGAGTCCCACGCCCGATGCAGAGCCCTCATGATCCCTTCGTCCGCGTCCGTGGCGCCCGTCAGCACAACCTGAAGGGCGTCGACGTGGACGTGCCACGGGACGTGCTGGCCGTCTTCACCGGCGTGTCCGGCTCGGGGAAGTCGTCCCTGGCCTTCGGCACGATCTACGCCGAGGCCCAGCGGCGTTACTTCGAGTCGGTCGCGCCGTACGCGCGCCGGCTGATCCACCAGGTCGGGGCGCCCAGGGTCACGGAGATCAGCGGGCTGCCGCCGGCGGTCTCGCTCCAGCAGCGCCGCTCCGCCCCCACCTCCCGGTCCTCGGTCGGCACGGTCACCAACCTCTCCAACTCCCTGCGGATGCTGTTCTCCCGCGCCGGTGCGTATCCGCCGGGCGCCGAACGGCTCGACTCCGACGCGTTCTCCCCGAACACGGCGGTCGGCGCCTGCCCGGAGTGCCAGGGTCTGGGACGGGTGCACCGTACGACCGAACGGTCACTGGTCCCGGATCCCTCGCTGTCGATCCGCGAGGGCGCGATCGCCGCCTGGCCGGGCGCCTGGCAGGGCAAGAACCTGCGGGACATCCTGGACGCCCTCGGTCACGACGTGGACCGGCCCTGGCGCGAACTGCCCGCCGCGCAGCGGGAGTGGATCCTCTTCACCGACGAGCAGCCCGTGGTCACCGTGCACCCGGTCCGGGACGCCGACCGTATCCAACGCCCCTACCAGGGCACCTACATGAGCGCCCGCCGGTATGTGCTGAAGACCTTCGCGGACTCCAAGAGCCCGGCCCTGCGGGCGAGGGCGGAGCGGTTCCTGACCAGTGCGCCCTGCCCGGTGTGCGGGGGCAGCAGGCTGCGTCCGGAGGCACTCGCGGTGGCCTTCGGCGGCCGTACCATCGCCGAGCTCGTCGCGTTGCCGCTGACCGAACTCGCCGGACTCCTCGGCTCGGCGGGCGGTTCGGAGACCGTCCGGGTGCTCACCGGTGACCTCACCTCCCGGATCGCCCCGGTCGTCGAGCTGGGCCTCGGCTATCTCAGCCTGGACCGTGCGACGCCCACCCTCTCGGCGGGCGAGCTACAGCGCCTGCGCCTGGCCACGCAGCTGCGCTCCGGGCTCTTCGGTGTCGTGTACGTCCTGGACGAGCCGTCCGCCGGGCTGCACCCGGCGGACACCGAGGCGCTGCTCACGGTCCTCGAACGGCTCAAGTCGGCCGGGAACTCGGTGTTCGTGGTGGAACACCACCTGGACGTGATGCGCGGCGCCGACTGGCTGGTGGACGTGGGCCCGCGCGCCGGGGAGCACGGCGGGGAGGTGCTGCACAGCGGGCCGGTGGCGGAGCTGGCGAAGGTCGCCGGGTCGGCCACGGCACGCTACCTCTTCGACGAGTCCCCCGTGCCGCCGCGCAGCCCCCGGCCCGCGAGGGGCTCCCTGCGGATCGGGCCGGTCACCCGGCACAACCTGCGCGAGGTCACCGCCGAGTTCCCGCTCGGCGTCCTCACCGCGGTCACCGGGGTCTCCGGGTCCGGCAAGTCGACGCTGGTCGGCGAGATCACCGCGGAACTGGCCGGCGTCGGCCGGCTGGTGTCGGTCGACCAGAAGCCGATCGGCCGCACCCCGCGCTCCAACCTGGCCACCTACACCGGTCTGTTCGACGTCGTACGGAAGGTGTTCGCCGCCACCGACCAGGCGGTGCACCGCGGTTACGGCGTGAGCCGGTTCTCCTTCAACGTCGCGGGCGGCCGGTGCGAGACCTGCCAGGGCGAGGGCTTCGTCAGCGTGGAGCTGCTGTTCCTGCCGAGCACCTACACGCCCTGCCCGGACTGCGGCGGGGCCCGCTACAACCCGCAGACGCTCCAGGTGTCGTACCGGGGCCGGAACATCGCCGAAGTGCTGGACCTGACGGTGGAGAGCGCCGCGGAGTTCTTCGCAGACACCCCTGCCGTGGCACGCAGCCTGGCCGCCCTGCTCGACGTGGGGCTCGGCTATCTGCGACTGGGGCAGCCCGCGACGGAACTGTCCGGCGGCGAGGCGCAACGGATCAAACTGGCCAACGAGTTGCAGCGCGGGCGGCGCGGTCACACCCTCTATCTCCTGGACGAGCCGACGACGGGACTGCATCCGGCGGACGTCGAGGTGCTGATGCGGCAGCTGCACGGGCTCGCCGACGCGGGGCACACCGTCGTGGTCGTGGAGCACGACATGTCCGTGGTCGCGGGCGCCGACTGGGTGATCGACCTGGGGCCGGGCGGCGGCGACCAGGGTGGCCGGATCGTGGCGGCGGGTCCGCCGGCCGAGGTGGCGCGGGCCGAGGGCAGCGTCACGGCTCCCTATCTCTCCCGCGTCCTCGACCGGTGACCCCCGCACCCGCGTCCGGTCGTACCGGAGGTGCGGGCGCGGGCGCGGCCGACCCGGAGCCCGCCCACCGGAACCGGCCGGCTGCGACGGCGGTGGCTACGGCGTCGACCCGCCGAGACGCAACGGGGAGAGCGGCCACGTGGTACCCGGCTCGGCGTTCACCAGGGCCGCGTGCGTCCAGGCCGGCTCGTGGGCCGGCGGCTGGGCGGCCCGGGCGAGGGCGCGCCGGTCCGGGTGACTGCCGGCCGGTATCAACGGCCGTACGTCCACCTCGGCCACCAGGCCACGGGTCGACACCACCCGCCACAGGGAGGCCAGCAGTGTGTCCTGGCCGACATAGGCGGGCACGGTGCTGGCCCCTCCCGCGGCCAGCCGGTACCGCAGCCGCACCGGCTGCACGGGCGCGCCGGCGTCCAGCGCCGCCTGGAACACGGCCCGGCGGAAGCGTCCCTGGGCCCGGCCGCACCAGGTGCTGCCCTCGGGGAAGGCGACCACCGCGGCCCCGTCCCGCAGCGCCCCCGCGATCCGGGCGACGGTGCCCGGCAGCGCGCGCAGCCGGTCGCGGTCGATGAACAGGGCCCCGGCCCCGGCCACCAGCGCGCCGGCCACCGGCCAGGTGCGGATCTCCTGCTTGGCGAGCATCCGGGCCGGCCGGACGGCGGCCAGCAGCGGGATGTCCAGCCAGGAGATGTGGTTGGCGACGAGCAGCACACCGCCGGTGCCCGGCGCGCTGCCGGTGAGCCGGACCCGGACGCCCGCGGCCCGCACCAGCAGCCGGCAGAACCGCCGCACCCACTCGGCGGGGATCCTCCGGCCGAGCGGGAGCAGCGCGATCGCGGTCAGCATCAGTGCCACGACCGCGGCGAACCGCAGCACGGCTCGGGGTACGGCCGTGAGGGAACCCGCGCGTTCCACACACGCGCCCGGAGTGCAGGGCGCGCTGGGCAGCCAGACGCTCATCAGGCCGGGACGAGCGAGAGGAAGTGCCGCAGGTAGCGCGCGTTGACCCGGCGCATCGACAGCAGCACGTACAGGTCGGCGACCCCGAAGTCGGGGTCGTGCGCGGGCGCGCCGCACACCCAGGCGCCGAGGCTCAGGTAGCCGCGCAGCAGCGCGGGAAGTTCGGCCCGGCCCTCGGGAGCGGGACCGTCGGGCACCCAGGGCCGCAGCGGCCGTACCCGGAACTGCTCCGGGGCGAGGTGCTTGGCCTGGACCCGGTCCCAGGTGGCGGCGGCGAGGGCGCCGCCGTCGGCGAGCGGGACGGAGCAGCAGCCGGCCAGCCATTCGTGGCCGCGGTCCACCATGTAGCGGGCTATGCCGGCCCAGATGAGGCCGATGACGGCGCCGTCGCGGTGCGCGGGGTGCACACAGGAACGGCCGACCTCGACCAGACCGGAGCGGATGCCGTCGAGCCGGGACAGGTCGAACTCACCGTCGGAGTACAGGCGGCCGGCGACCGCGGCGCGCTCCGGGGGCAGCAGCCGGTAGGTGCCGACGACCTCGCCGGTGAGGGCCTCGCGGATGAGGAGGTGGTCGCAGTACGCGTCGAAGGCGTCCGCGTCCAGGCCCGGCTCCGGCCCGTCGAGCCGGGCGCCCATCTCTCCGGCGAACACGTGGTGGCGCAGTCGCTGTGCGGCCCGGACGTCGTCCTCGTCACGGGCGAGCTGCACCAGATAGCCGGCACCCCCGGGCGGGGCGGCGAGGGCGGGGGGTGAGGCGGGCATGGCGGTCATGGAGGTCTCCTGCGCCGAGCGGTAGCTGAGGAAATCTGCACCTGCTTTCTTCCGTGGCAGGCTGGACTCGGCGTGACATGCGCGGGGCCCGTGGATGTGGGACTGCTGAATGCCGGGAGACCCGACGGCCACCGGGAAACGCGAGACGGGGCCGGAGAGCACCAACCCCGGCCCCGCCCGTCCGCACCTTTCGGCGAACGTCTTTCACTTTCCAGCGCTACCGCTTCCCCACCTTCCGGGTGGCCCGCAACCACTCCCTGTTCATACTCGTGATCGACACCAGGGGAATGCCCTTCGGGCAGGCAGTCGCGCACTCCCCCGCCAACGTGCATCCCCCGAACCCCTCGGCGTCCATCTGCGCCACCATGTCCAGCACCCGCGTCTCCCGCTCGGGCGCCCCCTGCGGCAGGACGTTCAGGTGGTTCACCTTGGCGGACGTGAACAGCATCGCCGCCCCGTTCGGGCAGGCGGCGACGCACGCCCCGCACCCGATGCACTCGGCGTGCTCGAACGCGAAGTCGGCGTCGGCCTTCGGCACCGCGGTGGCATGGGCCTCCGGCGCCGAGCCGGTGGGCGCGGTGACGTAGCCGCCGGCCTGGATGATCCGGTCGAACGCGGACCGGTCCACGACCAGATCCTTGATCACCGGGAACGCGGACGCCCGCCACGGCTCGATGTCGATCGTGTCGCCGTCCTTGAAGGACCGCATGTGCAGCTGGCAGGTGGTGGTCCGCTCCGGCCCGTGCGCGTCCCCGTTGATCACCAGGGAGCACGCGCCGCAGATGCCCTCGCGGCAGTCGTGGTCGAAGGCCACCGGGTCCTCACCGCGCAGGATGAGTTCCTCGTTGAGGGTGTCGAGCATCTCCAGGAAGGACATGTCGGAGGAGATTCCGTCCACCTCGTACGTGGACATCGCGCCGTCGGCGTCGGCGTTGCGCTGCCGCCAGACGCGCAGGGTGAGCTTCATGCGTAGCTCCGCTGGGTGGGGTGGACGTACTCGAAGACCAGGTCTTCCTTGTGCAGCACCGGGGCGTCCCCGGTGCCGGTGAACTCCCAGGCCGCCGCGTAGGCGAACTGGTCGTCCCTGCGGGCGGCCTCGCCGTCCGGCGTCTGTGACTCCTCCCGGAAGTGACCGCCGCAGGACTCGGCGCGGTGCAGCGCGTCGAGGCACATCAGCTCGGCCAGTTCCAGGTAGTCGACGATGCGGTTGGCCTTCTCCAGGGACTGGTTGAACTCCTCGCCGGTCCCCGGCACCTTGATCCGCCGCCAGAACTCCTCGCGGATCTGCGGGATGCGCTCGAGTGCCTTGCGCAGCCCCGCGTCGGTCCGGGCCATGCCGCAGAACTCCCACATCAGCTCGCCGAGTTCACGGTGGAAGGAGTCGGGCGTGCGGTCGCCGTCGACGGAGAGCAGCAGGTTCAGCCGGTCCTCCGTCTCGGCCACCACTTCCTGGACGACGGGGTGTTCGGCCGTCACCGCCTCCTGGTGGGGGTTGCGGGCGAGGTAGTCGTTGATGGTGGCCGGGAGCACGAAGTAGCCGTCGGCCAGGCCCTGCATCAGCGCCGAGGCGCCCAGGCGGTTGGCTCCGTGGTCGGAGAAGTTGGCCTCGCCGATGGCGAACAGGCCGGGGACGGTGGTCTGGAGGTCGTAGTCGACCCACAGCCCGCCCATCGTGTAGTGCACGGCGGGATAGATCCGCATCGGCACCTGGTACGGATCCTCGTCGGTGATCCGCTGGTACATGTCGAAGAGGTTGCCGTACTTGGCCTCGACGGCCCCCCGTCCCATCCGCTTGATGGCGTCGGCGAAGTCGAGGTAGACGCCCTGCCCGCCGGGGCCGACACCGCGGCCCTCGTCGCAGACGTTCTTCGCGGCGCGGGAGGCGATGTCGCGCGGGACCAGGTTGCCGAAGGACGGGTAGATGCGTTCCAGGTAGTAGTCGCGCTCGTCCTCGGGGATCTGGTGCGCGGGGCGGCTGTCGCCCTTCGCCCTGGGCACCCAGATCCGGCCGTCGTTGCGCAGCGACTCGCTCATCAGGGTGAGCTTGGACTGGTGGTCGCCGGTGCGCGGGATGCAGGTGGGGTGGATCTGGGTGAAGCACGGGTTGGCGAAGTACGCGCCGCGCCGGTGGGCCCGCCAGATCGCGGTGGCGTTGGAGTTCATGGCGTTCGTCGACAGGTAGAAGACGTTGCCGTACCCGCCGCTCGCCAGTACGACGGCGTCGGCGAAGTAGGTGTCGATCTTCCCGGTGACCAGGTCCCGGGCCACGATCCCGCGGGCCCGTCCGTCGACGACGATCACGTCGAGCATCTCGGTGCGCGGGTGCATCTCCACGTTGCCCGCGGCGATCTGGCGGCTCAGCGCCTGGTACGCCCCGAGGAGCAGCTGCTGGCCCGTCTGGCCGCGGGCGTAGAAGGTCCGGGACACCTGGACACCGCCGAACGACCGGGTGTCGAGCAGGCCGCCGTATTCACGGGCGAACGGCACGCCCTGCGCCACGCACTGGTCGATGATCTCGACGGAGATCTGCGCCAGGCGGTGGACGTTGGACTCGCGGGCGCGGAAGTCGCCGCCCTTGACGGTGTCGTAGAACAGGCGGTGCACGGAGTCGCCGTCGTTGCGGTAGTTCTTCGCCGCGTTGATGCCGCCCTGCGCGGCGATGGAGTGGGCGCGGCGCGGGGAGTCCTGGTAGCAGAACTGCACGACGTGGTAGCCCTGTTCGGCGAGGGTCGCGCCGGCGGAGCCACCCGCGAGGCCGGTGCCCACGACGATCACCGTGTGCTTGCGCCGGTTGGCGGGGTTGACCAGCTTGGCCTCGAAGCGGCGCTTGTCCCAGCGCTCGTGGACCGGCCCGGAGGGCGCCTTGGTGTCGGCGACGGGTTCGCCGGTGACGTAGTCGGTGTAGGTCATGTCAGCTCACCACTCCGGTCATGACGCCCACGGGTACGGCGATGAAGCCGGCCGTGAGCAGCAGCGCGAGGACGTTCGCGACGGTCTTCAGGGCGCGGTCGCGGGTGCGGCTGCCGGCGCCGAGCGTCTGGGCGGCGCTCCAGAAGCCGTGCCGCACGTGCAGGCCGAGGGCGAGCATCGCGACGATGTAGATGACGTTGCCGTACCAGGTGGAGAAGGTGTCCACGACGTTCTGGTACGGGTGGCCGGGCTGGAAGCCGCCGGAGTGCACGGTGCCGGTGGTCAGGTCCAGGATGTGCCAGACGATGAAGAGGCCGAGGATGATCCCGCCCCAGCGCATGGTGCGGGTGGCGTAGGACGCCCGGGGCTTCTTGTGCACGTACGTGCTGGGGCGGGCCCTGATGTCCCGGCGGCTGAGCTGGTAGGCGGACGTGGCATGGGCGACCACGGCGACGACCAGGACGATCCGGATGAGCCAGAGCGTCCACTCGTAGTGCATGAACGGTTCGCCGATGGTGCGCAGCCAGTGCGCGTAGTGGTTGAACTCGCCGGCCCCGAAGAAGATCTTCAGGTTGCCGATCATGTGGACGACCAGGTACAGCAGCATGATCAGGCCGCTGACCGCCATGACGGTCTTCTTGCCGACGGAGGAGTCCCACACGGTGCGTGCCATGGACGGCCGTCGGTCCGTCCGCGTTGCCAGAGCCATGCTCAGGACGGTAGGCCGCCGAGGGCCGATCGGTCCAAGACATGGTCCGGCTTGATTCGATAGTCAGGAGCTATCATGACACCGTGCAGTTCCAACAGCTTCAGTACTTCGTCGCCGTGGCCGAGACCCGGCACTTCACCCGGGCCGCCGAGCTGGTGCACGTCGCCCAGCCGTCGCTGTCCCAGCAGATCAAGGCGCTGGAGCGGGAGCTGGGGGCGGACCTGTTCCTGCGGGCGCGCGGGAACATCACCCTGACCGACGCGGGCGAGGCGCTGCTGCCGCTGGCCCGGCGGATCCTGGCGGACGCGGACACGGCGCGACACGAGGTGCAGGAGCTGGCGCAGCTGCGCGCCGGGCGGGTGCGCCTGGGGGCGACGCCGAGTCTGTGCACCGGACTGCTGCCCGACGTGCTGCGCGCCTTCCACGACCGGTATCCGGGGATCCAGCTGCTGATCGAGGAGAGCGGGTCGCACGATCTCGTACGGGAGCTGGCGCGCGGGGCGCTCGACCTGGCGCTGATCGTGCTGCCGCTGCCGCCGGCGTCGCCCGCGCTGACCACGGTGGAGCTGTTGCGGGAGGACCTGGTGGTGGTGTCCGCGCCCGAGGCGACGGTACCCGGGCGGGGGCGGGGCGGCGTACGGATCGCCGACCTGGAGGGCGAGCGGCTTGTCATGTTCCGGCACGGGTACGACCTGCGGGAACTGACCGTGGCCGCGTGCCGCTCGGCGGGGTTCGAGCCGGGTTTCGCGGTCGAGGGGGGCGAGATGGACGCGGTGCTGGGGTTCGTGCGGGCGGGGCTGGGGGTGGCTGTCGTCCCTCGGATGGTCGCCGCTCGGTCGGGGCGGGGGCTGCGGGTCACTCCGTTGGCCAAGCCGGGGTTGCATCGGACCATCGCGCTGGCGCACCGCAGTGACGTGGCGCCGCCGCGGGCCGCCCGGGAGCTGCAGCGAATGCTGTTGGAGAGGTGACGGAGCGTGGTTCTCTGCGGGTCCGTCGTGGCTGGTCGCGCAGTTCCTCCCCCAGCCTTCGGCCGGGGGAGGAACTGCGCGAGCAACCACCCACAACCCGCACCAGCGACTCAGCCTGTCGCATCCACCAACGCGAGATCGTGCAGCCTCTCCGGTGGGCCCGGGCGGGCGTAGTACCAGCCCTGGGCGGTGTCGCAGCCGAGTATGCGGAGCTGCTCGGCCTGGGCGCCCGTCTCCACGCCCTCCACCGTCACCGCGAGGTCCAGGCTGTGGGCCAGGGTGACGATGCCCTCCACGATCTTGAGGTCGACCGGGTCCGCGGGGAACTGCTGCATGCTCTGGGTGAAGGACCGGTCCAGTTTGAGGATGCTCACGGGGAGACGACGGAGGTTGGCGAGGTTCGAGTACCCGGTGCCGAAGTCGTCCAGGGCGATGTCGACGCCCATCTCGGCGAGCCGCCGCAGGGGTTTGAGGAGGTCGTCGTCGGCGCCGATGAGGGCCGACTCGGTGACCTCCAGGCAGAGGGCGTCGGGGGCCACCCCGGTCCGCTCCAGGATGTCCACCGTGTCCTGGACCAGGCCGGGGTGGGTGAGCTGGCACGGGGAGAGGTTGACGTTGATCCGCAGCGGGCCCGCGGCGGTGTCCTCGCCGTAGCGCTCGCGCCACTCGCGGGCCTGGCGGATCGACTCCTCCAGTACCCAGCGGCCCAACGGGACGATGAGACCGGTGTGTTCGGCGAGCGGGATGAAGCGGTCCGGGCCGAGCACGCCGTGCTGCGGGTGCAGCCAGCGGACCAGGGCCTCGGCACCGCGGACGCTGCCGTCGCCGAGGTGGACCAGGGGCTGGTACTCGATGAAGAACTCATTGCGGTCCAGCGCGGCCGGCAGCGCCGTGGTCAGACCGTGCCGGGTGATCGCGCGGGCGTCCGCCTCCGGGTCGGCCAGCTCGAACCGGTTGCCGCCCGCCGACTTGGCCCGGTACATGGTGATGTCGGCGCTGCGCAGCACCTCTGCCGGGGTGCGCTCGCCGGCCGGGCCCTCGACGACGCCGATGGAGCCGCGGACCAGCAGTTCGCGGCCGTCGATGCTGATCGGGGTGACCAGGGCGTTCATGATGCGGTCGGCCAGGTCGTCGACCTCGCGCTGGGTGGCCGGGCCGGTGGTCAGCGCGACGAACTCGTCACCGCCGAGCCGGGCGACCATCTCGCCGGGCGCGGTCGCGCAGGACTGCAGCCGGTCGGCGACCTCCACCAGCAGCCGGTCGCCGGCCGAGTGACCGAGGCTGTCGTTGATCGTCTTGAAGCCGTCCAGATCGAGGTAGCACAGCCCGAAGCGCTGGCCCTCGCCCGCGGACAGGGCCTTCTCCAGGCGCTCGAAGAACAGCGTGCGGTTGGGCAGGCCGGTGAGCGCGTCGTGAGTGGCCTCGTAGCGCAGCCGGAGGTTGAGCAGCCGCCGCTCGGTCGTGTCCTCCATGAGGGCCAGCTGGTACTGCGGTTCGCCGTCGGCGTCCCTGAGGAGGGAGACGGTCAGGTTGGTCCACAGGACCGTCCCGTCGGAGCGGTTGAAGGCTTTCTCCACGTGGTAGTGCTCGCGTTCGCCGCGCACCAGCTCCTCGTAGAGCCGCCAGGTCTGGGGCGCGTCCTCCGGATGCACCCATTCCTTGACCTTGCGGCCGCGCAGGGTCTGCTCGGAGCCGCCGAACATGCGCAGCAGCGCGCCGTTGACCTGGAGGACGTTGCCTTCGAGGTCGGCGATGCCGATTCCTATCGCGGCCCCCTCGAAGACCGCGCGGAAGCGGGCCTCGCTCGCGTGCAGCGCCTGCGCGACCACGCCCTGGGCCCGCAACGCGGCCTGGGCGATGGCCTCCTGCTCGGCCAGCGTGCGCTCGCGCAGCGCCTGGGCGAACCCGGCGGCCATCGCGTGCTGGATCCGTGAGGAGCGCATCCTCAGCTCGTCCTGGGGGCCGTCCCCGCCGCAGTACAGCACCAGGTAGGCGTCGACGCAGTCGAGGCTGCGGGTGAGCGCCTCGGGGTCGGTGCAGTGCGCGTCGATCAGCGCGGCGCCCACCTGCCGGGCCTCGTCGGCGTCGAAGCCGTGCGCCAGCAGGACCTCGCTCAGCCGGCGGGCGAGCGGCAGCAGTTGTTCCTCGAACTCCGGCCGCGTCAGGGACGTGGAGGTCACCGGGAAGACCGTGCGGCTCCAGATCGTCGCGAACCGGCGCAGTCTGTCCTCCGGCCCGTCCGGCTCCGCGATCACGCCGCGATCCCCACGCCGGCGAATCCGGAGAAGGCATACGGATCCTCGTCCTCCGGCGCCGACTCCGGCCGCCAGTACGGCATCGGCACCAGTCCGGGTTCCACCATGTCGTACCCCTCGAAGAACCGCGCGATCTCGTCGCGCGAGCGCATGATCAGCGGGTTGCGAATGTCCTTGTATACGTCCACCGCACCCTCGGCCCGCTCTGCCGGCAAGGGGATTCCCTCGTACGAGGCATGCGTGAGAACAAGCAGGCTGCCGGGCGCGAGTGCGTCGCGCAGCTGTGCCACTGCCCCGTACGGGTCGTCCGCGTCTTCCACGAAGTGCAGTATGGCAACGAGAAGCAGCGCCACTGGCCGATTCAGGTCGATGAGACGCTCCACCTGAGGACTTGACAGGATTTCCTGCGGCTTGCGGAGGTCGGCGGCGACCACGTCCGCGTTCTCGTTGCCCGCCAGCACGGCGTCGCTGTGTGCCACGGCCACCGGGTCGTGGTCGACGTAGACCACGCGTGCGCCGGGGTGCGCGGACTGCGCGACCTCGTGGACGTTGCCGAAGGTGGGGATGCCGGACCCGATGTCCAGGAACTGCTCGACACCGGTGGCGACCGCGTGGCGGACGGCACGGCGCATGAAGGCCCGGTTGGCCTGCATGATCTTCGGCAGTCCCGGCATGTGCGCCATCGCCTTGCGGGCCGCTTCCCGGTCGACCTCGAAATTGTGCGAACCGCCCAGGTAGTAGTCGTAGATACGCGAAACGCTGGGCACCGAGATGTCGATGCTCCGTGGGGCCCAGGCGGGACGCTCCATGTATCTCTCCAAGGCTCGGGCGATCCGGTGTTCGAGCAGAGGCTACTGATCGACTGCGAACAGGGCGAGCGGAAACGGAAATTGACCGTCCGTTCCCGGTCAGGAACGGGTAATTCCGCGTTGCGTTTCCGGGGTGTTCGGTATTGCCGGGAACGCGAAGGAGCCCGCCCCCTCCGTGCGGTGCGGAGGGGGCGGGCGGTCGGGCGCCGTCGTGTCGTCGTCGGGGAGGCAACCCCGGGGCGGTTGGGCCTACTTGGCCGGCGCGCCGACCAGCTTTCCTTCGGGCGAGACGGCGTACCACGTGCCGCCGACGCCCTGTCCGTTGGTGTCCCCGGCCTTCGCGTCACCGGAGAAGGTGTAGATCGGCCAGCAGTTGACCGTCTGCTGCTTCTGGCCGTTGTCCGGCCGGGAGAAGCCCATCAGGCCCTTCTTCACGATGCCCTTGGTGTCACTGGAGGCGACCTCCGCGACGGCCGGCCACTTCACCAGGCAGGCGCCGGTGCAGTTGGAGACGACCTTGGGCCACGCCTTGTCCTTGATGAAGCGGTAGACCGTCATGCCGTTCTTGTCGACGATGATGTCGCCGAGCTTGGCGTCCTTGCGGACCGAGAGGCCGGGCAGGGAGGCCAGCGTGGCCTTCTTGCCGGTGGGGGCCAGCGCGAACCACTTGCCGCCCACGCCCTGGCCGTTGACGTCACCGGCGTTGACGTCCTTGGCGTAGCGGTACACCGGCCAGCCGCCGACGGTCAGCTGCTTGGTGCCGTCGGTGCGGGTGACCTCGCCCAGCAGCGCCTTGTCGATGCCCGCACCGGCCGTGGCGTCGTCGGCGGGCACCGGCGGCCAGGTGGTCGCGCAGTTCCCGTCGCAGTTCGACTTGGGGGGATTGGCGGTGTCCGCGTCGAAACGGTAGAGGGTGAGGCCGCTGCCGTCGGTCAGCACATTGCCCAGGTCGGGGTTGCTGGCGACGGTCAGCTTGCCGGCGGGCTGCACCGCGGCCGGGGAGCTGGAGGCCTGGTTGCCGTCGGCGCCGTAGCCGTTCCCGGCACCGGACGAGGCGGTGGGACTGGTGATGCTGCCGATGCCTGCCGGAGCCGTGGCTCCGACGTTCTGGGCCGCCGAGGACGGAGTGGTCGTGTTGTCCTGACCGCACGCCGTCGCGAACACCATCACCCCCGCGGCCGTGGCCACCAGAGAGGCACTCCTCCACGAGGTCTTCATCGTCAACTCCCCATCATCGCCTGGATATCGCAGCGCCTCTGCGCCGCCGCACGACACCAGGTACGGACCCGGGGGCCCGAAGTGTTCAACCGGCGCACAAATTTCTTTCGGAGCGCTGTGCCCTCGGGCCGCGTCCCGCACGGGCGTACGCTTCGAGCCATTCGCCGACCGGTGTGATTCAAACCGGTTTACGCCACATGTAGCCCGTTCGGATCAATCCTCCCGTACCACGGCGTGCGACGGCTCGCGAGACCTCATGATCTCGGTCGTGCATGCACCCGAAGCGATCCGACTCGCGCCCACCTCAAGGGTGTTGGCCCTGGTGACCTTGGTGTGGACCCTCGTGGGCTGCCCGGTCGGCACGGCCTCGGCCGACGCCTGCGCCTACGCCTCGACCGGTCCGGACGGCATTCAGGCGGTGGCCGTCGCCGGCGACTCCTGGCCCTCGCTCCCGCCGTGCCCGGCGCCCACACCGCCGCCCTGCCCCACGCCGACTCCGCCCCCGCCGCCCCCGCCGCCGCCCCCGACACCTAGGCCCACACCGAAACCCAGACCGACCCCGACCCCCAAACCGCCGCGTCCCGCCCCGCCGGCCCCGCGCCCGGTCCCACCGCCGCCGCCCAGGCAGGCACCGGCGCCCAGGCCCACCCCGCCCCCCGTCCGGCCGCCGGCCCCCAGGCCGGCGCCGACCCCCACACCGACACCGAAACCGACCCCGCGGCCCGCACCGACTCCGGTGACCTACCCGCCGTACCACGTCCAGTCGACCGGCGCGAAGGCCCCGCACCGCACCTCTCCGGTCACCTACGTCCTGCTCATCGCCGTACCCGCGATCGTCGCCGTCGCCGCGTTCCGCGCGCGCTGACGGCCGGTCCACCGAAACCTGGAGGCTTCGTTGCCGGATTGGCTTGTTCTCGTCCTCGCGATC
Organism: Streptomyces sp. NPDC020958; assembly: GCF_055562175.1. Lineage (NCBI taxonomy): Bacteria > Bacillati > Actinomycetota > Actinomycetes > Kitasatosporales > Streptomycetaceae > Streptomyces > Streptomyces sp. NPDC020958. Next base: position 369,563 of record NZ_JBVHFU010000001.1, on the reverse strand, counting down.
CTCGCGGCCTGTGCCGTGGTGGTCGTCATCACCCTCGTCCGGGACAAGAGGGCGCCGGAGGACGAGGATCCCTCCGAGACGCCGGACGTCATCGAGTACATGACGATGTGGATCGGCGTCATCTACGCCATCGTCCTGGGCCTGGCCGTGGCCGGCGTGTGGGAGGCCCGCAGCGCCGCCCAGGACCACGTCCAGGCGGAGGCGCAGGCGCTGCACGAGATCCATGAGCGGGTACGGGTCTACCCGCCCGACGTCCGCGACCGGATCCGCGCGGACGTCGACGCCTACGCCGGGCAGGTCGTCGGCAAGGAGTGGAAGGAGATGTCCGACCACGGCCGTCTCACGCAGCGCGGCGCCGAGCTGCTCGCCACGATCCGTCAGGACGTCACCGACTATCAGCCGAAGACCGACTTCGAGGCCCAGGCCTACCAGCCGCTGGTGGACCAGGTGGCCGCCCTCGACCAGGCGCGCAACGCCCGCGCCGACTCGACCGGGGCGACGATGCCGAACGTGGTGTGGGCCGGGCTGCTGGTCGGGGCGGTGATCACCGTCGGCATGGTCTTCGCGCTGCAGATCAGGCGCACCCGGCGCGAACTGGTCCTGGCGGGCCTGTTCTCCGCGACGATCGCCTTCATGCTGTTCCTGATCTGGGACTTCGACGAGCCGTACAGCCGTGGCATCACGGCGACCGTGCAGCCCTTCCTGAACCTCTTCCCGCACGCCAGGGGATAGCGCAGTGGGCCGTCCGGCTCCCCCGGACGGCCCACCCTTCTCCCCCGTTCGCACTACTGAGTTCGCGCGCGTGTGCGGATGTTCCTAGCGTTCCGATCACCGGGGTGCATTTCGGCACTGGCGGAACAGGTCCGCGTGCTGCCCCTCGGGGACCGGAGGAACCACCATGCGTGCGATACGCGTCGCTTCCGCCGCACTGCTGGGCGTCGGCGCCCTCGCCCTGTCCGCTCCGGCCATCCTCGCGAACGACGGCGGCGGCGAGGAGGGGAGGGACGGCGGCCGTGACTCCGCGCCCTTCGGTTTCCGCGTCACGCCGTCCACGGTCGCGGCGGGCGGCCGGGTGAGCTTCCACCTGAACCGCGGCGACGGCTGCCGGGGCACCGCGACGGTCGCCTCCAGCCTCTTCGACACGATCCGGATACCGGCGGGGCAGGACTCGGGGACGGCCACCGTCGGCCGGGACGTGCGCTCGCAGGGCTCGTACCGGGTGACGTTCGACTGCGACGGGATCAGCGGGTCGACCGAACTCGCCGTCTCGGAAGGCGGCCGCACCGCCGGGGACACCGGCGGCCGTACGGACGGCGACAGCCACAGCGACGGCTCCGGCTCCGGCTCCGGCTCCGGCTCCGGCGACAGCCACAGCGACGGCGCTGGTGACGGCACTCGCGACCAGGAGCTCAATCCGCAGCCTCTTCCCCCCTCCCGGGGGGTGCGGGCCGGTGAGGGCGGCAGCTTCGACGGGTTCGACCTGAAGGAGATCGGGCTCGGCACGGCTCTCGTGCTGGGTACGGTCGGCACCGCGTACCGCCGCGCGCGGGGCCGCACCGGCGAGGACGGCGCCTGACCGCACCCGGGCCCGAGCGGTCAGAACCTCTTCTCGTGCCGACGGCGCAGCCAGAAACCGCAGCCGCCCAGCACGCCAGCGCCCACCAGGCCGCCGCCGATGGCCATGTCGGCCCGGGTGGCCCCGCTGGTGGTGCTGCCGCCGAGACCGCCGCGCACCCCGCCCAGCACCGCGAAGGCGGCCGGCCTGGTCAGGGTCCGGCCGTCGCAGCGGACGGTGAGGTCGTACGGGCCGGGCCGGGCGTCCCGGTCGATGGTGGCGACGCCGCGCGCCATCTCCCCGCCGAACGGGTACAGCGAGGTCGTCCGGAAGGCCCGCGAGCTCATGACGCCGCCGCGGCAGCCGTTGACGGTGACGGTGAGACGGGCCCCGCTCGCGATCGCCCTGGGCTGCGCGACGATGTTGTGTACGCCTTCGCCGCCCCGGCACCGGAAGTCGTTGTCCAGTCCGTCGTCACCCCGTCCCCCGAAGTCGTCGCCGAGTCCGTCGTTCCCACGGCCGCCCTCGACACGGTCGCACCCCCGGCCGCCCAGGCCGTCCCCGCCCCGGCCACCGAAGTTGTCCCGGCCGTTGAAATTGTCCCTCCCGTTGAAGTTGTCCCGTCCGTTGAAGTTGTCGCGGCCGTTGCCATTGTCCCGGCCATTGAAGTTGTCCCGGCCGTTGAAGTTGTCCCGGCCGTTGAAACCGCCGACTCCGCCGACGACGACCCCCGGGACCGCGGGGATCGCCGGGACCGCGGCTCCCGGAGCGACGCCGACTCCGGGAGCGACGCCGACCCCCGGGTTCACACCGGCTCCGCCGACCACGGGGGCCTGGGTGTTCGCCGGTCCGCCGCCGTTGCCCATACCGTCGGCGACGGCCACGGGGGCGGCGACCCCGAGAAGGGCGACCACGGTGCACGCGGCCGCCAGCGCACGTGAGTTTCGCATCTCTTCCTCCGCGGAAGGCGCCCCGGGAACCGTCCCCGGTAGATCGGCGAGAAAGCACCTCCCGATCAGACCCTCAGACGCCGGGAACACGCCCGCATGTCGAGAATGGGCCGTACCGGTGAGGAGACACGCCGACGGAACACCACACAATCGGATATTGCCGCAGGTCACGGACCGTCAGAAAAAACCTGCGAACGGCAACTCGGATGGCGCACCACCACCGCCCCGGGCCACCCGTTCGCCCGTCGCCCCGTCGCCGCCCGCGCGCGCGGGACTTAGCGTTTTCCCATGCGCGATACGGACGTGGCGACGGCCGCGTCGAAAGGGGATGGCGAATGTCTGCGTCCGAACTCTCCGAGGTGGCAGAAGAGGAGGAGCGGCGGCGGAAGCGTGCCCCCTGGGGCGTGATAGCGCTGGTTCTGCTGACCGGACTGGCGCTCATCCGGAACGGTTCGGGAGAGTTCGACGCCGGTCCCCCGCAGCCGGCCTCGGCCGCCGCCCCGGACAGCCGTACCACGATCCCGGGCACCTTCGCCACAGCGCCCTCGCCCATGCCGTTCTCGGCGGCGAACCGGATCAGGATCCCCGCGATCCGGGTGGACGCGCCCGTGATGGCGGTGGGTCTGGACACGGACGGCTGGGTCGCGGCCCCGCCGCCGGACGACCCGAACCTGGCCGGCTGGTTCACCGGGGGTGTCTCGCCCGGCGAGAAGGGCACGTCCGTGATCGTCGGCCATGTCGACAACACCAAGGGCCCGGCGGTCTTCTACGGTCTGGGGTCCCTGAAGAAGGGGAACCGGGTCGAGGTCGGCCGGGTCGACGGCAGCACCGCGGTGTTCGAGATCTACGGCATCGAGGTGTTCGCGAAGGCCAGTTTCCCCGGCGACCGGGTCTACGGGTCCAAGGGCACCCCGGAGTTGCGGGTGATCACCTGTGGCGGCGGTTTCTCCAAGCAGAACGGCTACGACGGGAACGTGGTGGTCTTCGCCCGCCTGGTCGAGGTCCGCTGAGGACAGACGACCGGGCGGGCGGCGGCCCGTTCAGGTGCGCCGGCGCGGCACGGTCAGGCGGTAGCCCTCGTCCAGCAGGTAGGGCAGGTACTCGCGCAGCGCGCTGACGCTCTGCGAGCGGTCGCCTCCGGCGTCGTGGGAGAGGACGACGACACCGGGGGCAGCGCCGCTCTCGATGATGTCGACGATGGTGCGGGTGCCCGGGGTCGTCCAGTCGGTGCTGTCGACCGTCCAGGCCATCGGCTCCATGCCCATCTTGGCGCCGAGTTGGAAGGCCGCCTTGTTCCAGGCGCCGTAGGGCGCGCGGAACCACTGCGGGCGCTCGCCGTAGGTGTCCTGGATGGCGTCGCTCGTGCTCTCCATCTCGTCGCGGATCTCGGCGCGGTCCAGGGTGGTGAGCAGCGGATGCGTCCAGGTGTGGTTGCCCACGACATGCCCCTCCTCGGCCATCCGTGCCACCAGTTCCCGGTTCTCCACGACGCACTCGCCGCACAGGAAGAACATCGCCCGCACGTCGTACTTGGCGAGCGTGTCCAGGATGTGCGGGGTGTAGTTCGGGTTGGGGCCGTCGTCGAAGGTCAGCATCATCTGCCGGCCCTGTTCGGAGATCTTCAGGATGGGTTCCTTGCGCACCTTGAGCTTGCGCGGCTTGGTGCGCGGCGGCCCGTAGCCGGTGAGCGGCTGGAGCCGGAAGGCGGACGGCCCGAGCGCCTCGCGGGCCTCGGGCCCGGCGGCCGGGGCGGCGGCCTCATGGGCCGTCCCCTCGCCGCCGCCCGCCACGACGATCCCGGCGGTGCCCGCGGCTCCCAGGGCGGCGGCGCCGGCGAGCAGCAGCCGGCGCCGGGTGAACAACTGATCCTTCTGCATGATCCATCAGTCGCCCGGCAGCGCTGCGGCCCACCACTTCGACACCGGTGCGGCGGGGTGAAAACACCCGCACGGACCAGCGGACGGAGGTTTCGGAAAGAAACGGTCAAGCAGGGTGCGGGACGGCGCGTCGCCGGACGGCGCGGCCCTCAGCGGCGGCGGACCAGCGGGAAGGGCAGCGTCTCCCGGATGGTCAGACCGGTGAGGAACATGACCACCCGGTCGACGCCGATGCCGAGCCCGCCGGTGGGCGGCATGGCGTATTCGAGGGCGGCGAGGAAGTCCTCGTCGAGTTCCATCGCCTCGAGGTCCCCGCCGGCGGCGAGCAGCGACTGCGCGGTGAGCCGGCGGCGCTGTTCGACGGGATCGGTCAGTTCGGAGTAGGCGGTGCCGAGTTCGGTGCCGAAGGCGACCAGGTCCCAGCGTTCGGCGAGCCGCGGGTCGGCGCGGTGCTGCCGGGTGAGCGGACAGACGCCGGTCGGGAAGTCCTTGTAGAAGGTGGGCAGCTCGGTGCGCTCCTCGACCAGGCGCTCGTACATCTCCAGTACGACGTCCGCGGGGCCGTCGTCGGCGGTGTACGGCACCCCGGTGCGGTCGCAGTGCCGGTGCAGACGCAGCAGTTCGGTGCCGGGGCCGATCTCCTCGCCCAGCGCCTCGGAGACGGCCTCGTGCACGGTCCTTACCGGCCAGGTCCCCGAGATGTCGTACTCCCGGCCGTCCCTGCGCACCACCGGGGAGCCGTGGGCGGCGGTGGCGGCGCCCTGGATCAGTTCGCGGGCGAGGTCGAGCATCACGTCGTAGTCGGCGTGCGCCTGGTAGGCCTCCAGCATGGTGAACTCGGGGTTGTGCTTGTGGGAGACGCCCTCGTTGCGGAAGGTGCGGCCGAGTTCGAAGACCTTCTCCAGGCCGCCGACGCACAGCCGTTTCAGGTACAGCTCGGGGGCGATGCGCAGATGGAGGTCGAGGTCGTAGGCGTTGATGTGGGTGGTGAAGGGGCGGGCGTGGGCGCCGCCGTGGGTCTGCTGGAGCATCGGGGTCTCGACCTCCAGGTAGCCACGGTCGAGGAGGCCCTGGCGCAGTGCCTGCACGGCGGCGCAGCGGACGCGGAGCACGGACCGGGCGGCCGGGCTGGTGGCGAGGTCGAGGTAGCGGCGGCGGACCTTCGCCTCGGGGTCGGCCAGTCCGCGGTGCTTGTCGGGCAGCGGGCGCAGGCACTTGGCGGTGAGCTGCCAGTCGGTGACGAAGACGGTCGGCTCGCCCCGGTCGCTGCGGCCGGCGCGGCCGGTGGCGGTGATCACGTCGCCGATGTCGGTGTCGGCGCGGAACCGGTCGAGGGCGGGACCGGAGGTGTCGCGGGTGAGGGCGAGTTGGCGGTCGCCGGACCAGTCGCGCAGCACGGCGAAGACGATGCCGCCGAAGTCGCGGACCAGCATGATCCGCCCGGCGACGGTGGCCGTCTCGCCGTCGCGGACCTCGGCGAGGGCGCGGACCGGCGGACCGGACGCCACCGGGTAGGGGTCGACACCGGCCGCCCGCAGCCGCTCCAGCTTGCGGCGCCGCATCCGGAACTGGTCCGGCAGAGCGGTGTCCCGGGCGCCGGGCCCGGCCTCGCCCCCTCCGTCGGGACCGGGCACCGGCGCGGACCGCGGCCCCTCGACGGGACGCGGTCCGGCCTTCGGGTGCCCTTTTCCCCAGAGTTTGCGCAGGGACGGGACGGGGACGAAGCCTTCGGCGATGCCGGAGGCGAGGCCGACGCGGGCCAGCGAGCCGGCGTCGCCGTAGCAGAGGAAGCGCGGGTACCACTCGGGGCGGTACTTGGCGTTGGAGCGGTACAGGGCCTCCAGCTGCCACCAGCGGGAGAAGAACAGCAGCAGCCGACGCCACAGCCGCAGCACCGGTCCGGCGCCGATGCGGGCGCCCTCCTCGAAGACGGAGCGGAAGACCGCGAAGTTCAGCGAGATCCGGCGCACGCCCAGTCGGGGCGCGGCGGCGCACAGGTCGGCGACCATGAACTCCATGACCCCGTTGGGGGCGGCACGGTCCCGGCGCATCAGGTCGAGGGAGATGCCGTCGCCGCCCCAGGGCACGAAGGAGAGCAGGGCGAGCAGCCGGCCGTCCTCGCCGAGCGCCTCGACGAGCAGGCAGTCGCCGTCGGCGGGGTCGCCGAGCCGGTCCAGGGCCATGGAGAAGCCGCGTTCGGTCTCGGTGTCGCGCCAGGCGTCGGCCCTGTCGACGATCTCCTCCATCTCGCTCTCGGTGAGTGCGGCGTGGCGGCGGATCCGGGTGGTGGCGCCGGTCCGGCGGACCCGGTTGACGGCCTGTCGGGTGACCCGCATCTCCCGGCCGCCCAGGTCGAAGTCGGCGACGTGCAGGATGGCCTCGTCGCCGAGTTGCAGGGCGCCGAGCCCGGCGCGTACGTAGGCCTTGGCGCCGTCCTCGGAGGCACCCATCACCGCGGGCACCCAGGCGTGCCGGCGGGCCACGTCCAGCCAGGCGGCGATGGCGTGCGGCCAGGCCTCCGGGTCGCCGACGGGGTCGCCGCTGGCCAGGCAGACGCCGGCCTCGACGCGGTGGGTGACGGCGGCCTTGCCGCTCGGGGAGAAGACCACGGCCTTGTCACGGCGGGTGGCGAAGTAGCCGAGGGAGTCCCGGTCGCCGTAGTCCTTGAGGAGGACGCGGATGCGGCTCTCCTCGTCGCCGTGCAGAGCCGCTTCCAGGCGCTGGGAACGGAACAGGGTGGCCGCGGCGTTGAGCAGGGCCAGGGCGCCGAAGAGGCCGAGCAGGAAGGCGACGAAGCGGGGCGGACGGCCGCCGTAGCTGTAGCCGGGCACCAGGCCGCCGCAGACCCGGTCGGCGGCGTAGGCCAGGTGCTGGCCGTGCGGAAGTGAGCCGGGGAAGAGCGAGACGAGGCCCCAGCCGGCCAGGATCGCCACCAGCAGGCCGACGAGGAGGACGGCGAGGGCGCGGCGGACCGCGGCCCGGCGGGAGGCGGCGTAGAACTCCCCCCTGGCCGCGATCAGCAGGGCGAGGGCGAGCCCGCAGACCAGCAGTGAGCTGAACGAGTACCAGTCGAAGGCGAACGCGACGATCAGGACGTCGGCCAGTACCAGCAGGCCGAGGTAGACCACCAGCAGCCACCAGGCGACCTTCTTGCGGGCCGCGGTGGCGCCGCCGAGCAGGAACAGGAAGACGGCGTAGGCGAGGTTGGGGCTGACCGGCACCACGACGGCGTCGACGAAGTGCACGACGGGACGGAGCAGGACGCGCAGCGGGGCGACGAAGGAGAGCAGGGCGCACAGCAGGGCCAGGGCGCCGAAGAAGGACCCGAAGGCCTCCGGCACCCAGTGCGTCCGCCCGGCGGCGGGCGGGGGTATCCGGCCCGCCGGGTCCCTGCCCGTGGCGGGCTGCACGGCCACGCTCATGTTCCGACTGTAGGAAGGGCGCGCCCGGAGCGCCCGTCGGGCACCCCGGGCCGCTTGCCGGACCTGCGGATTCCGATAGCCTCTGGCCGTGGCGGAACAACACCAGTTCGAGCGGGGCACGGACGGTCCCAAGGTCATCGTGGTCGGCGTGGACGGCTCCGACTCCTCACTGCGCGCGCTCTCCTACGCCGGCGGTCTGGCCCGGCGGCAGGGCGCGCTGCTGGCCGTGGTGTACGTGCAGCCGGTGCTCGCGGCGGGGGCGGTGCTCGGGGCGCCGGTGGCGGAGACCACCGACGAGATCGCGGAGGACCTGATGCAGCAGATCAGGGACGCGGCCGAGCGGGTCAGGGGGATATTCGAGGTGCGCTGGGAGTTCCACACGTTCCGCGGCGACGCCTACAACGGGATGGTGAAGGCGGCCGACGAGCTGAAGGCGGACGCGGTCGTGGTGGGCTCGTCCGAGCAGGCGGGGCACCGGTTCATCGGCTCTGTGGCGATCCGTCTGGTGAAGGCGGGACGGTGGCCGGTGACGGTCGTTCCGTAGCGGGTTCCCGGGGCAGCAGCAGGGGGGTCGCCAGCAGCAGCACGCCCGCGAGTGCGATGGCGGTACGGGGTCCGGTGACGCTCGCCAGCAGGCCCCACAGGGCCGTCAGGGCGGCCGTGGTGGCCTTGCCGGTGATCGACCAGGCGGACAGGGTGCGGGCGATCCGGTCGTTCGGGATGTGCTCGAGACGGCGGGTGGCGTACACGGGGCTGTAGACGGCCGAGCAGGTGATCACCCCGAACTCCAGGACCATCACGAGGAGCAGTCCGGCCGCTCCGGGGCGGACGAGGGCCAGCCCGACCGGCCAGACGGCGCGCAGGGTGGCGGCGGCGCGGAGCACGCGCAGCTGTCCGTGGCGGGCGACCAGCGGGCGGGCCAGCCGGGCGCCGAGGAGGCCGCCGAGGCAGGGCGCGGCGAAGGCGAGGCCGTACTGCCAGGGGGTGAAGCCGAGCCGGCCGAGCATGAGGACGGCGAGCGGTGGGACGGCGACCATGATCAGGGCGTTGCCCGCGAGGTTGTTGAAGAACAGGGGCCGCAGGGCGGGACTGCCGAGGATGTGCCGCCAGCCGTGCAGCAGGTCGGCGGTGCGCAGGCGGTCCCCGCCGGTCGGGCCGGGGCGGGGCTCGCCGGCGCCGACGGCCCGGATGCCGAGCGCGGAGAGCAGGAAGCTGACGGCGTTCGCCGTCACCGTGGTGACGGGTCCGAACAGGCCGATCGCGGCGCCGCCGAGGGGTGGTCCGAGGACCAGCGCGGTCCAGTTGGTGGACTCGAAGCGGGCGTTCGCGGTGAGCAGCCGGTCGGCGGGCACCAGTCCTTTCAGGAAGGCGCCGGAGGCCGCGTTGAACGTGATGTCGGCGGCCGCCGTGACGACGGACACGAGCAGCAGCTGACCGAGTCCGAGGAGACCGAGCGCGTAGGCGGCGGGCACGGTCAGCAGGGCGCCGAACCTGACCAGGTCCATCGCCATCATCACCGGCCGCTTGCGCCGGAACTCCACCCAGGGTCCGAGCGGCACCGCCGCGAGCGCGCCCACGGCGGGTCCGGAGGCGGCGAGCAGCGCCACCTCGGCGGAGCCCGCGTGCAGGGCGACGACGGCGATCACGGAGAACGCGTCGAAGGCCAGGTAGGTGCCGAGCGCACTCACCGAGTAAGCGGCCCACAGCCACCCGAACCGCCGTCCCATGCACAACCTCCCGTTGACCGGGAACATGAAAACGTGCAGGTGGCCGCCGAATCAAACAACCCGCGGCCGAGCTGCCACAACCAACGGTTGTACGGTGTGGGGGTGGACCTGACAGCGGTGCGCACCTTCGTCTCGGTGGCCGAGTCGGGGCAGTTCCAGGAGGCCGCGGCGGTGCTGGCGGTCACCCAGCAGGCCGTCTCCAAGCGGATCGCCGCCCTGGAGCGGGAGCTGGGTGTGCGGCTGTTCACCCGTACCGCCCGGGGTGCCGACCTGACCGTGGACGGCCTGACCTTCCTGCCGCACGCCCGTGAGCTGTTGCTCGCCGCGGAACGGGCGGCGGCCTCCGTACGGCCGGGGCGGCGCGCGCTGCGGGTCGACGTGATCGGAGCGCGGCTGGCCCCCGCGGCGCTGCTGCGCGGGTTCCACGAGGCGCACCCGGAGATCCCCCTGGACGTCGTCACCCTGTTCGACGTGGACTCGGCGCTCACCGCGCTGCGCTCCGGTTCGGTGGACGCGTCCTTCCGTGCCGTCGCCATGCCGGGCCGCCCGCTGCCCCGGGGCGTCGAGTCCGTCCGGGTGTACGACGAGCCGGTCCAGTTGCTCACCGGCCCCGGGCACGCCCTGGCCGGCCGCCGCTCGGTCACCCCCGGGGAGCTGGCCGGGCACCGGATCTGGATGCCGGGCATCGTGGAGGGGACCGAGTGGGCCGCGTACTACGCGTCCCTCGCCGCCGAGTTCGGGCTCACCATCGACGCCTCGGGCCCCAACTTCTCCGGGGCGCTGCAGGACGCGCTCGCCGGCTCCGGCAGCCTGGCGACCCTCGTCAGCGAGCGCACCGAGCTGGCCTGGCCGGACGGGCACGGACTGCGCCGCATCCCGCTGACCGACCCGACTCCCGTCTACCCGCACTCCCTGGTGTGGACCACCGCCAACCCGCACCCGGGGCTGGTCGCGCTGCGCGCCCATCTCACGGCCACCCGGCCGCCGGGCGCCGCGGCCCGGACCTGGACGCCCGGCTGGGCCGAGACCGTGCGTGGCGTCTTCCGTCCGTGACGCCGCTGAGCCATCATGATCGGCCGTCAGCCGTTCGCGATCGGCGAAGAGGTGAGGCACATGGCCAAGCTCCGCATGGGCGAAGGAATTCTCCGTCGCAAACCCATCGAACACATCGAGGAGACGGAGGTCACCGAGGGGGCGCGGCTCGACCGGTCGCTCGGGCTGCTGCAGCTGACCGCGATCGGCGTGGGCGGCATCATCGGCGCGGGCATCTTCACCCTGGCCGGCACGGTCGCCAACGAGACGGCGGGGCCGGCGGTGCTGGTCTCGTTCCTGATCGCCGGTGTGGCGAGCGCCTGCGCGGCGCTCTCGTACGCCGAGTTCGCCGGGCTGATCCCCAAGGCGGGGTCGGCGTACACGTACGGCTACGCGGTGCTCGGCGAGTTCGCGGGCTGGTTCATCGGCTGGGACCTGCTGCTCGAGTACACGGCGATCGTGGCGGTGGTGGCGATCGGCATCTCGGGCTACTTCAGTTTCCTGGTCGAGCAGATGGGCGCGAACCTGCCGCACTGGATGCTCGGCGCCCCCGGGACCGGCGCCGGGCATCGCGTCGACCTGTTCGCCGCCGTGCTGTGTCTTCTGATCGCCTACCTGCTCAACCAGGGCATCCGCAGCGCGGCCCGCTTCGAGACGTTCGTGGTCGTCCTGAAGGTGCTGGTGGTGCTGCTGGTGGTCGGTGTCGGCGTGTTCCACATCACCACGGCCAACTACCACCCGTTCTTCCCGTTCGGTGTCACCGGGGCGTTCACGGGCGCGGCCACCGTGTTCTTCGCCGTCTTCGGGTACGACGCGATGTCGACGGCGGCGGAGGAGTCGAAGGACGCGCAACGGCACATGCCGAAGGCGATCATCTACTCGCTGGCTATCTCTATGGTGCTGTACGTGGCGGCCTGTCTGGTCCTGACGGGCATGCAGAACTACAAGGACATCGACCCGGAGAGCGGCTTCTCGACGGCGTTCAAGTCGGTGGGGCTGAGCGGGCTCGCGGACGTGATCGCGGTGGGCGCGATCATCGGCATCCTCACGGTGATGTTCACGTTCATGCTCGGTGTCACCCGGGTCTGGTTCTCGATGTCCCGGGACGGCCTGCTGCCCGCCTGGTTCGCGAAGACGCACCCGACGCGGCACGTACCGACCCGGGTGACCTGGATCGTCGGGGTGGCCTCCGCCCTGCTCGCCGGGTTCGTGCCGATCGGCGAGGCGGCCGAGCTCACCAACATCGGCATCCTGCTGGCGTTCGTGGTGGTGTGCGTGGCGGTGATCGTGCTGCGCTACCGGCAGCCGGACCTGCCGCGCGGCTTCCGTACGCCGTGGATGCCGTTCGTGCCCGCGCTGGGTGTGCTCTTCTCGCTCTGGCTGATCACCTTCCTGAAGTGGCAGACCTGGGTGCGGTTCGCGGTCTGGTTCGTGGTCGGGTGCGTGATCTACTTCGGCTACTCGTACAAGAGGTCACGGCTGGCCGGGCGTTAGGCCCTGTCGTCACATTCCCGCCTGCCCCGCGACGCCATGCACGCTCCCCCAGCCTCCGGCCGGGGGGACCCCACTCGCCGCACCGGGCCCAGACCCAAGTGGACCCCCAGAGCACGCACCTGACGCCGCAGGGCCGCCCTACGGGCGACGACAGGAATGTGACGACAGGGCCTAGAGCGACCGGAGGAAGTCGAGCAGGAGGGCGTTGAACTCCTGCGGTTTCTCCAGGTTGGGATAGTGGTCGGCGCCCTCGACGACTTCGGCGCGGCCGTCGGGGACCTCGCGGGCCAGGCGCTCGGCGGCGGCGAGCAGGTCGGCGGGTTCGAGGCCGCCGTTGATCGTGAGCACCGGGACGTCGATCTTCGGTACCCGGGGCCAGGAGCCGGTGACGGGCACGAGCCGGTCCGGTTCGTCGGGCGTGTGCTTGGAGAGGGTGCCCAGGGCCAGTTCCCGCAGCCTGCGCGGGATCTCCGGGTCCACGTCGGCCAGGGTGCGGTGCTCGCCGGCCACGACGCGGACGAAGGCGTCGAGCCAGCCGTCGATGTCACCGGCGGCCAGGGTGCGGGCGTACTCGGCCTGGAGGCCGGTGTGCCAGGGGTCCGTGTACCGGAAATCGCCGGTGGCGGCCCCGCAGGTGACCACCGCGCGGACCAGCTCCGGGTGTTCCAGCACGGTGTCGGTGGCGATCACCCCGCCCATCGAGACGCCGACCAGGACGGCGGGCCCCGCGTCGAGGTGGCGCAGCAGCTCCGCGAGGTCGTCGGCCCAGCGGAACGGCCTGCTCGCGTTGGCGGAGAAGCCGTGACCGCGCACGTCCGGTGCGACGACCCGGTACTCGGCGGCGAGCGCCGGGACCTGCCGGTACCAGAAGCGGTGGTCGACGAACCCGGAGTGGAGCAGCACCACCGGGTCGCCGGAGCCGGTGTCGAGGTAGGCGAGGTCGCCGTCGGAGGACGGGAAGAAGCGGACGTCCGCAATATCGTTCATGACAACCAAGGTGTCATCATCGCGGGATTTTGACAACTGGGTTGTCATGTCGATCGGGGTGCATCATGGCCGGGTGAACGACATCGACAAGCCCCTCGCCCCCGACGAGCTGGGCGAGCGCATCACCGAGGTGTTCGATCTGATCGGCCCGCTGTACCGGCGCGCCTTCCGCAAGCTCGAACAGGGCGAGGGGATCGAGGGGGCCTCCGTCGGGGTGCGCTCGGTGCTGGACCTGCTGCGCCGGTACGGACCCATGACGGTGCCCCAGATGGGCCGGATCATGGCGCTGAGCCGGCAGTTCGTGCAGCGCATGGTGAACGACGCGGCGGCCCGCGGCTGGGCCGAGGTCACGCCCAACCCGGCGCACCAGCGCTCCTCGCTGATCCGCCTCACGGAGGAGGGCCGGGCGACCATCACCGCGGTCCTCGCCCGCGAGCACGCCCTGAACCGGCAGGTCGGCGGCGATCTGACCGGCGCCGAGATCACGGCGTGCGTACGCGTGCTCAAGCAGCTGCTGGCGGCCTTCGACCACGTCGACGTGGAGTGACGGGCACCGCCGCGCGCCGCTACTCCCCCATGACCAGCCCGTCCTTGGCGGCCCCGCGGCTGAGCACCACGTCCCGGATGGCGTCCCGGGCGGCGGTGTAGTCGGCACCCCTGGCGATGGCCGCGTCGAGGTCGACGACCCGGCCGGCGTCGAGGTCGTACAGCTGCGGGATGAACTCCGCCCTGGCCACCTCCCAGCGCCCGCCCGGCCGGGCGGGCGGGGTGAAGGTGAAGCGGGCGATGGTGGACTCGTTGCCGCGCGGGTCCGGCCGGCCCTGGCTGTTGCTGAGCTCACCGGCGAGCTGGTCGCCGAGGCTGTAGACGACCCAGGTGCCGTTGACCTTCTCGTAGGCCTGCGGGATGTGGGCGTGGGTGCCGAGGATGAGGTCGATGTCGGGGCGGCCGCCGGTCCGCGCCGCGGTGAGCCGGCCGGCGAGGGCGAGCTGCTGTTCGTCGGGGGCGTCCTGCCCGTCGGTGCCCCAGTGCACGGAGACCACGACCACGTCGGCGCCGGCCCGCCGGGCGGCGCGGGCGTCGGCGAGGATGCGGTTCTCGTCCAGGAGGCCGACCGCCCAGGGCTGGCCGGGCGGCAGCTCGTTGCCGTTGACGTCGTAGGTGTAGGAGAGCTGGGCGACCTTGGCACGGCCGGCCTTCAGCAGGGTGAGCGTGCCGGCCTCGGCCTCGGTGCGGGCGGTGCCGGCGTGCCGCAGGCCCACCTGGTCCATGACGTCGAGGGTGCGGCGGACACCGGCGGCGCCGTCGTCCAGGGCGCGGTCGGAGGCGGTGGAGCAGCCGTCGTACCCCGCGGCGGCGAGGCCCTGGAGGAGCTGCGGCGGGGAGGTCAGGCCGGTGGGGCCGCCGTCGGCGGCGGTGACCGTCGCCAGGTGGCAGAGCGCCAGATCGGCGCGGGAGACCACCGGCGCCACCCCGGCGAGCATCGGGCGGAAGTCGTAGCCGCTGGTGCCCGCGTCGAAGTTCGCGTGCTCGATCGCGGACTTCTGCGGCATGACGTCACCGGAGGCGACGAGGGTGAACGCCCCGGCGGCGGCGGTGGGAGCAGGCCGGCCCGAGGGCGTCGCCCGCTCCTGCCGTTCGTGGTTCGTGCAGGCGGCCGCGGTGGCGAGGAGGGCGGTCAGGGCCAGGGCCGCCTGGCGTCTGCGATTGATCATCAGGAGCACCCCAGAGTCGCAAGCCTTGTCCTATTTACAGATCAATGGGTACGAAGGTGGGCGGAGCCCCAAACAACTCAGGCGCCCCGATTGACCCATCCGGGTCGGGTACGGGGGGGGCGAGGGACCGTTCGTCGCACCGTTCGCCGACGCGATCGACCGTCCGTCGCAGATCCCGGTGCGCCCCCTGTCCCGGGGCCCGGCCCTGCGATGCCATACGGCCATGACGGCCGGAACCACCCTTCCCCACGGGCTTCCCGACGGGCGGCACGCCGGGACGACGACCGCCGAGCACGAGCTCGCCGCGCTCCAGCGCGAGCACGGCCGCCCCCTCTTCGCGCTGCTGCTGCGGCTCAGCGACGGGGACCGGCAGCGCGCCGAGGACCTGGTCCAGGAGACCCTGGTACGCGCCTGGCAGCACCCCGAGGCGCTGCGCGCCGACGAGTTCGACTCCGTGCTGCCCTGGCTGCTCACCGTCGGCCGACGGCTCGCCATCGACGCGCGCCGGGCGCGACAGGCCCGGCCGCCCGAGGTGCACGACGCCGTCCTGGAGAACACCCGGGCGGTCGGCGACCACGCCGACCGCGCGGTCGCGACGCTGGACGTCCGCGAGGCTGTGAAGACTCTCACTCCGGAACACCGTGACGTCCTGGTGCTGGTGTATTTCCAGGGGGCGAGTGTGGCGGAGGCCGCCCAGGCGCTCGGGATCCCGCCCGGTACCGTGAAGTCGCGGGCGTACTACGCGCTGCGCGCCCTGCGCCGGGTCCTTCCCGGTTACGCACCCGACCTGCGCTGAAACCGCAAGCCAGGCAAAGCCTTCGCAAAGCGCCTTGCTGCGGACCGTGTTTGAGCAATCAGCTGTCTTCATCCGTGTTCCGCACTGGGAGAGGGACGGACCCGGGGTCGGGGCCACGCGCGCACCGGAGGAAGGCAGGACGGGATGCTGCACAGAGGTCAAGAGAGCACGGGCGGGGCCGGTAGCGGGGAACTGGCGGTCCCGATGGCCTGGTTGTACGCCGAGTACATCGCCGACGAGCTGCTGCGCACCGGCGATCTCATGCCACCGACGTCCTTCGAGTTCAGAGCCGGCCGTGACGCGCTGGCGCTGACCATCTTCCTCTCCGACACGGACGGCGAACTGTCGGGCATCCGGGTCGTGTCCCAGTTGGAGACCTGGCTTTCGCTCACGGCGTACGACCAGCCGTGGCAGGAGTGGGTTCGCGCACGCATGGCCGCGGTGGCCGCCGAGTCGGCCCGGTCGGGCGGTCCGGCACCGGACCTGGAGCTGGCCGCGGCCGCCTGGCGCTGGCTGGAGGAGACGGAGCTGCTCGCGCCAGACCTGGACGCGGTGCCGGGCGGCGGTTCCGTGCTCGGCGAGGACGACGGACCGAAGGTGTGGACCGCCGCCTGGCGGCTCGGTCTGCCCCTCGGACACCTCGCCATCCATCTTTTTTGATTCAGGACCAATCCGCGGGCCCGGCCGCTCCGAATCCGTTGGTTACGATTCTGTACGTGCCTTGAGTGAATCCTCTGCCGACTGCGTACGGGTGGGAGCAAGGAGCAACGAGTAACCCCACCCCACCCTTCGGCACGAGGATTCGGCATGAGGTCCCTGGAAAGGCATCGCGACGTCGGCGCGTACGCGCTCGGCGTGCTGGACGAGGCGGAGGCCTTCCGCTTCGAGGACCACCTCATGGAGTGCGCCCGCTGCGCGGCCCACGTGACAGAGTTCGGCCCCGCCGCACGGCAGCTGATGCTCTACCGCAGGGCCACGCCGCGCTTCGTGCACCCCATGGCCCAGCCCGGTCCCCGGTTGCTGGACAAACTGCTCGCCGAGGTCGCCACCCGGCACCGCGCCAAGCGCCGCAGGCTGCTGTACGGCCTCGCCGCCTCGGTGGTGTTCGCGGTCGCGGGCCCCGGCATCATGGCCTACGCGGGGCACGAGACCGTCCCGACCGTGCAGGTCGCCGCCACCACCGACGCGCAGTCGGGCGTGTGGGCGCAGGTGAAGGAGGCGGACACGGACTCGGGCACCGAGGTCGAGCTGAAGGTGAAGGACGCGAACGGGCCGCGCTCCTGCCGCCTGATCGCCGTGGGCAACGACGGCTCCGAGCAGATCGTCACCACCTGGGCGGAACGGGACCACGACGGCCGCGTGAGCACCATGGCGGGCGGCTCCTCGATGCACCCCGACGAGATCGACCACTACGAGGTGCGCAGCGCGGACGGACACCGCCTCGTGACCGTCGACCCCAAATGACCGCCGGTCACTTGATCAGCCGGGACAGCCTGCGGTCCGCGAGCGGCTTGCCGCCCGTCTGGCAGGTCGGGCAGTACTGCAGCGAGGAGTCGCTGAAGGAGACCTCGCGGATGGTGTCGCCGCACACCGGGCAGGGCTCGCCGGTCCGGCCGTGGACACGCAGCCCGCTCTTCTTCTCCGCCTTGAGCCGGCCCGCCGCCAGGCCGTGGGAGCGCTCCACCGCCTCGCCGAGGGTGCCGCGCAGCGCCTCGTAGAGGCCGTGGACCTCCTCCGGTGTCAGGGACGCGGCCAGCTTGAACGGTGACATCCGCGCCGCGTGCAGGATCTCGTCACTGTAGGCGTTGCCCACCCCGGCGATCAGGCTCTGGTCGCGCAGGGCGCCCTTGAGCTGCCGCCGCTCGCCCGTGAGCAGGGCGGCGAGCCGGGCCTCGTCGAAGCCGTCGGCGAGCGGGTCGGGGCCGAGCCGGGCGATGCCGGGAACCTCCCG
Organism: Streptomyces sp. NPDC020958; assembly: GCF_055562175.1. Lineage (NCBI taxonomy): Bacteria > Bacillati > Actinomycetota > Actinomycetes > Kitasatosporales > Streptomycetaceae > Streptomyces > Streptomyces sp. NPDC020958. The sequence continues at coordinate 352,057 of NZ_JBVHFU010000001.1, read as the reverse complement.
CGGGTCGCGGACGATGTACACGGCGAGCTTCTTCTGGGTGCCGGCCTCGGTGAGGTCGAAGCCCGCACCGGTCTCCAGGGCCACCCGCAGGGCGAGGGGGCCCTTGCCGGGCCGGGGCGGCCCGTCCGGGAGCCGGTCCTTCCACTGGAGCCAGCCCGCGCGGGCCAGGTGGGTGACGAACCGCAGGCCGCCGTCGCCCTCGATGTCCAGGAACTTGCCGTGCCGGCGCACGGCGACGACCTCGCTGCCCTCGAAGGCGCCGACGGGCGGGTCGTACGTCTTCAGGACGCTGACGGCGACCGGCAGCACGCGGATGACCTCGTGGCCGATCAGGTTCTCGGTCAGGAAGTCCCTGAGCGCTTCCACCTCGGGCAGTTCGGGCATGTGTCCAGAGTGCCACCCGGGGCCGACGGGGTCAGGCCGCGTCCGTCCTCTTCGGCTTCGGCATCCGGAACTCGCACCACACCGCCTTGCCGCCGCCCCGTGCCTCCACGCCCCAGGCGTCGGTCATCATGTCGACCAGCAGCAGCCCGCGCCCGGACACGCCGTTCTCGCCCGCCTCACGGCGGCGCGGCAGGGCGCTGGAGGAGTCCTCGACCTCGACGCGCAGCCGGCGTTCGCTGCCGCCGAGGACCCTGAGGGTGACGATCGCGGAGCCCTCGGTGTGCATCAGGGCGTTCGTGATCAGCTCGTCGGCGACGAGTTCGATCTCGTCGGCGCGGTCCTCGGCGCCCCAGGCCCGGACGGCTGCGCGGATCATGTGCCGGGCCAGGCTGAGCGCCTCGGGGTCACCGGAGGCCACGTGCTGCTGGAGGCGGCCGACGGCCTGGGTGCTGTCCTGGCCGCGGCGGCGCAGCAGGAGCAGGGCCACGTCGTCGTCGCCGCCGCGCTCCTCGGCGATCTCGATCAGCCGGTCGGCGAGCTCCCGTACGTCCCCGGGTCCGGCGGCGACCTGCTCGGACAGGGCCCGCATCCCGTCGCCGAGGTCGGTGCCGGGCGTCTCGACGAGCCCGTCGGTGCACAGCAGGAGGGTCTCGCCGGGATCCAGCTCCAGGGTGGACACCGGGTACTCCAGGCTCCCGAACTCGGCGGACAGGCCGAGCGGCAGCCCGCCCTCGACGGGCACCCGGCGGCAGCCGCCGTCGGCGCCGCGGACCAGCGGGTCGATGTGCCCGGCGCGGACCACCTGGACGACGCCGGTGGCGAGGTCGGCCTCGGCGTACAGGCAGGTGGCGAAGCGGTCGGTGTCCAGTTCGTCCAGGAAGACCGAGGCGCGGGCCATCACGGTGGCCGGGGCGTGCCCCTCGGCGGCGTAGGCGCGCAGCACGATGCGCAGCTGGCCCATGACGGCCGCGGCGTGCGTGTCGTGGCCCTGGACGTCGCCGATGACCGCGCCGACCCGCCCCCCGGGCAGCGGAATCAGGTCGTACCAGTCGCCGCCGATGTCCCGGCCCAGGGAGCCGCCCGCGCTCGCCGAGCGGTAGCGGACCGCGACGTCGGCGCCGCGCACGCTCGGAATGGTGCGCGGCAGCATCGCCTGCTGGAGACCCTGGGCGAGGTCCTTCTCCTGCTCGTAGAGCATGGCCCGCTGGAGGCTCTGCGCGATGCTGCTGCCGAGGGCGACCAGGACGGCTCGTTCCTCGTCGGAGAAGCCGTGCCGGTCGTTGTAGAGCAGGCCCATGGCGCCGATCGGGCGGGCCTGGGCGATCAGCGGCAGGTAGGCGGCCGAGGTGATGCGCAGGCCGGTGATGTGCGGCCACAGGATCGGGTAGCTCGCGGCGAAGTCCTCGGCCGACTCGATGAAGCGCGGGGTGAGGGTGCGCACCACCTCGCTCATCGGGTAGGGCTCCTCCACGCGGGTGATCCGGGTGCCGGGCACGAAGCTGCCCACCGGCCCCTCCGCCACCAGCCGGATCCGGCCGGCCTCCACCAGGCCCATCACCAGGCTGGTCGCGCCCAGGTTGGGGATGCGGGCGTCCTTGAGGGCGTCGATGACGTCCTGGACGCTGCGGGCGTGCGCGAGCGCGGCGGTGATGACCTGGACGACGTTGCTCTGCTGCCGCAGCGCCTCGTCCTGGGCGGCGCGCGGACTGTGCGCCTCGCTGTCCTCCAGTTCCCGGGTGGCGTCCCGGACGACGCCCACGACCCGGCGCGGGCGGCCCGTCCCGTCGCGCCGGATGTAGCCCTGGGTGTGGGTCCAGCGCAGCGTGCCGTCGCGGCGGCGGATCCGGAAGTACGCCCCGTAGTTCTCGCTGCCGTCCTTGATGGCCTGGGACACCACCGCGTCCAGGCGGCTGCCCTCCGACAGGGGCACCCGCACCCCGAGGCCCTCGGGACGACCGTCGTACTCCTCGGGGAGCAGGTCGAACACCTCGTACGCCTGGGCGTCCAGGTGGAACAGACCGGCGTCCAGGTCCCAGTCGAAGGTGCCCAGGCCGTTGAGTGCCAGGATCGGGTGGTCCGGGTGGGCGGGCCAGTCGTCCGGGAGTGACGGAGCGCTCGCTCCCCGATCAGCCATGGGGCCACCATGCCAGGGGAACCCAGGACGGGCAATTCATCCCTATTGTCTTCTTCACTCGCCCGGGTTACACAAGCGCGGACGCGAGGTACACAGGGTGACGGGCCCCTTCCCGACACGGGGCACAGGCAGGAGCGCACGGCCGTGGACTGGTTCACCGCACCCGGGTACTGGCTGAGCCGGCTGGTCTTCCAGCGGGCCCTGGCCGGCGTGTACCTCTTCGCGTTCCTGACGGCGGCGCTCCAGTTCCGGGCCCTGCTCGGCGAACGCGGGATGCTGCCGATCCCGAGGTTCGTGGCGCGGGTCCCCTTCCGGCGCGCACCGAGCCTCTTCCACCTGCGGTACTCGGACCGCCTCTTCGCGGGCTGCGCCTGGACGGGCTGTGCGGTGGCGGTGGCGCTGCTGGCGGGCGCCGACTCCGAACTCCCGCTCTGGGCCGGGATGCTGCTGTGGCTGGTGCCCTGGGCGCTGTACCTGTCGATCGTGAACGTCGGCCAGACGTGGTACGCGTTCGGCTGGGAGTCACTGCTCCTGGAGGTCGGCTTCCTGGCCGTGTTCCTCGGCAACGACGAGGTGGCCCCGCCGGTCGTGGTCCTCTTCCTGCTGCGCTGGGTCCTGTTCCGGGTGGAGTTCGGGGCGGGCCTGATCAAGATGCGCGGGGACGCCTGCTGGCGCAAGCTGACCTGTCTGCACTACCACCACGAGACCCAGCCGATGCCGGGTCCGCTGAGCTGGTTCTTCCACCACCTGCCGGGACCGGTGCACAAGGCGGAGGTGGCCGCGAACCACGTCACCCAACTGGTCGTCCCCTTCCTGCTGTTCACCCCGCAGCCGATCGCGACGGCCGCCGCGTCCCTGATGATCCTCACCCAGCTGTGGCTGGTGGCGTCCGGCAACTTCTCCTGGCTGAACTGGATCACCGTCGTCGTGGCCCTGTCGGCGCTGCGGCTGCCCACGGAGCGCACGACCGCTCCCCCGGCCCCGCTCTGGTTCGAGGTCGTCGTCCTCGCCGTGACCGCGCTCATCCTGTTCCTGAGCCACCGTCCCGTGGTGAACATGGTCTCCCGCCGCCAGGTCATGAACCGGTCCTTCGACCCGCTCCACCTGGTCAACACCTACGGCGCCTTCGGCAGCGTCAGCCGGATCCGGTACGAGGTGGTGGTGGAGGGCACCCGGGACGGCACCCCGCGCGAGGACTCCGACTGGCGGGAGTACGAGTTCAAGGGCAAGCCGGGCGATCCCCGGCACTGGCCGCGCCAGTTCGCGCCCTACCACCTCCGCCTGGACTGGCTGATGTGGTTCGCCGCCCTGTCCCCCGCCTACGCCGGCGACTGGTTCGGCGGCCTGGTGGAACGCCTCCTGGAGGAGGACCGCGACACCCTGCGGCTGCTGCGCCGCTCCCCGTTCCCGCCCGGCGAACCCCCGCGCTTCGTCCGGGCCCGTCTCTTCCGCTACCGCTACACGACCTGGCGGGAGCTGCGGGAGACGGGCGCGTGCTGGGAACGCACCCATGTACGGGAGTTCATGCCACCGACCCGCCTGGCGGGGACGGCACGACGGCCGTAGCCTCCCCCGCGGCCGGTCGGTTCACAGGCCGTACACGCGGGTGGCGGTGGTTTCGAAGACGGCGGTGTGTGCGGCCGGGGGGATCAGCCGGCGTGCGGCGTCGAGGACCTCGGCGTAGCTCCCGGCCAGGGTGCACACCGGCCAGTCCGAACCGGCCATCAGCCGGTCCGGGCCGAAGGCGTCCAGCACGGTCTCGGCGTACGGGCGCAGGTCGTCCAGGGTCCAGGAGGCGGGGTCGACCTCGGTGACCATGCCGGAGAGCTTGCAGACGGTGTTGGGCAGGGCGGCGAGGGCGCGTACCGCGGTGGCCCACGGTTCCGTGGTGCCCGCGGCGATGGGGGGTTTGCCCAGGTGGTCGAGGACGAAGGTGAGCCGCGGGTGCGACCGCGCGGCCTCGGCGGCGGCCGGGAGCTGGTGGGGCAGCACCACGAGGTCGTAGACGAGGCCCGCGTCGGCGACGGCGGCGAGTCCCCGGTGGACGTCGGGGCGCAGCAGCCACCGCGGGTCGGGCTCGCCCTGGACCTGGTGGCGGACACCCTTCAGGTGGCGACCGCCGGGGAGCTCGCGGAGGCGGGCGAGTTCGTCGGCGACGTCCGGGCGGGTCAGGTCGGTCCAGCCGACGACTCCGGCGACCAGGTCGTGGGTGTCGGCGAGGACCAGGAACTCGGGGGTCTCCTCGGGCACGGTGACCGTCTGGACGAGGACGGTGCGGGTGACGCCCGCCGCGCGCGCCTCGGGTTCGAGGTCCGCGACCGTGAAGTTCCGCCTGAGCGGCTGGAGTTCGGGCCCGGTGAGCCAGTCCTGGTCCCGTACCGAGAGGTCCCAGACGTGGTGGTGGGCGTCGACGGTCACGGCAGCTCCCACACGACGGGCAGGCCGGCCTGCGCACCCGCCTCGGAGTAGTCGTGGACGACGTCGAGGAGTTCGGCCATCCGGGCCTGCCAGGCGAGGTTGACCGGCAGCTTCTCCAGTTCGGCGAGGAGGCGGCCGTAGTCGGCGCGGTCCAGGACGTGGAAGAGGTCGGTGCGGCTGCGCCAGATCGTCCAGGAGGTGGCACCGGCGGCGCGGATGGCGTCGGTGAGTTCGATGGGGACCTCGCGGTGGGCGGCCTCGTAGTCGGCGACGCGGTCGGGGCGGACCTTGGTGTGCAGGGCGATCCTCATGGCCGTTCCTCGGTGGGTACGGGAGCGTCGGGGGGCAGCAGCCCGGTGTCGCGCAGCTCCTGCCAGAAGGCGGCCGGGACCGGCGCGGCGAACTGCCCCGCCGCGTCCGCGACCTCGGCCGCCGAGCGGGCGCCGACCAGGACGCTCGCCACGGCCGGGTGGGCGGCGCAGAAGGCGAGGGCGGCGGCCCGCAGGGTGGTGCCGTGCCGTTCCGCGAGTGCCTTGAGACGCAGGGCGCGGGACAGCAGGTCGTCCGGCGCCTGGGCGTAGTCGTAGGTCGCGTCCGGTTTCGGGTCGGCCAGCAGACCGGAGTTGAAGGCGCCGCCGATCACCACGGAGGTACCGCGCCGCGCGGCGGCCGGCAGCAGGTCGGCGAGGGCGCTCTGGTCGAGGAGGGTGTAGCGGCCGGCGCACAGCACCACGTCGACGTCGGTGTCGCGGACGAACCGGGTGAGCATCGCCGTCTGGTTCATGCCCGCGCCGATCGCGCCCACGACCCCTTCGGAGCGGAGTCGCTCCAGTGCCGGGTAGCCCTCGTGGAAGGCCTGTTCGGCGTGGTCGTCGGGGTCGTGGAGGTAGACGACGTCGACCCGGTCGAGGCCGAGCCGGTCCAGGCTCGCCTCCAGGGTGCGGCGGATGCCGTCGCCGGTGAAGTCCCAGACCCGGCGGTGGGTGTCGGGGACGGCGAAGCCCTGCGCGAGGTCGTCGCCGGTGCCGGCGGCCGGTTCCAGTCGGCGGCCGACCTTGGTGGACAGCGTGTAGGAGTCCCGGTCGTACCCGTGCAGCGCCTCTCCCAGGCGCCGTTCGGACAGGCCGAGGCCGTAGTGCGGGGCGGTGTCGAAGTAGCGGATGCCCCGCTGCCAGGCGGCGGCGACCGTGTCGTGCGCCTGCTGGTCGGGGACTTCGGTGTAGAGGTTGCCGATCACGGCGGCGCCGAGGCCGAGGGGGCTGACCCGGACGCCGCTTCGGCCGAGGGTGCTCACTGTCCCGCCGGGCGGAGCCGCAGGCCCTGCAATCCGCCGTCGACTGCCAGGGAGGTGCCGGTGGTGGCGCCGGACAGGGGACTCGCCAGGTAGGCGATCGCGCCGGCGACCTCGGCGGCGGAGACCAGGCGGCCGGAGGGCTGGCGGGCCTCCAGCGCGGCGCGTTCGGCGGCCGGGTCGGGAGCCCTGTCCAGGAGACGGCCGATCCACGGGGTGTCCGCCGTACCGGGGTTGACGCAGTTGACGCGCACGCCGTCGCGGACGTGGTCGGCGGCCATGGCCAGGGTGAGGGAGTACACCGCGCCCTTGGTGGCGCTGTACAGGGCGCGTTGGGGCAGCCCGGCGGTGGCGGCGATGGAGCAGGTGTTGACGACGGCCGCGTGCCGTGAGCGGCGCAGGTGCGGGAGGGCGGCGCGGGTGGTGCGGACCATGCCGAGGACGTTGACGTCGAAGACGCGGTGCCACTCGTCGTCGTCGTTGTCCTCGACGGTGCCCTGGGCGCCGATCCCCGCGTTGTTGACCAGGACGTCGAGTCCGCCGAGGGCCTCGACGGCGCTCGTCACGGCCGCGCGCACGGAGGTGTCGTCGGTGACGTCGGCCTGGAAGCCGAGCAGCGGCTTCTCGACGGCGGACGGGTCGAGGTCGAGGACGGCGACCTGGGCGCCGCGCTCGGCGAGGAGTTCGGCGGTGGCCCGCCCGATCCCGGAGGCGCCGCCGGTGACCAGGGCCTTCAGGCCCGCGAAGTCGGTCATGCCGCCTGTCCTTTCTGGGTCTGCGCGTCGGCGGCCCAGAAGGTGCCGCCGGGATAGGTGTACACCGCGACGGACTCCGGTCGCAGGGCGGCCGAGAAGCCCGGTGCGGTGGGTGCCGTGTAGTGACCCTCCCGGATCACCACCGGATCGAGGAAGTGGTCGTGCAGGTGGTCGACGTACTCGATGACCCGGTCCTCGGTGGTGCCGGAGACCGCGAGGTAGTCGAACATCGAGAGGTGCTGGACGAGTTCGCACAGTCCGACGCCGCCCGCGTGCGGGCAGACCGGGACGCCGAACTTGGCGGCGAGCAGCAGGACGGCGAGGTTCTCGTTGACGCCGCCGACCCGGGCCGCGTCGATCTGGACGACGTCGAGGGCGCCGGCCTGGAGCAGCTGCTTGAAGACGATCCGGTTCTGGACGTGTTCGCCGGTGGCGACCCGGATCGGGGCGACGGCCCGGCGGACGGCCGCGTGGCCGAGGATGTCGTCGGGGCTGGTGGGCTCCTCGATCCAGTACGGGTCGAACTCGGCGAGGGCCTTGGTCCAGCGGATCGCCTCGTCGACGTCCCAGCGCTGGTTGGCGTCGACGGCCATCCGGATGTCCGGCCCCACGACCGCGCGGGCGACCCGGCAGCGGCGGATGTCGTCGGCGAGGTCGGCGCCGACCTTCAGCTTGATCTGGCGGAAGCCGTCGGCGACCGCCTGGGCGGCGAGCCGGCTGAGCTTCTCGTCGTCGTAGCCGAGCCAGCCGGCCGAGGTGGTGTAGGCGGGGAAGCCGCGCTCCAGGAGTCGGGCCCGGCGCTCACCGGCGCCCTCGCGGCCCCGGCGCAGGATGGCGAGGGCCTCCTCGGGGGTCAGGACGTCGGTGAGGTAGCGGAAGTCGATCTGGCGGACGATCCACTCCGGTTCGGCGTCGGCGAGGAGGTGCCACAGCGGTTTCCCGGCGCGGCGGGCGGCGAGGTCCCACACGGCGTTGATCACCGCGCCGATCGCCATGTGCATCACGCCCTTCTCGGGTCCGAGCCAGCGCAGCTGGCTGTCGCCGATCAGGTCCCGGTAGAGGGCCGAGGGGTCGTCGCAGATCTCGTCGACGGAGCGGCCGAGCACATGGTTCCGCAGCGCGTCGATCGCGGCGACCTGGACGTCGTTTCCCCGCCCGATGGTGAAGGTGAACCCGTGTCCCTCGTGCCCGTCGGCGGCGTCGGTGCGCAGCACGACATAGGCCGCCGAGTAGTCGGGGTCCGGGTTCATCGCGTCGGATCCGTCGAGCTCGCGCGAGGTGGGGAAACGGATGTCGTGGGTGTCGACCGCGATGACGCGGGCGGGACTCGCGGACACGGGTTGCCTTTCGGTCAGGGGAGGGGCGGGGCGCGGGCCGGTCAGTCCTGGGCCCGTCCCGTGGTGACACGGGCGATCATGAGGGCGACGAGGATGATGCCGCCGTAGATCGCCTGGATCCAGAACGACGGCACCTGCGCCAGGGTGAGCAGGTTCTGTACGACACCCAGCAGGAGGACGCCGGTCAGGGCGCCGAACATGGTGCCCTTGCCGCCGTCCAGGCTGATGCCGCCGATCACCGCCGCGGCGAACACCGTGAAGATCATGTTGTTGCCCTGGTTGGCGCTGATCGCGCCCACGTACCCGGTCTGCATGATGCCGCCGACGGAGGCGAGGACCCCCGCGACCACGAACACCCCGAGCATCACCCGGTCGACGCGGATGCCTGCGGCGCGCGCCGCGTCGGCGTTGCCGCCGATGGCGTACAGGGCGCGCCCGACACGGTGGTACTTCAGGACGAGTCCGGTGACCGCGAAGGCGACCGCGGCCAGCCACACCGAGAGCGGGACGTTCAGGAAGGTGGTGGTGGCCAGGGTGAAGAAGCTGTCGGGCATCCCGAACAGGGTCTTGCCCTTGGTGGCGCCGACCAGCACACCGCGCAGCACGATCAGCATCGCGAGCGTCACGATGAAGGCGTTCAGCTTGAACTTCACGACCAGGATGCCGTTGAAGGCGCCGACCGCGGCACCGACGGCCAGGATCGCCACCATGGCGAGCGCGGCGGGGAACCCGGTGCCCCAGCCGGACTCCGCGGACGGCAGCACCAGCAGCGCGCCGACCGCGGGCGCGATACCGACGACCGATTCCAGGGAGAGGTCGAACTTGCCGGTGATCAGGACCAGCGACTCGGCGAGCACGACCATCGCGAGGGCCGCGGAGGCGCCGAGGATGGAGATCAGGTTGCGTTCGGTGAGGAACGAGTCGTTGACCACCGCGCCGAGCACCATGAGCAGCAGCAGGGCGGGGACGAGGGCGAGTTCACGGGCGCGGCGCAGGATGACGGTGCGGGCCGCGCGCGGGTCCGGGGAGCGCACCGGGGTGAGCGGCGGGGCCTTGGTCTCAGCCATGGTCCACTCCTTCGGACGGGGAGTCAGCTCCCGGGGGCATGGAGTCCACTCCTTCTATGGAGGCGATCAGCTCGTGGTCGTGCCAGCCGGCCGGGTGCTCGGCGACGATCCGGCCGTGGAAGAGGACGAGGACACGGTCGCAGCGGCGCAGGTCGTCGAGTTCGTCGGAGACGACCAGCACGGCGGTGCCGTCCTCGCGGGCGCCGTCCACGCGGGCCAGCAGGGACTCCTTGGACTTCACGTCGACGCCCGCGGTGGGGTTGACGAGGACCAGGAGCCGGGGGTCGGAGGCCAGGGCGCGGGCCATGACGACCTTCTGCGCGTTGCCTCCGGACAGGTCGGAGACGGGCTGGTCGGGGCCCTCGGCGTGGATGTCGAGGCGTTCGATGAGCCCGGTGGCGAAGCCGCGCTTGCGGTCGGTGCCGACGAAACCGCCGCGGCCGAGCCGGTCGAGCACGGTCATGGTGGCGTTGTCGCCGATGCTCATCCCGGCGACCAGGCCCTGGTCGTGCCGGTCGCGGGGCACGAAGCCGACCCCGGCCCCGAGCGTGGCGCGCACGTCACCGAACGGCAGCGGCCGCTCCGCCACCCGGGCGGTGCCGCCGGTCGGGGTGCGCAGCCCCGCGATGGTCTCGGCGAGCTCGATCTTGCCGCTCCCGCTGGTGCCGGCGAGTCCGACGACCTCCCCGCTGCGGACGGTGAGGTCGATGCCGTCGTACGACTCGGAGCTGAGTCCCCGCGCGCTGAGCACCACGGGTGCCCCGGCGGGCACCGCGTCCCGGGCCCGCTGGTCCTGCCGGGTGACGGCCTCCCCCGCCATCGCCTCCACCAGGGCGGCCCTGGGCAGGTCGGCGACGGGGGCGGTGATGATCCAGCGGGCGTCGCGGAGCACGGTGACGGTCTGGCAGACCTCGTACACCTCCTGGAGGTGGTGCGAGATGAACAGGAAGGTCACGCCGGAGTCCTGGAGTGCCCGCATCCGGCCGAACAGCCGCTCGATCTCGCGGTTGTCGAGCTGGGCGGTCGGCTCGTCCAGCACGATGAACCGGGCTCCGAAGCTGAGCGCCCGGGCGATCTCGACCATCTGGCGGTCCTCGACCTTGAGGTCGGCGGTGCGGGCCTCCGGGTCGACCCGGACGTCCCAGGTGTCGAGGAGCGCCGCGGCCTCGTGGTGCAGCCGTCGCCAGCTGATGAATCCCCGCCGCAGGGGCTGCCGGTTGATGAAGAGGTTCTCGGCGACCGTCAGCTCGGGGACGACGGTGGGCTTCTGGTAGACGCAGGCGACCTTGCGCCGCCACGCGTCCCGGTCGGCCGGCGGGGGCGCGGGTTCGCCGTCGAAGCGGACCGTGCCCTCGTCCGGGACCTGGAGCCCGGTGAGGACGCTGACCAGGGTGGACTTGCCGGCGCCGTTGCGGCCGACGAGGGCGTGGGACTCGCCGGGCAGCACGGTGAGCCGGCCGTCGGCGAGCGCGACGGTGGGGCCGTACCGCTTGACGATGTCCCGAGCCTCAACAAGTGGCGTGATCATTTGACCGTGTTGCCCCACAGCTTCGGGTCGTCCACGTTGTCCTTGGTGACCAGGGGCGCGGGCAACTGGTCCTCCAGGATGCCGTTCGGCAGCTTGACGATCGTGGAGTCGTGGTCGGTCGGGCCCGGCGCGAACGTCTTCCCCTGCATCGCCGCCTTGATGTAGTACATGCCGTACTTGGCGTAGGCGTCGGCGGGCTGGGAGACGGTGGCGTCGATCTGGCCCTTGCGGATGGCGTCGAACTCCTGCGGGATGCCGTCGTTGGAGACGATCACTATGTGCCCGCTCTGCCCGGCGGTCCTGAGCATGCCCTTGGCCTTCAGGGTCTGCAGGGTGGGCGCGAGGTAGACGCCGCCGGCCTGCAGGTAGATGCCCTTGATGTCGGGGTTGGCGTTGAGCAGGGTGCCCAGTTGGGAGGCGGCCGTGTCGGACTCCCACTTGGCCGGGATCTCCAGGACCCTGAGCTTCGGGTACTTCTTCTTCACGCAGGAGCGGAACGCCTCGGAGCGGTCCCGGCCGTTGACCGAGGCGAGGTCGCCCATGATCTGTACGACCTTGCCGCTGGTCACGTGCTGCCCGAGGTAGTCGCAGGCCTTGGTGCCGTAGGCGACGTTGTCGGCGCGCACCACCATGGCGACCTTGCCCTTGTCGGGCGCCACGTCCACGGCGACCACCGGTACGCCCTTGCGCTCGGCCTGGTCCAGGCCGGCCTCGATGGCGGCGCTGTCCAGCGGGGCGACGACCAGGCCCTTCACGCCCTGGTTCAGTTCGTTGTTGATGTCGGTGATCTGCTGCGAGGGGTCGCTGTTGGAGTTGACCGTCTTCAGCGCCTCGACCCCCTCGGACTTCGCCATCTTGGGCACGTAGTCGTTGTACGACTGCCAGAACGGCGAGGTCAGCAGGGGCAGGACCACCCCCACCTTGCCGGTGCCGCCGCCCTGGGCGCTGTCGCTGCCGGTGTCCTTGGTGCTGCCGCACGCGGCGAGCGCGAGCGAGGCACCGACGGCCAGCGCCGTCGCGCCGATGATCCGGGACCGGTTCCGCTTCCTCAGTGTTCTGCCGTGCATCGGGCAGCTCCTCATCGAGCGTGTTCGAGCAGATGACCGCATACTTATCAGACCACTCGACGGTTTCAACACCCGTCAGACGCGATTTTCCCGCCGTACGGGCAATAGTGGTCGGACCACCTGGCTGGTTAGACTTCGGCGCACCGGCAACAGGAGGAGCGGTGTGGACGAGACGGCGCCCCAGAAGGGCACGGTGACGCAGCGCGCCATCGAGCGCATCAAGGCGATGATCGCGGAGGGCCGTCTGGAGCCCGGCCAACGGCTGCCCACGGAGCGGGATCTCGCCGCCCAGCTGGGCATGTCCCGCAGCTCCATGCGCGAGGCGATCCGGGCCTTGACGGTGCTGGGCGTCCTGGAGGCCCGGCACGGTTCCGGCATCTACGTCACCCAGCTGGAGGCGGGTGACCTCCTGGAGACGTTCGGGGTGGTCGCCGACCTGTCCCGCGGGCCGCGGCTGGTGGAACTCCTGGAGGTGCGGCGGGTCCTGGAGTCGACGGCCACGGCGCTGGCCGCGGCGCGGATCACGGCCGATCAGCTGGCCGAGGTGGAGGAGCACCTGGCGGCGATGAACGCGACGGACGATCCCGAGGAGATCCTCGCGCACGATCTCGCGTTCCACCAGGTGATCGCGGGAGCCGCGGGGAACGGGACGATGGCCGCCATCCTGGAGGGGCTGTCGTCGCGGACGTTCCGGGCCCGGGTGTGGCGGGGTTACGAGGAGGAGGGGGCGTTCGCGCGGACACGGCGGGAGCACGCCGCCATCCACCGGGCCCTCGCCGCCCGGGATCCGGAGGCGGCGAGGGCCGCGGCGGCCGCTCATGTGGGGGAGGTGGAGGAGTGGCTGCGCGCGCAGGTGGGGAGTTAGTCCGCCGGGTCGCGGGTGTGGGGCCAGTGGACTCGACGTGGAGGCCGGGGGGCGGCAGAGTGCCGTTTCACACCGACGAACAAGCCCCTTTCCGCACCCCTGGGAGTGCCCGTGACCAACTGGGTCGGCCGGAGCGCCGCCGAGATCGCCGCCGCCGTACGGGAGAAGCGGGTCACCCCCAGGCAGGTGGTGGCCGGGCACCTGGAGCGGATCGCACGGCTCGACGGACGGATCGGCGCCTTCCGGAAGGTCCGGGCGGACGCGGCGCTCGCCGAGGCGGACGAGGTCGCGGCCCGTGCCGGCCTCGCCGAACTCCCGCTCGCCGGGGTGCCGTTGGCCGTCAAGGACAATCTGGCGGTGTGCGGCGAGGCCCACCGTGACGGTTCGGCGGCGACACCGGACACGCCCGCCGAGGCCGACCATGTCACCGTGGCCCGGCTGCGGGCGGCGGGCGCCGTGGTGGTGGGTCTGACGCACGTGCCCGAGCTGTGTGTGTTCGGCACGACCGAGGGGGCCCACGGCAGCACCCGCAACCCGTGGGACACCACCCGCAGCGCCGGCGGCTCCTCGGGCGGCAGCGCCGCCGCGGTCGCCGCGGGGCTGGTGCCGGTCGCCGTGGGGAACGACGGCATGGGCTCGCTGCGCATCCCGGCGGCCAACTGCGGCCTGGTCACCATCAAGCCGGGGTTCGGGGTGGTACCCGCCGGGATCGGCCACGGCGACTGGTTCGGCATGTCGGAGAACGGGCCGCTGGCGACCACGGTCGAGGACGCTCGGCTGATGCTCTCTGTGCTGGCGGGGCAGGAGTTCGCGGGCACCGGTGAGCGGCCGCCGCTGAGGGTCGCGGTCTCGCGGCGCAGTCCGCTGGCCGGGGTGACGGTGAGCAGGTCGTACACGAACGCGGTGGCCGAGGCGGCGGGGCTGCTGGCGGGCGTCGGGCACCGGGTGCGGCGCGCCGAGCCGCCGTACCCGGCGTCCCTCGGGGTCACCGCGCTGCGGTACTGGACCGCGGGCACGGCCGTGGACGCGGCGGACCTGGACCCCGCGCTGCTGGCGCGGCGGACCCGGGTGCACGCCGCGATAGGCCGCCGCTTCCTGCGCGGGGTGCGGGTGAGCGACTCCCGCGACCGGCTGCGCGCCCGCCTCGCCCCGTTCTTCGCCGAGTACGACCTGCTGCTCACCCCGGCGCTGGCCCGCCGCTCCCCCGCGGCGGCGCCGTGGCACGAGCGGGGCTGGTTCCGCAACGTCCTGGCCGACACCCACCACTCGCCGTTCACCCCGGCCTGGAACCTCACCGGCTGGCCGGCGCTGACGGTCCCGTTAGGCACCCTGCCCTCGGGCACCCCGTGCGCCGTTCAGCTGGTGGGGCGGCCGGGTTCGGAGGCGGTCCTGCTGGACGTGGCCGGGCAGTTGGAGACGCTCCGGCCGTGGCGGCGGACGGCGCCGCTCGGCTGACCGCCGACCGGTTCAGAGGGCGCGGTACATGATGTGCAGGCCCACAGGTCCGTGGACGGGGTGGTCGTAGGCCCGCGGGACCGTGCCGAGGATCGTGAAGCCGAGGGAGGTCCACAGGGCGACGGCGGGGTTGGTCTCGACGACGGCGTTGAAGACCATGGACCGGTAGCCGTGCGCCCGGGCCTCGGCGAGGACGTGCTCGGCGAGGGCGCGGCCGATGCCCTGGCCGCCGCGGTCGGGGTCGACCATGAAACCCGCGTTGGCCACCCGGGCCGCGGGCCCTCCGTAGTTGGGTGTGAGATAGGCGGAGCCGACGACGGTGCCGGCGGGGTCCTCGGCCACGTAGACACGTTTCGCCGGGCTCATCCACAGGGCGCGGGCCGCTGCCTCCGAGGTGTCGGGGTCCCAGCCGTACGTCTCGGCGGCGGCGACGATCCGGTGCCAGAAGGGCCAGATGCCCGGCCAGTCGGCCGCGGTGGCTTCTCTGATCAGCATGGGCGTGAGTCTCGCACGCCCACGCGCGTCGGCGATCGCGAGAGGACCGACCGTCCGGTCAGTCCACGCTGGGCAGGATGTGGGGCTCGGCGAGGTCCTCTTCGTAACCCGCGAGGCGGATCGGGGCGGACCGGGCCCACACGTCGAGGCTGCCGAGCTGCCCTGACCGGCTGCCCGCCCCCTCGGCGCCGTCCGTGGGGCGCTGCTCGCGATTCGTCTTCTCCGGTGTCACCGCGCACTCCTTATGTGTCGGTCACCCTCGGGGCGTACCGGACAGTCTGCGTTCCGGTGCTCGACGCCCGCTCGGGTCTGGGTGGAAGGCCAGTCGGACGCGGTGGCGCCGGTAACTCACAGGAGAGCAGGCCGTTGTCCACCGGCTCGCCCCGGGACGGACCATGGGTGTGGGTGGGACCCCTTGCTGCTTGTCCGTCCCCTACAGGTTAACCAAATGAGCACGGGTCCGCTCGATAGGGAGTGCAAACAAGTTGTAACTATCGCGAGTCACTCCGTACTCCGACGGCCTGGATAAGAACCTGTTCGTAACATAATGCCGTGTTTGCGAGGAGGCACCTCTGCCCGCGCGGGCCGCGCAGTTCAGGTTGCGTTGGCCGGGTCGAAAACTCGGCCTGGTCCGATGGCACAGGACAACGGCTGTCTCGCGGAAGGACTGACGCATGGAGCTGCGCAGCGTCGAGGAGCTGATGGATCTGCTGTACGCCTGCCGGCACCAGCGCGCACTGCGCGCCGCGGCGCTGCTGCGCCGCGTCCGCCCCGCGGACAAGGAACTCCAGGTGGCGGGCCTGGTGCACGGGATCGGGGAACTGCTGGGTTCCGCCGACGCCGCCGCCCACGCGGTACGGGACCTGCTCGGGGAGCGCGTCCACCACCTGGTGCGCGGGGACGGCGCCGCCGCCGACGAGGACGCGCTGCGGCTGCGCCAGGCCGACGAGGAGAGCCGCACCGCCGGCTTCGACGCGGGCGTCCTGGAGGACTGGCGAACCGTCCTGGAACTGGTCTCCGCCCGCAACTCCCGCCTGGGGGCTGTCGACTGACGCTCCGTCATGAGACGGTACGGCGATGACGTCATCGCACGGACCGGCGCGCGGAGAGTCGTACGGGTTCAGGGGCAGGGCGGCCGTCGTCACCGGTGGCACGCGCGGGATCGGGCGCGCGGTCGCGGAGGCCTTCGCGGCGGCCGGGGCGCTGGTGTGCGTGAGCGCCCGCGACCCGGACGAGGTCCGGCGTACGGCCGCGGAGCTGGGCGGTGTCGGCCTGCCCGGCAACGTGGCCGACCCGGAGCACGCCCGGGAGCTGACCCGGCTGGCGCTCGCGGAGTTCGGGCGGCTGGACGTGCTGGTCAACAACGCGGCCACCAACCGGCCTTACGGACCGCTCATGCACGCCGACCTCGGCATGTGGCGGGACGCGTTCACGGTGAACGTCGAGGCCCCGCTGCGGCTGACCCAGTGCGCCTGGCGGGGGTGGATGCGGGAGCACGGCGGCGCGGTGGTCAACATCTGCACGGAGGGCGCGGCGCACGTGGGGCCGGACGTGGGGGCGTACGGCACCAGCAAGGCGGCGCTGCTCCACCTCACCCAGCAGCTCGCCGGGGAACTGGCGCCCCGGGTGCGGGTGAACTCGGTGTCGCCGGGGCTGGTGCGCACGGAGATGGCGCGGTTCATGTGGGAGCCGCGGGAGCGGGAGATCGCGACGGGGCTGCCGATGGGCAGGATCGGCGAGCCGCAGGACGTGGCGCGGGCCGTGCTGTGGCTGGCGTCGGACGCCGCGGAGTGGGTGACCGGGGCCGACGTGGTCGTGGACGGCGGCACCAGGGTCCGCGCGGCCCGCCCGGCCGGCTGACGACCGTACGAGCCGAGATCGGGTCGGTGCCGCGGCTGCCCCCGTCATGTTTTCCCCGGTACTGCAGGAGGGCCGCCGGCCTCCGGGCCCGGCACGGGTCACCACTTGCCGGGTGCGTAGTCCTTCAGGAAGACCCCGTACACGTCCTCGCCCTCCTCGCCGCGCACGATCGGGTCGTAGACCCGGGCCGCGCCGTCGACCAGGTCGAGCGGTGCGTGGAAGCCCTCCTCGGCCAGCCGCAGCTTGTCGAAGTGCGGGCGTTCGTCGGTGATCCAACCGGTGTCGACGGAGGTCATGAGGATGCCGTCGGACTCGAACATCTCCGCCGCGCTGGTCCGGGTGACCATGTTCATGGCCGCCTTGGCCGCGTTGGTGTTCGGGTGCCCGGCGCCCTTGTAGCCACGGCCGAAGACGCCCTCCATCGCGGAGACGTTGACGACGTACGACCGGCCGCGCGCCGCCTTCTTCGCGGCGTCGGCCATGGCCGGGCGCAGCGCGCTGATCAGGATGAACGGCGAGGTGTAGTTGCAGAGCTGGGTCTCCAGGAGCTCCACCGGGGAGATCTGGTCGATGGTCTGCACCCAGGTGTTGGTCTCGACGACGTCCGGGACGAGACCGCCCGCGTCGATGGCGGTGCCGTCGAGGTGCCGGGCGACGCTGGCGTTGCCCGCGACGAGCGCGAGGTCGGCGACCTTCTGTGCGTCGAGGCCGCTGGTGCCGACCGGGAGCGCGGCGATGCCGTCCACGGCGCCCGAGTTGAAGGCGCCGATGACGTGGTGGGCGGGGAGTTCGCCGGCGGGCAGCGGGGCGCTCTCGCCCTCGACCAGGGCCGCGTACGCGGAGGGCAGCCGGCGTACGGTCTGGGTCGCGTTGTTGATCAGGATGTCCAGCGGGCCCGCCGCGGTGACCTGCTCCGCGAGGGCCACGGCCTGGGCGGGGTCGCGCAGGTCGATGCCGACGACCTCCAGGCGGTGCAGCCAGTCCGCGGAGTCCTCCATCGCCTTGAAGCGGCGGATGGCGTCCTTCGGGAAGCGGGTGGTGATCGTGGTGTGCGCGCCGTCGCGCAGCAGCCGCAGCGCGATGTACATGCCGATCTTGGCGCGGCCGCCGGTGAGCAGGGCACGCTTGCCGGTCAGGTCGGCGCGGGCGTCGCGCTTGGTGCGGTTCAGGACCGCGCAGTCCGGACAGAGCTGGTGGTAGAAGTAGTCGACCTCGACGTAGCGGGTCTTGCAGGTGTAGCAGGAGCGCGGGCGCTGGAGTATCCCGGCCACCCGGCCCTCGTCGGTCCGCGAGGACGGCAGCAGGCCCTCGGTCTCGTCGTCGATGCGCTGGGCGGAGCCGGTCGCGGTGGCCTCGGTGACCGCCTTGTCGTGGGCGGTCTTGGCGGCCCGCCGCTCCTGGCGCCGGCGCTGCTTGACCGTGCGGTAGACGCCGGCCGTGGCCCGGCGCACCGCGATGGCGTCCGGGTGGTCGACCTCCAGCCTGTCCAGCTCCTCCAGGACGCTGAGGCAGACGGCGAGCCGCTCGGGGTCGATACCGGGACCGTGGACGATCGCGTCCACCACGTCCACCGCGTCCTCGGCCGCCGGGCCGTCCTGTGTCACCGTCATCGCGCCGCCGCTTCCCTGATCCACCAGCGGCGCGCCACCCGCGCCCGCTTTCGAACAGGGAATTTTACGGAGCACCGGCCCGAAGGACCAAACCCGCCCGGCCCCGGCGCCCGAGCGCCCCCGCGCGGGCCGCGGAGGTCGCTCGGTATCCCGTATCCGCCCGCGGCACCGCTCGGCACCGCCGTCCCGCGCGAGGGCGCAGGCCGGGCTCCCTCAGCGGTCGCACACCTCCATCAGGGAGTCCACCTCGTCGGTCACCGCGCGGGCGAGCACGTCGAGGTCGGGGACGGCCGCCGCGTCGGCCACCAGGCCGTAGTGGACCTGGTTGCGGTAGGTGGAGACGGCGACGGCGAGGGACTGGCCGGGCGCGAGCGGGGCCAGCGGGTAGACGGCGGTGAGCGGGTGGCCGCCCAGGCGCAGCCCGAGGCCGGGCAGCGGCACGCTGGTGACCAGGATGTCGAACCACAGCCGGGCGGCCTGGCCGACGAGCGGCCCGCCGAGCCGGTGCCCGAGCGCCGGCACGTGGTCGGCGAGCAGGGCGACGGCACCGGCGCCCCGGTTGGGGCCGGCGTCCTTGTTGCGGACCATCGCCGTGCGGACGCGGTCGAGGCGGGCGAGCGGGTCGGGGTTGTCGACCGGAAGCCGTATCAGGTACCCGGACAGCCGGTTGCCCTGGGGGGTGGCGCTGCGCGGACGGCGCCTGGAGACGGGGATCAGGGCCCGCGGAGCGACGCCCACGGTGCCGTCGCCCCGCTCCTCCAGCCAGCGGCGCAGCGCCCCGGCGACGACGGCGATGAGCACGTCGTTGACGGTGCCGCCGACCGCCTTGCGGACGCGGTGCACGTCGTCGATGTCGAGGTCGACCCCGGCGATGCTGCGGGTGCCGGTGGGTTCGGACCGCAGCGCGGTGGACGAGCTCACACCGAGCGCGGACAGGGCGACGGAGGCGCCGATGTCCAGGGCCCGGCCCACGTCCGAGAGGGCGCCGCGCACCAGCTCGGGCATCCGGCGCACGTCGGGCAGGGCCAGCATCGGACGGGGGGCCTCGATCGGCCGGGGGGAGCGCTCGGGCAGGTCGAGCGGGTCCATGACACCGGCGGCCAGTTTGAGGGCGCGCAGCCCGTCGGCGAGGGCGTGGTGGAACTTGAACAGCACCGCGAAGGACACACCGTCCTCGCCGGGCAGCACATGCGCCTCCCACGGCGGCCTGCCGCGCTCCAGCGGACGTTCCATCAGCCGGCCCGCGACCGCCTGGAAGTCGCCGGTGGGGGCGTGCAGCCGGACGTGGTCGAGGGGGTCGAAGTCCGGGTCGGTCTCGCGGGCGGCGCCGCCGAAGGCCAGCGGCTGCCAGACGTCCCTGATGCGCATGCGCAGGCCGGGCACGGCGGCGGCACGGGCCGCGAGCAGGTCGGCGGCGTGCGCACCGGCCGTCGGCGAGTGCGCCGAGAACACGCCGAGCGCGCCGAGGTGCATCGGGTGCCGGTCGGACTCGATGTTCCAGAAAGCCAGATCGAGAGGGGCGAGCAGGTCAGTCGCAGTCATCAAAGAGACGCCTCGCGTCGACGGAGGGTGGATCAGCAGTCAAACGCCGACACCTGATTACGGTCAAGTACGATCACGCTACGCTCAGTTAACAGCAGATTAAGTCCCGCCTCCACCGAAAGAGGCGGGAGTCAAGGGACCGCTGAGGTCACTTCAGCGCCGGTGGCGCCGCCTCGGGTGACGTACCCCACTCCGACGGGCGCGGGCCGACCGTGAACGCCAGCGACCGCAGGGAGCGCAGCGAACCGTTCGTCAGGTAGGTGCGGCCGTAGTCCGATCCGTCCCTGCGGGCCCGCTGGATGTAGCGGTCGGTGGCGGAGGTGCCGGGCGCGGTCACCGTGAAGCCGCCGCTCGGCCACCAGCGGCGGTCGAGGTGGACGTCGACGCGGTCGAAGACGGGCGTGGACAGGCCCCAGGTGCCGTACCCCGGCTGGACCGGGAAGAGCCCGACGGAGGACAGCACGTTCCATGCGGACATGGTGCCCAGGTCGTCGTTGCCGGTCATCCCGCTCGGCCCGTCCGTGAACAGGGTGAGGGCCGCGTGCACCACGTCGGTGGTCCGCCAGGGTCGGCCGGTGGAGAGGTAGGTGTAGGGGGCGATGAGGTCGGGCTCGTTCATCGGGTTGTAGACGGCCGCGTTGTAGTAGGTGTACGCGTCGCCGTGCACCCAGACCTCGCGGGCGGTCCTGACCGGATCGGCGAGCAGCCTGTCGTAGGCGAAGAAGGAGTCGAGCCGCCGGTTGGTGGCGTCCTCGCCGCCGATCAGGGAGATCACGCCGGGCAGGTCCTGCGGGACGAGCCACTGGTACTGCCAGGCGGTGCCCTCGTGGAAGCCGATGCCGCGGGCCGGGTCGGGGTCGCCGGTGAAGAGGCCCTGGCCGTCGCGGGCGCGGAAGAAGCCGGTGGAGGGGTCGAAGACGTTGCGGTAGTTCTGCGCCCGGGTGGCGTAGCGGGCCGCGTCCGCGGTGTGGCCGAGGTCCCGGGCCATCTGGCCGAGCATCGCGTCGGAGAGGGCGTACTCCAGGGTGACGGAGGCACCGTGGTCGTAGTCGGAGTCGCCGACCTTGGCGTGCGGGCGGCCCTTGAGGTAGGGGGCGAAGCCGTTCGCCAGGTACTCGGCGTTGGCCTCGCGGCCGATGCCGGGACTGGCCGCGGGCGGCACGCCGTCGGCGTTCCTCTTCAGCGCCCGGTAGGCGCGCTCCTCGTACCCCTTGAGCAGGCCCGTCTGGTAGGCCGTGGTCAGGAAGGGGGTGACCGGGTCGCCGGTCATGATGTTCGTCTCGACCGTGCCGTAGCCCCAGCGGGGCAGCCAGCCGCCCTCCTCGTCGATCTTCAGCACCGACAGGGCCATGTCACGGGCCTCACGCGGCGCGAGCAGGGCGAGCAGCTGGGCCTGGGTGCGGTAGGTGTCCCAGAGCGACCAGTTCTGGTAGTAGGTGAAACCCCTGGCGCGGTGGACGCGGCGGTCCCAGCCGGTGTAGCGGCCGTCCGCGTCCTCGCCGACGTTCGGCGCGAGGAAGCTGCGGTACAGGGACGAGTAGAACGTGCGGCGGAGGGTGGGACCGCCACCGCCGACCCGGATGCCGGCGAGCCGCCGCTCCCAGGCGTCGCGGGCCTGCCGTCGCACCGTGTCGAACGAACGTCCGCCTTCCGCGCGGAGATTGGCCTCGGCACCGCGCGCGTCGACGTACGACAGGGCGGTGGTCGCCTCGACGGTACGGTCCCCGGTGGTGTCGAATCGCACGTAGGCCCCGTCGGTTCCGGTCCGGGAGCCGGGGGTGACCGCCGTGCCGTGCCAGGTGCCGTAGGCGGTGAAGGGGCGGCTGAAGCGGGTGACCGTGTAGACGGTGTAGGGGGCGGTGTCCCGGCAGAAGCCGTGCCCGGTGATCCTGGTGCGGACCGTGTGGTCGTCGAGGATCTCGACCTCGCTGCTCACCGGCCTGTGCAGCGCCTGCGCCGCGTTGAGCAGGACGTTCGCCCTGTCAGTGGCCGGGAAGGTGTAGCGCTGCACGCCGGTGCGGGCGGTCGCCGTCAGCTCGGCCCGGACCCCGGAGTCGAGACCGACGCGGTAGTAGCCGGGGCTCGCCTGCTCGTCGGCGTGGCTGAACCCGGCGGCGTACCGGGCGTAGTCCGTCTGTGTGACGTCCCCGGTGGTCGGCAGCACGGGCAGGTCGCCGCCGATGGCACAGCCCACGCCCGAGAGGTGGACCAGGGAGAAGCCGCGGATCCGGTGCTGGGAGTAGTCGTAGCCGGTGCTGTGCCCGGTGTCCGGGGAGAGCTGCACCATGCCGAAGGGCACGGCCGCGCCGGGGAAGGTGTTGCCCTCGTCCTGGCTGCCGATGAAGGGGTTCACCAGGTCGGTGAGGTGGCCGTCGGCCGGATCTGCCGCCCCTGCGGCGGGGGTGGTGAACAGCGCGGACGCTGTCAGCACCCCGGCGACGCACAGCCGTGTGCGCCGGGTCCCTCTCATGTCGATGACCTCCGAAGTTCGACATCGCTGTCTGCATCGTGAGGGGGAAAGACCGCAAAGCCCGGCAAATAGGGGTTTTCACATCCGGCGCGTCGCATACGAGTTGGGCCCGGCGCGAACGGCGCCGGGCCCGCTGCGGTTGCGTGACTAGGAGACCAGCTGCCCCTTCCCGAGGGCGATGACCCCGCCCTTGGAGACGGTGTACAGCTCGGCGTCCCGCTCCGGGTTGACGCCTATCGTGGCGCCGGGCGGGACCTCCACGTTCTTGTCGAGGACCGCGCCGCGCACCACCGCGCCCCGGCCCACGACCACGTTGTCGTGCAGTATCGACCCCTGGACCACCGCACCCGGATCGACGCGCACGCCCGGTGACAGCACGGACCGGGTCACCTGGCCGCGGATCAGGCAGCCCGCGCTGATGATCGACTCGCTCGCCATCCCGCCGGCGTTGAAACGGGCCGGCGAGAGCTGGTTGGAGTGGGTGTAGATGGGCCAGTTGCGGTTGAAGAGATTGAAGGCCGGGCGCTCCGCGATCAGGTCCATGTGCGCGTCGTAGTACGCGTCGAGGGTGCCGACGTCGCGCCAGTAGCCGCGGTCCCGACTGGTCTCGCCGGGGATGTGGTTGGTGCCGAAGTCGTAGAGCTGGGCCTCACCGCGGGCGGTGAGCTGGGGCAGGATCGAACCGCCCATGTCGTGCACCGAGTCGTCGTCCTCGGCGTCCCGGTGCAGCGACTCGATCAGGGCCTTGGTGGTGAAGATGTAGTTGCCCATGGAGGCGAACACGGTGTCCGGGGCGTCCGGCAGGCCGGGCGGGTCGGCGGGCTTCTCCAGGAAGGTCTCTATCGTCCGGCCGTCCGAACCGGGCGTGATCACCCCGAACGCCGAGGACTCGCCGCGCGGGACCCGGATGCCCGCGACCGTGACCCCGGCGCCGCCCTCGATGTGCTGCTGGAGCATCTGCCGGGGGTCCATCCGGTAGACGTGGTCCGCGCCGAACACCGCCACGTACTCGGGCTGTTCGTCGTTGACGAGGTTGAGGGACTGCAGGAGCGCGTCG
Organism: Streptomyces sp. NPDC020958; assembly: GCF_055562175.1. NCBI lineage: Bacteria > Bacillati > Actinomycetota > Actinomycetes > Kitasatosporales > Streptomycetaceae > Streptomyces > Streptomyces sp. NPDC020958. The sequence continues at coordinate 328,722 of NZ_JBVHFU010000001.1, read as the reverse complement.
GCGCTGCCCAGGTACCAGCGCGGGCCGAGCCGCTGCTGGGCCGGGACCGGGGTGACGTAGTTGCCGAGCAGGCTGGACATCCGCCAGGTGGTGGTGATGTGCCGGTCCAGCGAGTGCGACTTGTACTGGGTCAGCACGCAGATGCGCAGCACGTCCGCGTTGACCAGGTTGGACAGGACGAAGTCGACCAGGCGGTAGGTCCCGCCGAAGGTGACAGCTGGTTTGGCCCGGTCCGCGGTCAGCGGCATCAGGCGTTTGCCCTCTCCGCCGGCCAGTACGATCCCGAGTACCGAAGGCCCACCACGACGCATGGCCGCTCCCCTCACCCTGGTGCTCCATGCCTGCCCTGGGAGCACATCCGCTAAGCCTGCACCGTGATCACGTCGAACAGGCGGCCTGTTCGTTACGGCTGTTCGAGGAACTCTGCTCACGCCCGCGCCGATCACACCTGCTTCAGGATCTCCTCGTACAGCTGGACCGTGCGTCTGGCCACCGCGTCCCAGCCGAACTCGCCCACCGCGCGCTGCCGTCCGGCCGCACCCATCCGCCGGGCCGTCTCCCGGTCGCCCACCACCGTGTCCAGGGCCCGTGCGAGACCCGCCTCGAAGTCGTCGTCGAGATCGACCAGCAGGCCGGTCTCGCCGTCCTCGACCACCTCGGGGATGCCGCCGACCCGGGACGCCACCACGGGTGTGCCGCAGGCCATCGCCTCCAGGTTGACGATGCCGAGCGGTTCGTACACCGAGGGGCAGGCGAACACGGCCGCGTGGGTGAGCAGTTGGATGACGTCCGTGCGCGGCAGCATCTGGGGGATCCAGTGCACGCCCTCGCGGACCCGGCCGAGCTCCTCGAAGAGCTCGCGGAACTCCCGGTCGATCTCCGGCGTGTCGGGCGCCCCGGCGCACAGCACGACCTGCGCCGCGGGGTCGATGTCCCGTACGGCGCGCAGCAGATGCGGCACGCCCTTCTGGCGCGTGATCCGGCCGACGAACAGCACGTAGGGGCGGCTCGGGTCGATGCCGTTGCGGGTGAGCACGTCGGTGCCGTGGTCCGGCCGGTACAGGGCGGTGTCGATGCCGTTGTGCACGACGTGGACCCTCGCCGGGTCGAGGGCCGGGTAGCAGCCGAGGATGTCCTCACGCATGGCCCCGGAGACGGCGATCACGGCGTCGGCGGCCTCGATCGCGCTGCGCTCCGCCCAGCTGGACAGCGCGTACCCGCCGCCGAGTTGCTCGGCCTTCCAGGGGCGCAGCGGCTCCAGGGAGTGCGCGGTCACCACGTGCGGGACGCCGTGGAGCATCTTGGCCACGTGACCGGCGAGGTTGGCGTACCAGGTGTGGGAGTGGACGAGTTCGCGGCCTTCGAGTCCCGCGGCCATGGCGAGGTCCACGGAGAAGGTGCGCAGCGCGTCGTTGGCGGTGTCCAGGGCGGACCAGGGGCGGTGCCGGACCACGCCGTCGCCGCGGCCCTCGCCCCAGCAGTGCACCTCGAGGTCGACCAGGGGCCGCAGCTCCCGGGCGAGGAACTCCACGTGAACACCAGCACCGCCGTACACGTCCGGGGGGTACTCCCGGGTCAGCAGTCCGACTCGCACCCGCAACCCCTCGCTCTTGACGCCCGGTTGGTCCATGGTCACCCAGAAGCGGCGCGCGGGGAAGGGCGCGGCGGTTGTGTGAAACAACAGTCACCGCAGATCCCGCCGCCCGGTACCCGGTAGTAGAGGCAGCAGCTGCGGCGGCGGAAGGACAGTCCGGAGCGGGTGCCGGTGGGGCGCAGCCGGGGGTGCGCGAACAGGGCCGCGGTGAGGGCGCGGGCGCGGTGCGCGAGGTCCGGGTCGCCGTCGGCGCGGGCCCGACGGTCCAGTTCGCGGGCGGCGCCGGCCAGCGCCGAGCCCGCGTTGCCCCACAACAGGCCGGCGGCGACGCCGTAGCGGGCGCGCAGGGCCGCGGCCAGGGGTTCCAGATGGCCGTGGACGACGGCGTCCACCAGGGTGGCCGGTTCGGCGCCGCCGGGCAGCGCGCGTACCTCGGTGAGCCAGAGGTCGTCCGGGGCGGTGGCGCCGGTGTCCCAGCGGAGCAGGCGGGGGTGCAGGTCGGGCAGACGGCCGTACCGGGCGGCACAGCCGAGGGCCACGGACCAGAGCCGGGCGGCCAGCGCCTGGTGGGCGATGGAGGCGGCGACCCTGGGCTCGGGGGCCCGCAGCCGCTCCCCGACCGTGCCGACGCGGTGGGTGAGGGAATCGCGGCTGCCGTCCGGTCCGGCTTTCTCGCAGGCCCCGTCGTAGGCCCTCGCGAGGGTCGGCAGCGCGTCGGTCCGTGCCGCCGCGGTGCCCCCGGCCGCCGCGGGCACCGTCCGCAGGACGAAGAAGCCGCCGAGCGGACGGAGCGCGGCGAGATCGGGGTCCAGGTCCACGGACAGCAGTAGTACCAGGAGTGTTGGGCCCCCGGCCGTCCGGGCCTCCACCCGGCGTCACCCACCCTGGGGATGATCGGGGTCCTTTCCTACTCCATCGGCAGTACGACGCAATCGGTGCTCAGGTACGACGACGGGAAGCAGCCGGGCGGGCAGAGTGTTCTTCATGGAAGCAGACCGATCACCGCGTGGGGCCGACCGGCCGCGCATGACGCAGAGGAGCCGTGCATGAGCGCCCTCGCGTTGTCCGTGTTGCTCTCCTTCGTCTCCGCCGTCGCCTACGCGGGCGGAGCGATCGTGCAGGAGCGGGTCGCGGCCTCCTCCCCCGACGAGCAGTACGCGCCGCTGCGCCGCCCGAGCTGGTGGGGCGCGATGGCGCTCAACGGCCTCGGCGGTCTGCTGCACGTCGTGGCTCTGGCGTACGGCCCGCTGAGCCTGGTCCAGCCGCTGGGCGCGCTCACCATCGTGTTCGCGCTGCCCATGGCGGCGCTGTTCGTGGGCCGGGAGGCCGGGGCGACCGCCTGGCGCGGGGCGATCATGGCCACCGTGGGCCTGGCCGGTCTGCTCTCCCTGGTCGGTTCCTCCGACGCGCACGCCCTCGACTCCGCGGGGCGGATCGGGGTCGCGCTGGTCACCGGCGGGGCGGTGGTCGCGCTGATGATCGCGGGGCGGGCCGCGCACCGTCATCCGGCGGTGCGCAGTGTGCTGCTCGCCACCGCGTCCGGCATAGCCTTCGGCATGTCCTCGGTGTTCACCAAGGTGGTGGCGATCGACTGGGACGGCGGGATCGCCCCGGCCGACGCGGTCTGGCTGGCGGTGATCGGCGCCTACGCCGTGGCGGGCGTCATGATCTCCCAGGCCTCCTACCGGGGCGGCGGCCTCGCCGCGCCGCTGGCCACGCTGACCGTGGTCAACCCCGTGCTCGCCGCGGCGGTCGGCATCACCATGTTCGGCGAGGCGTTCCGCTACGGCGCGACCGGCACGCTGCTGGCGCTGGGCTGCGGTGTGGTCGCGGCGGGTGGCCTGATCCTGCTGACGACCGAACGCATCGAGAGCACCTCGCACCCGGCCCCCGCGCCACCACTGCCGGACACCGCACCCACGACGCCGCCCGAGCCCCTGGTCGAGGCACTGGTGGAACTGGCGGAGACGGGGCCGGCCGACGCCGTGGAGGCGGAGACAGGCCCGGTGATGGTCGGCCCGGAGGGGGCCGGGCTGGTGGCTGCCGGTCCGAGCGGGACGGGACCGGCGGGGGTGCTCGGTCCGGCCGAGGGCGATGCGGTGGGGGTGCGGACCGTGGACGCCGGTCTCGTGCCGGAGGAGGGCGGTCCGGCGGAGACCGGTGCGGGCGCGGGGCGGCCGGTGTCCGGCGGGTTCGTCGGCGGCGAGGCGGGGTCACCCGCGCTCACGATGCCGCAGCAGCGCACGGCGTCCGCGGCGGACGTGACCGACGTCCTGCTGCCCGCCGCCGACTACGTGCACGACGCCCTGCTGGACCGGCACCGTACGCGCGTCACATCCGTCAGATCCTGACGCCACCGGCCCGGAGATAGGAGACCGGGTCGATGTCCGAGCCGAATCCGGGCCCCGTCCGCACCTCGAAGTGCAGATGCGGGCCCGTGGTGTTCCCGGTGGAGCCCGAGCGCCCTATCCGCTGGCCCGTGGCGACACTCTGTCCGGCCCGCACGGAAATGGCCGAGAGATGGCCGTACTGCGAGTAGCGGCCGTCGGCGTGCCGGATCACCACCTGGTAGCCGTACGAGCCGCCCCAGCCCGCCGTGACGACCTCCCCGGCCTCGACCGCCCGGACCGAGGTGCCGGTGGGGGCGAGGAAGTCGACGCCGGTGTGGTAGCCCTTCGACCAGTGCGAGCCGACCGCGTGGTACGGCGTGCCGATCGGGGCGTCGACCGGGGCCACGAGGGAGTGCCCGGTGTGCGTGGGGGCCTTCCTCGCCTCGGCCTTCGTCCGGCTCTTCGCCGCCGGCTTCGCCTTGGTCTTCCGCTTCGCCTCGGTCCCGCCGGCCGGCTGCTCCGCCTTCGCGGCCCGGCCGGTCAGGCTCAGCCGCTGGCCCGGCAGGATCAGGTCGGGGTCCGCCCCGACCGTCGCGCGGTTGGCGGCGTACAGCCGGTGCCAGCCACCGGCCACGTCGTGTTCGTCGGCGATCCCGGAGAGCGTGTCGCCGCGCACCACGGTGTACATCTCGGCCCTGCCTGCCCGGGACTGCGGCGTGGTCCCCGGCTGCACGTCCCGCACCGAGCTCTTGACGGGGCGGGTGCGGGCGCTGTCGGTGTGCGTGCTCCCGGCGTTCACGGTCGCGGCATGCGTGCCCCCGGTGTGCACGTCGGGTGCGCCGCCGCCGCGGGTGAGACCGCCCCGTACCGAGCAGACCGGCCAGGCGCCCGGCCCCTGGCCGTCGAGGACCTTCTCCGCGACGGCCATCTGCTGGTCCCTGGTCCCGAGGTCGGCCCGCGGCGCGTACCGGGTGCCCCCGTACGCCTCCCAGGTGGACTGGGTGAACTGGAGCCCGCCGTAATAGCCGTTGCCGGTGTTGATGTGCCAGTCGCCGCTGGACTCGCAGGCGGCGACCTTCTCCCAGGTGGTCACCGAGGCCGCCGTGGCGGTCCCGGCGGCGGCGAGCGGGATCGCGAGTCCGGCGCCGCCCGCCGTGACGGTGAGCGAGGCCCGGTTGATCCTGTTCGGCTGGTACCGGCGGTGCCGGCCGCGTTCGGCCATGTCTGGAGCCCCCTCGCCACGCGCATCAGGAAGGGCCAAAAGTAAGCGCCCCGAACAGGCCATGACAAGGCTGCAATCAGCCGCCTCTCGCCCCGCAGGACACGGCCGCCCCTTCGTGAAGCGACCGACGGACAGACCGACTTGACGCCCCGTCGGCCGCCCGGTCTCCCGCGACGGCCCCGGTACGGCGTTTCACGTGGTTACTGAGGCGTCGGCCCCGTGCCGTCCGTATGTGCGTGTGCGGCCGGTCGGACGGCGAGTCAGGATGGCCTTTGGGCAATACTGGCGGGCACGGGGGCGGCAGCACCTTTTGCACGTTCTACAAGATCGACTCGATCTTTGAGGAGCAGGCGGTATGAGCACTTCGGCGCAGATCGGCGTCACGGGTCTCGCGGTCATGGGCCGCAACCTCGCCCGGAACTTCGCGCGCAACGGCTACACCGTGGCGTTGCACAACCGCACGGTGTCGAAGACACGCGAGCTGGTGGAGAACTTCGGGGACGAGGGCGACTTCATCGCGGCCGAGACGGCGAAGGAGTTCGTCCAGGCGCTGGAACGCCCGCGCCGGCTGGTCATCATGGTCAAGGCGGGCGGCCCCACGGACGCGGTGATCGAGGAGTTCGCCCCGCTCCTGGAGCCCGGCGACATGATCATCGACGGCGGCAACGCGCACTTCGCCGACACCCGGCGGCGCGAGAAGGCGCTGCGGGAGCAGGGCATCCACTTCGTCGGCATGGGGGTCTCCGGCGGCGAGGAGGGCGCGCTGCACGGACCGAGCATCATGCCGGGCGGCCCGAAGGAGTCGTACGACTCGCTGGGCCCGATGCTGGAGAAGATCTCGGCGAAGGCGGCGGACGGCGCGCCCTGCGTCACGCACTGCGGCCCCGACGGGGCCGGGCACTTCGTGAAGATGGTGCACAACGGCATCGAGTACGCCGACATGCAGCTGATCGGCGAGGCGTACCAGCTGCTGCGCGATGTCGCCGGGTACTCCCCCGAGCAGATCGCGGAGATCTTCCGCACCTGGAACACCGGCCGGCTCGACTCGTACCTGATCGAGATCACGGCCGAGGTGCTGGCCCACGTGGACGCGGCGACCGGGAAGCCGTTCGTGGACGTGGTGGTGGACCAGGCCGAGCAGAAGGGCACCGGGCGGTGGACCGTCCAGATCGCCCTCGACCTGGGCGTGCCGGTGTCGGGCATCGCCGAGGCGGTGTTCGCGCGTTCCCTGTCCGGCCATGCCGACCTGCGCGCCGCCTCCCGCGAGCTGGCCGGCCCGAAGCCGACCCCGCTGTCCGAGGCCGAGGCGGCGGCGTTCGCCGACCGGGTGGAGCAGGCGCTGTACGCGTCGAAGATCGTGTCGTACACGCAGGGCTTCCACGAGATCCAGGCGGGCAGCGACGAGTACGACTGGAACATCGACCTCGGGGCGGTCTCCGCGATCTGGCGGGGCGGCTGCATCATCCGGGCGGCGTTCCTGGACCGGATCCGCGCGGCCTACGACGCCCGCGCCGACCTGCCCAGCCTGCTGTCCGACGAGACGTTCGCCCGGGAGATCGCCGACGCGCAGGACGACTGGCGTGAGGTGATCATCGCGGCGACCCGGCAGGGGGTCGCGGTGCCCGGCTTCTCGGCGGCGCTGGCGTACTACGACGCGCTGCGGGCGGAGCGGCTGCCCGCGGCGCTCACCCAGGGCCAGCGGGACTTCTTCGGCGCGCACACGTACCGCAGGGTGGACCGGGAGGGGTCGTTCCACACGCTGTGGGGCGGGGACCGCAGCGAGGTCGGCGCGTAGGGCCGACGGCTGCCGGGGCGCCGGTGAGCCGCGGTTTCGCGGCTCACCGGCGCCCCTCGCGTTTCTGGGGCCTGCGTGGTCCGGGGCCCGTCAGGTGAGGGGCGGGCCCGGTTCCGGGCAGGGGGTCGGCTCCGGGCCGGGTGGGACCGGGGACGGGGCGGGACCTGGCGGCGGCGGTGCCGGGGCGGGGTCCGGGCCCGGCGGGGTGGGGCCGGGGCCAGGCGGCGACGGCGTGGGGGCCGGCTCCGGGCCCGGAGGCGGTTGCGGGTCGGGGACCGGACTGGGATAGGGGTCCGGAGGCTGGGGGCCCGGCCCGGGCGGGGGGCCCGGCGGTACGGGGTCGGGCTGCGGGATCGTCATGGCGTCCTCCGCCAGTGGCTCGATGTCACCTCTGGTGTACTGCCCACGCGTACCCGGCACGGCCTCGCGCACTCACCCCGGTGGGGCGGTCACCCTCGCGGCACGCACCGCCCGCGCCGCCGCCTCGGGGGCTTCAGAAGCGGCCGGGGTGGGCCACCAGCCACTCCTTCGCCGCGCGCAGCAGCTCGGGGTCGGGCGTGGGGGCGACGTCCGGGTGGCGTTCGGCCCACCTGACGACGTACGGGCAGAGCGGGGCCACCGGGGTCTTCTCGCGCTCGGAGACGGCGTACAGCTCGCGGGCGAGGGAGCCCGCGATGCCCTTGCCCTCGTGTTCCGGTTCCACGATGGTGTGCACGGGGACGAGGGCCCGGGAGGGCGACTCCAGCACGAAGTACTCGATGCGGCCGACGACCTCGCCGTCGGCGACCGCCTCCAGACGTCCGGCCCCCCGGTCGTCGCGGATCTCGATGTCGCTCATGTCGCCCTCCTGGTCCGCCGGTCAGACCGCTACGGCCTGCGGGCTGCGCTCCTGGTCCGAGCCCGGTACCGGCTCGGACGGGTCGGCGCCGAGCGCCACGATCCGGTTGTCGCGGTCGACGTGCACGACCCGCGGCCGAAACGTGCGCGCCTCGGCGTCGGTGACCTGAGCGTAGCTGATGATGATCACCAGGTCACCGGGGTGGACGAGGTGGGCGGCGGCACCGTTGATCCCGACGACCCCCGAGCCCCGCTCGCCCTCGATGACGTAGGTCTCCAGGCGGGCCCCGTTGGTGATGTCCACGATGTGGACCAGCTCACCGGGAAGCAGGTCGGCGGCGTCGAGCAGGTCGGCGTCGATGGTCACCGATCCCACGTAGTGCAGGTCGGCCTGGGTGACGGTGGCGCGGTGGATCTTCGACTTGAACAGAGTTCGCAGCACGTTGGACTCCTGGAAGACGGCTCCCTGCCTGCTTTGTGCAGGTCAAGGGCGATCTTCACTGTACACGGGCACGCATCGGACTCGAAGACACCGAGGAACATCGACTGCACTCGGCTCGGGCTACGTGCCCGGGGCAGCAAGCGTGTGCCTCCGAACCTTGATCCTTGCTGGGTTGGCCGCCACGTAGGCGGGGGCGGTCGGGATCGCGTACAGGCCGCCGTTGGAGGCGACGTTGACGATCGCGCCGCCGCCGCGGCTGCGCAGGGCGGGCAGCTCGTACTTCATGCAGAGGAAGGTCCCGCCCAGGTTGACGTGGGTCACACGCTCGAACTCCTCCAGGGGCATCTGGTCGAGCTGCCGGTGGTGCGAGTCCAGGCCGGCGTTGTTTCCGGCGAAGTCGAGGCCGCCGTACGTCTCGACCGTGCGTTCGATGGCCGTCCGCACCGCGTCCTCGTCGGCGATGTCGACGCTGAGTGCCAGTGCCTCTCCGCCGTCCTTCCTGATCATTTCGGTGGTCTCGACGGCTGTTGCCTCGTTGATGTCGGTGACGGTGGCGCCCTGCCGGGCCAGCTCGATCGCCGTCGCGCGGCCGATTCCGCTTCCAGCACCCGTCACGAGTCCGATCTTTCCCGAGAAGTTGCTCACGATGACCTTCCGATGCAGTTACTCGCACCAGGCGATGCCCGATTCGCCAGGTGACCTTGTTCGGGGTACCGCGACGGCCGGTGCCCGTCGGCCTCGGCGTGCGGGAAGAGGGGCAGCCCCCGGTCACGCGTCGGTGCCGGGCACGGCTGTCTGCACAACCGCGATCGCGGTTGCCGGTGGTGGTTCGCTCCCGCCCTGCGGACAACGGGAGCCGCCGCGTCGACCGATGACTAACTCAGGGGTACGACGATTCCGTTACCGTGTCGGCCCGTCTCGGCCTCGTCCAGCAACAGGGAGGCCAGCGAGGCCCGGGAGATCCGGGGCGGCAGCAGCGGACGCCGCAGGTCCGCCAGCGGCACGATGTGGCGGGTAGGGCTGAGGGGGCCGTCGGTGACGTCCGGGGCGTGGAACACCGTGGCGCCGGCATCCAGGGCGATCCGGTCGGCCTCGACCTTCTCGGCCAGCTCCGAGCCGACGAACATCCGCATCACCCCCGCATAGATCAGCCCACCCGATCGACTCGACACGCCCGAGCCCAGTGCGCCGAGCCATACCGTCGCGCGCACGTCCGCCGCCGCGAGCACCCTGGCCCCGGCGACCAGTGCGCCCGGGCCGTCGCCCTTACCGACACCGATGGCGGAGACGACGACGTCGACGTCGGTCAGGTCGGGGAAGCTCTGCGGGTCGGTGACATCCGCCTTCCGGACCTCGACCCGCCCCGACGCAGGCACGGTGACCTTGGCCGGCGCCCGGACCAGGGCCACGACCTCGTGTCCCCGTGCCAGCGCTGTGTCGACGAGCGCACTGCCGGTCCGCCCTGACGCTCCGAGTACGGCTATGCGCATGATCACTCACCTTTAACTGAACAACTGTTGGTTATATGAGTAAACAACCGTTGGTTAGTGATGTCAAGGCGTGAGCTGCCTGTACGGTGAACATCTGTTGCTCAACTGTTCGCACCGGTCAGAAAAGGGCGAAGATGTCGTCTCAGGAGCGCTCCGCTCCCCGTCGCCGCAATCCACGGGGGCAGGGGCAGGTTCTCAAGGCCCAGCTCGTGGACGCCGCGGCGAGGCTGCTGGCCACCCTTGATCAGCCGGAGACGCTGACGCTGCGGCAGGTAGCGCGTGAGGTCGGGGTGGCACCTGCCAGCATCTACAGCCACTTCCCCGACCTGAGCGCATTGATCCAGCACGTGCTGCGGCTGCGCTACGAGGAACTGGCCCGTCTGATGGACCAGGCCGCGCAGTCAGCCCCGGATCCACTGGCCGACCTCGTCGCCCGGTGCGCGGCCTACGTGCGCTGGGGAGTCGACCAGCCCGGCCATTACCGCACTCTCTTCGGCGGACGGATGCCGGACGACCTTGTCCCCGGATCAGCGCACGGCGCCGGGGCCGAACCGCTCGAGGCCGTCGTGGCCTCCCTGGCAGCCGCCGCCGAGGGAGAGCGCAGGCAGCCCTCGGCGGAGCAGCAGTGGCAGGCCGGCCTCATGCTCTGGACCGCGCTGCACGGTCTGGTCAGCCTCTACAACGACCACGGGAACATTCCCTGGCCGCCCCTGGACGACCTGATCGCCGACCTGCTCAGCCTGCACACAGCCCGCCCGGCAGACGAGATCACGGCCCTCCTGCCCCAGCGCGGGGATGATCCGGGCCTGGCCCCGGACTCCGTCTGACAGCCGATCACGCGCCGTTCGGCGAGCATCCCACGGCTGTCGAGCGGCCGCCCGCCACGCCGTCTCCTCCGGACCGAACCCCCTGCCCGACCCGGGCGGCCTTGCCGATGAGGCGCTGCGGTCAGATGCGCAGCACACGCCTGGCGTTCAGATGGGCGATCTTCTCCTTCACCTGAAGGGAAGGTCAGCCTTCTCGATCGAGGCCACCGCGTAGGCCGTCACCTCGCACGGGTAGTCGACCGCGAACATGACCGCGTCGACCCCCATGGTCAGCACGGCGGCTTGTACGGCCTCTCGCCGTCCCTGCGTGGACGAGGACTTCAACCTCATCGCCGAGATGGTCGGCGAGGAACACCTCGACGCCGTGCTCTGGGGACAACGCCGCCGCTTTCCACCGGCTCTCCGCCAGTCCCGAGGAGGCCGACTCCGCGGCGGACAGCTGACGCAGTCCGGCTTCCAGACCGGCCGCACCACCCGAGGAGAGCGCCGGGGTCATCGGCCGGTCGGGCCGAGGACCGCTGTCACGAGCCGACGCGCGTACGCGGCGTCGAGTCCGTCCGGGCGGAAGAGGATGCGGTACATCAGCGGGGCGACGACGCCGTCGACGACCGTCTCGACGTCCGGCGTCTTCTCCCCGCGTTCTGTCGCACGGGTGAGGATGACGTCGATCTGTTCGGCGGCGTAGGCCGAGCACTGGCCGGCGTTGCTGCCGTCCGGGTCGCCGAGCAGGGCGTCACGGATGTAGGCGCGGCCGGCGGGGGAGGACATCTCGTCGAGGAACTGCTCGGCCCAGGCCGTCAGGTCGGCCGGCAGGGCACCGTGGTCCCCGGGCGCGGTCTCGGGCCGCAGACGCTCGACGGCCACGTCCGACAACAGCTCCTGCAGATCCCCCCAGCGGCGGTAGATCGTCGACGGCGTCACGCCCGCGCGCTGGGCGATCATCGGTACCGTCAGGGCGTCGCGGCCCACCTCCGAGGCGAGTTCGCGCACGGCGGCGTGCACCGATGCCTGGACCCGGGCGCTGCGCCCACCGGGGCGTACCATCTGCCTGCTCACGGCACCCACCTTAAAGCGAAATCATTGCGTCTACTGTAGTGACCCGACGGGCCACCGTTCGACGGCCTCTCTCGCTGCGCGTCGTGTGGTTCAGCGCCGCCTCGGTGCACGCCCGCACAAAAGACGTCGTCCAGGCGCCGGGCTGGTCGTCCTTCCGCGCTGGGGGATGCGCGGTGCAGTCTGTCCGCTCCATCGGCCTCGGTGCCGTCACCGCTCGGGCACTTTCGGGGAACGCCCGCGGATCCCGTCCTTCGTTCACGCCGCGTGTGCGAGTTCGTGGGCGGGCTGGGTCTGCTCGTAGGCGTGGCCGACCCGTAGGAGCACGCTCTCCTGGAGCGGTCGCCCGAGCAGCTGCATGCCGATCGGCAGCCCCGCCGTGTCGTGGCCGACCGGCACGGACAGGGACGGTACTCCGGTGATGTTGGCGGGGGACGACAGGCGTACGTAGGCGTCGGAGACGCCCTCGACGGTGCCGTCGGCCCAGGTGATCGTCTCCTGGCCGGCCCTGACCGCGGTCGCCGGGACGGTAGGGGCGGCGATCACGTCGACCTCCGTGAGCATGCGGGCCCATTCCTGCCGCATGAGGGTGCGGGCGCGCTGGGCGCGCAGGTAGTCTCCGGCGGGCATCAGTTCGCCGGCCTCGAGGAGGACGCGGACGTCGTCCTGGTAGAGCTCGGGGACCGTGCGCAGGGTCGCCTCGTGGTAGGCGGTGGCCTCGGGCACCATCAGACCCCACTGCGTGGCCTGGATGTAGCGCGTCATGGGGATCTCCACCTCGACGAGGCGTGCGCCGAGCGCCTGAAGCTGGTCGATGGCACGCCGGACGGCGGCTTCGACCTCGGGGGCGACCTGATCGAAATAGTAGGTGCGCGGCACGCCGACCCGCAGCCCCGTCAGGTCCGTGCCCGCATCCGGCCGGTAGTCCGTGGCGGGTGTGGTCAGGGAGGCGGGATCGCGGGGGTCGTGTCCGGCCAGGACGGCCAGGACCAGGGCCGCGTCCTCGACCGTGCGGGCGATCGGGCCGACGTGGTCCAGTGACCAGGACAGGGACGTGACACCGTGGCGGGAGACGAGCCCGTAGGTCGGCTTGAGGCCGACGACCCCGTTGAGCGCGGCGGGCACCCTGATGGATCCGCCGGTGTCGGTGCCCAGGGCGAAGGTGGCCATGCCCGCGGCGACGGCAACGGCTGACCCGCCGCTGGATCCGCCGGCAACCCGGCCTGTGTCCCAGGCGTTGTGGGTCTGTGGGGTGGTCAGGCCGTAGGCGAACTCGTGCGTGTGCGTCTTGCCCAGCAGGACCGCACCGGCCTCCGCCAGGCGCGCGGCGACCGTGCTGTCGGTCTGCGCACTGTGGCCGCCGCGGACCCGGGAGCCGGCCGTTGTCGCCGCGCCCGCGACGTCGATCAGATCTTTGACGCCCATGGGGATGCCGTGCAGCGGACCGAGGTAGCGGCCGGCCGCGATGTCGTGTTCGGCTGCACGCGCGGCAGTGCGGGTGCGCTCGGCGGTGACGGTGACGTAGGCCCGAAGGCGCGGCTCCGCCTGTGCGATGCGCTCAAGGACCGAGTCCGCCAGCTCGACGGGGGACAGCTGCCGTGCCCGGATCGCGTCGGCGGCCGCGGTCAGGGACAGCTCATGCGGCTGCATCGTGCTTCTCCTGTTCCGCGCGGTAGGCGGGGGCGGGCGGGGTGTCCCCGAAGTCCAGCTCCCGCAGGACCGCGACGACGGAGTGGATGTGGTGGGCGGTGGCCGCGACCGCGGCGTGGCGGTCGGCAGGCAGCGGGAGCCCGGCGCGGGCGGCCCAGCGGGCCGCTTCCGGCGGGGTGAGCTCTACGGCGGACACGGATCTCTCTCTTTCGACCACAAAAGCTAAGTATTTGCGTTAGTCCACTGTAGGGCCTACGCTTTCTTAAAGCAAACCCATTGCTTTAGTGCTTGAGGAGTCACATGCCCACCGCCACACCCCGAGCACCCGCGCCACGCCGCCCCTCTCAAGCCGCCCGCCCCCGCACGGCCAACCGCGCGGCGTCCTTCGTACTGAACACCTCGGTCCTGGCCGCACTCCTCGCGGCATCCAGTGCACCCACCCCGCTCTACCCCCATTACCAGGACGCCTGGCACCTGTCCGCGCTCGCCATCACCGTGGTGTTCAGCGCCTACGCTCTGGCCCTGCTGCTGGCCCTGCTCACCACCGGAGCACTCTCCGACCACCTGGGACGACGCCCCGTCCTGGTGGGCGCCCTGGCGGTCGAGGCCGCCTCCATGATGCTGCTGGCCTCGGCGGACGGCGCCGGTGCGCTGACCGCCGCCCGCGTCCTGCAGGGGGCGGCCACCGGCGCGGCCGTCGGCGCCGCGGGCGCGGCCCTCCTCGACCTGGAAAATCCCCGGCGTCCGGGCCGGTCCGCCCTGGCCAACAGCATCGCCCCGGTGGCGGGCATGGCCGCCGGTGTCCTGGCCTCCACCCTTTTCGTCCGTTTCGTGCCCGCCCCCACGGTCACCGTGTACGTCGTGCTCGCGGTCCTCTTCGCCGCCCAGGCGGTCGCGGTCATGTTCACGACGGAGACGGCCCGCCCGCACCCTGGCGCCCTGAGCTCGCTGCGCCCTCAGCCAGCCGTGCCCCCGTCGGCGCGTCGCGCTCTGCTGGCGGCCGGTACCGGTGTCGTCGCCGTCTGGGCCCTGGGCGGCTTCTACTCCTCCCTCGGGCCGGCGCTCGTGCGCCTGATGGCCCCCGGTGCCCCGCAGGCGGCCGGCGGCATGGTCTTCTTCACGCTGACCGCCGCGGCCACGCCCACCGTGTGGATTCTGCGGCGTACGCCGCCGTACGCCGCCGCCACCGGCGGGAGCCTGGCGGTCGTACCCGCCGCGGCCCTGACGCTGAGCGGTCTGCACGGCGCCGGCCTGCCCGCCGTCTATGGCGGCGCGGCTCTGGCCGGGATCGCCTTCGGCGCCGTCTCCCAAGGGGCGCTGCGCATGACGCTCGCCTCCCTCGACGCGCAGGACCGTGCCGCGACCCTGGCCGCCTACTACGTTCTCAGCTACCTCTCCATGAGCCTGCCCGCCATCGCCGCGGGCGCCGCCACCCAGCACTACGGGCTGCGCACCGCCGCCCATGCCTATGCCGTCGCCGCCGCCCTGCTCGCCGTCGCGGCCCTGGCCGCACTCACCGTGCCAAGGGGCAGGACAGTCCACCACGCGCACAACGACCTTCCGTGACGAGACCCAGAGGACAGAACGATCATGAACACCGCCCACCCCGACCACCCGGCCACCGAGCTGACCTCCGCCCCCTCCTGGGCCGTGGGCGACGTCACCGTCCACCGCATCGACGAGGTCCTCCTGCCGCCCGCCACCGGACCGTGGCTGCTGCCCGACGCCACCCCGGACCTCGTCGCCGCGCAGGACTGGCTGCGTCCCCACTTCGCCGACGACGAGGGCACCCTCCGCATCGACAGTCACAGCTTCGCGTTCACCCTCGGCGGCCTGCGCATCCTGGTCGACACCGGCATCGGCAACGGCAAGGAGCGGGCCAACCCCGCCTGGCATGGCCTGGACACCGACTACCTGCAGCGCCTGGCCGCCGCCGGATTCCCCCCGGACTCGGTCGACCTGGTGATCCTCACCCACCTGCACGCCGACCACGTCGGCTGGAACACGCAGGAGGTGGACGGTGATTGGGTGCCCACCTTCCCCCACGCCCGTTACCTGGCCTCCCGCACCGAGCGGGAGTTCTGGGCCGGGTACGACATGGACGAGGCACGCGAGCAGATGTTCCGCGACTCCGTGATCCCCGTGGAGGAGGCGGGACTGCTCGACCTCGTCGACGTGCCCGCCGAGGGCCTCGCCGTGGCCCCCGGCCTGCGCCTGCTCCCCACCCCCGGTCACACCCCCGGCCACGTCGCCGTCGAGCTGACCAGCCACGGCCGGACGGCTCTGATCACCGGCGACTGCATCCACCACCCCGTCCAGCTCGCCCACCCGGCCATCGGCGCCTGCGTCGACATCGACCCTGAGCAGTCCGAGACCTCGCGCCTACAGCTGATCGCCTCGCTCGCCGACACGGACACCCTCGTCCTGGGCACCCACTTCGCACCGCCCACCGCCGGCCGCGTCGTTTCCCATGAGGGCGGCTACCGACTCTCCCCCGTCCCCGCCAGCCCGCACTGACCCGGCGACGGCCGCCAACGAATGACACGGCACCGGCGAGCCTCGGCACGGAGCACCGCTTTGCCCGCGACGAACTCGACCCGGCCGACCACCGGCGCGTCCTCCTCGTCCACAGAGTGCGCAGCCCAGAGGGTCAGATCACAGACCTTTCTCCGGTGACCATCACTGCCTCGACGCGGAGAAGGGCGGCGTTGCGGACGACGCCCTGCGGCGGGGCGGTCGTGCCGCCGTCGGTGGTCACGTACAGCGTGCGGCCTTCATCGGCGCCCGGCACCAGGCCGCGAAGGCTGTTGGTGAAGTCGAACGCCGCGCGCATCTCCGTCGGCATCACCCGTATGCGCGCTGCGCCTGCGTGAACCCCACGCCCCGGTTGCGGAGTGGATCAGTCAGGACGTCTGGAGCAGCCGGAGTTCGCGCGGTGTGCTCGGTCATCACTGCCCTCCCTGGGTCGCGTGCAGATACCGCCCCGCGGGCCTGGACCGGGGAACGCCACCCAGGTCCGTCACTACCGTACGCGAGGCACCTGCGCGGACACGGGCCGCACCCGCGACATCGACGAGTTCTGCACGGTGACCGGCAAGCCGCGACCTCGCGGAGGCCTTGCCCTGGGGCGGGTCACATCACGGCGTCGGTCTGCAGTGGGCCCGCGGTGACACGGAGCGTCCGGATGCGCACCGGCTCTTCCCTGTCGAGGTAGAAGATGTGCATGAAGGGGGCGCGCACCACCCGCTCCGGTTCGCTCTTCTTGGCCATGACCGCCTCACCGCGCAGCAGACGGACGCCGTCGCCCGCGGTCCAGAACTCCAGGACCTCATGCCTGATGACCAGCGGCGCGTCGATCTTGACGAAGAACTCCTTGATGGCCTCGACGCCGTGGATGTGCGCGGCACCGAAGTACATGTCGGTGTTGTCGGTCAGTGGCGCGAAGCCCTCGCCGAACTCCAGGGCGTCGATGGCGTCCATGAACTTCAGGACCCAGCCGGGGACGGCTGTCGCTTGTGCGGTGTGAGCCATGGTGCGGACTTCCTGATCGGACTGCGGCGCACGACCCTTGCCAACCGCGCCTTCCCCACCCCCGGCGATCTGAACGCCGCCGTCCCGCGGTGACGTCAAAAGGGCACACCCCACAATGGCAATCGGCCGGGTTCGGGCCCGAAGACGCCGAGGAACGCCGGTACCGCCCGGCCGGGGGCGGTACCGGGACCGCCCCCGGCTCCGCGACGGGTCAGCGCAGGTGGGCCGCGTCGAGCAGGACCGTCACGGTGGGAGCGACCAGCCCGGTGGGCGTGTCCGCCTTGATTCCCGCGCGGGCGCTGACGCCGTCGAAGACCAGGGTGAGCTGCCTGGCCAGCAGATCGGGGTCGGTCGCGCCACCCCGTTCGGCCTCGGCGCGGAAGAAGGCGGTCAGGCTCTCCTTGACCCGGTGGGCCACCCGGCTCGCCGGGTGGTTCTGGTCCTTGAGCTCGATCTGCACGGCGAGGTAACGGCAGCCCTGGAAGTCCGGCGCACCCGCCTGCGCCTCCAGCCGGTCGAAGACGTGCATGATCCGCTCGCGGGGTGGACGGCTGTCGTCCGGCGGCGGCAGGAGCGTCGCGGCGTAGGCGGCGGCGCGTTCCTCCAGGCTCGCCGCCAGCAGTTCGTCCTTGCTCTCGAACAACTGGTACATGGAGCGCTTCGACACCCCCGCCGCCTTGCACAGCGCGTCGACGCCGATGCCGACACCGTCTCGGTAAGTGAGGGTGGCTGCCGCCTCCAGCAGCCGCTGCCGGGAGCTTGCCTTCGCGTCGGTGGTCATGGCGCGAGGGTAACGCGATTCCGGCCCCGTGGAAACCGAACGGTTTACGACCTTGCGCCGCAGCCTCCCCGCAGCCGGGACCACGGGTCAGATTTACTGACGATTGGTTGAACAGTCCAGGCTGATAAACCTAGTGTTAGTAGATATGGAGACGGATGAGACCTCCCGGCTGGCCTCCGAGCTGCGGCTCGCGGTCGGGCGGGTGACGCGGCGGCTGCGGCAGGCCCATGCCGTCGGGGACATCTCGCTCTCCGGGGTGTCCGTGCTCGCGCGCCTCGCCGCCGGCGGACCTGACTCCCCCACCGCGCTCGCCGAGATGGAGCGGGTCCGGCCGCAGGCCATGGCAAGCACCCTCGCCCAGCTCGAACAGCGCGGCCTGGTGGGCCGCACCCCCGACGCCGCGGACGGGCGGCGGAGCATCGTGGCCGTCACCGAGGACGGGCGGGCCGTGCTCGCCGAGCGGCGCTCGGAGTCGGTGCAGCGCCTCGCGACGGTGATCGACGAGCTCTCGGCCGCGGAACGGGCGGCCCTCGCGGCGGCCCTGCCCGTGCTCGGACGGCTGACGGAACGGCTGTGAGCGCACGGACGCCCGCCGGGGGGCGGCCCGGCTCGCTGCGCCCGGTCCGCCACAAGGAGACCCCGCCGGGGCCCGGCTACAAGTGGGTCGCGCTGTCGAACACCACGCTGGGCGTCCTGATCGCCACGATGGACGCCTCGATCGTGATCATCTCGCTGCCGGCGATCTTCCGCGGGATCGGCCTCGACCCGCTCGCGCCGGGCAACATCGGCTATCTGCTCTGGATGATCCTGGGGTACCTGCTGGTCTCCGCCGTGCTGGTCGTCGTGCTCGGCCGGCTCGGCGACATGTTCGGGCGGGTGAAGATCTACAACCTCGGCTTCCTGGTCTTCGCGTGCGCCTCGGTCGCGCTGTCGCTCGACCCGTTCCGGGCGGGGGCCGGCGCCCTGTGGCTCATCCTGTGGCGGATCGTGCAGGCGTTCGGCGGGTCCATGCTCACCGCCAACTCGGCCGCCATCCTCACCGACGCGTTCCCGGCCCGGCAGCGCGGCATGGCCCTCGGCATCAACCAGATCACCGCGCTGGCCGGGCAGTTCCTCGGTCTGCTTGCCGGCGGGCTGCTGGCCGTCGTCGACTGGCGTGCCGTGTTCTGGGTGAGCGTCCCGGTCAGCATCACGGGGACCGTCTGGTCGTACCTGAGCCTGCGGGAGACCTCGACGGGCCGCCCCGGCCGGATCGACTGGCTGGGCAACCTCACCTTCGCGGCGGGCGCCGGCATCCTGCTGGCCGGCATCACCTACGGCATCCAGCCCTACGGCGACAGCGCCACCGGCTGGCGCAACCCCTGGGTGCTCGGCGGCCTGATCGGCGGTGTCCTGCTGCTGCTGGCGTTCTGCGTCATCGAGACCCGGGTCGCCGAGCCCATGTTCGACCTGGCCCTGTTCCGGGTGCGGGCGTTCGCCGCGGGCAACCTCGCGGCCCTGCTGACCGCGATCGCACGCGGCGGCCTCCAGTTCATGCTGATCATCTGGCTGCAGGGCATCTGGCTGCCCCTGCACGGCTACGACTTCGCGGACACCCCGCTGTGGGCCGGCGTCTTCATGCTGCCGCTCACCCTCGGCTTCCTCGTCGCGGGCCCGGTCTCCGGCTACCTGTCGGACCGGTTCGGGGCCCGGCTGTTCTCCACCGCGGGACTGCTGGTCGTCGCCCTGTCCTTCCTGGGGCTGCTGGCGCTGCCCGTCGACTTCCCCTACGGGCTGTTCGCGGCGCTGCTGCTGCTCAACGGGCTCGGCCAGGGCATGTTCTCGGCGCCCAACACGTCCTCGATCATGGGCAGTGTGCCCGCCGAGTACCGGGGCGTCGCCTCGGGGATGCGCTCCACCTTCCAGAACTCCGGTACGGCGCTGTCCATCGGGGTGTTCTTCTCGCTGATGGTGTCCGGGCTGGCCGCCTCGCTGCCGGACACGCTGCACAGCGGGCTCACGGCGCACGGCGTGCCGGCCGCCTCCGCCGCGCACGCGGCGTCGCTGCCGCCGGTGAGCACGCTGTTCGCGACGTTCCTCGGCGACAACCCGATCCAGCACCTGCTGGCGTCCGAGGGCGTCCTGGACCACGTGACGGCGGCCCAGCGGGCGACCCTGACCGGGCACACCTTCTTCCCGCGTCTTGTGTCCGGCCCCTTCCACCACGGCCTGGGCATCGTCTTCGGCGTGGCCGCGGGCATGGCCCTGGTCTCCGCCGTGGCGTCGGCACTGCGCGGCGGCCACCGGGCCGGCGGTGGCCGAGCGGCCCCCGCCGCGCGGGTCACCGTGCGTTCAAAGCGGTGAGGACCCGGTCCGGGGTCAGCGGCAGGGTGCGGATGCGGCTGCCGATGGCGTGGTGGACGGCGTTGCCGATGGCGGCGGGGGTGCCGACGATGCCGATCTCGCCGATGCCCTTGCTGCCCATGGGGTTGAGGTGGGGGTCGTCCTCGTCGATCCAGTGCGCCTCGATGTCGGGGACGTCGGCGTGCGTGGGGACGTGGTAGGAGGCGAGGTCGGCCTCCGCGAAGTCGCCGTGGGCCGGGTCCAGCGTGCTGCCCTCGGTCAGGGCCATGCCCAGGCCCATCGTCATGGCGCCGACGAACTGGGAGCGCGCGGTGCGGGGGTTGAGGATGTGGCCGGCCGCGTAGACGCCGAGGAGGCGGCGGACCCGGACCTCGCCGGTGACGGTGTCCACGGCGACCTCGGCGAAGTGGGCGCCGAACGCGTGGCGGGCGTAGGAGCTGTCGGCGTCGGCACGTCCGCCGGTGTCCGCGCGGACGCCGAGCCCGCGCTCGGGCAGCGGGCCGGTGTGGTCCGCGAGCCGGTTCAGCAGCCGGGCGCAGGCCTCGTGCACGGCCCAGCCCCAGGACGCGGTCCCGGACGAGCCGCCGGCCACCGGCGCCTGGGGCAGATCGCTGTCGCCTATCTCGGTACGGACCCGGTCGAGGGGTGCGCCGAGGGCGTCGGCGGCTATCTGGGCGAGGACGGTCCGGGCGCCGGTCCCGATGTCGGAGGCGTTCACCCGGACGACGAAGGTGCCGTCCGGCCTGGCCTCGGCGGTGGCCGTGCACGGGGAGACCATGACCGGGTAGGTGGCGGCGGCAACCCCGGTGCCGATCAGCAGCGGGCCCTCGGCGCGCCGCACGTGGTGGTGCCAGTCGAAGCGGCGGGCGCCCTCGCGCAGGCACTCCACGAGGTGCCTGCTGCTGAAGGGCTGCCCGCCGGCGGGTTCGCGGTCGGGTTCGTTGCGTATCCGCAGCTCGATCGGGTCCATGCCCAGTTCGTCGGCGAGTTCGTCGATCGCCGATTCCAGGGCGTACATCCCGGTCGCCTCACCCGGGGCGCGCATCCAGGACGGGCTGGGTACGTCCAGCGGGACGACGTGGTGGGCGATGGCCAGGTTCGGCGTGGCGTACATGACGCCCGAGGTGGTGCCCGCCAGCTCGACGAACGACCTGACCGGTGAGGTGTGGGTGGTCACGTCGTGCAGGAGGGCCGTCAGTCTCCCGTCCGAGGTGGCGCCCAGCCGCAGCCGGTTGAGGGTCGGGGCGCGGTGGCCGACCGTCGTGGGCATGCCGCGGCGCGGCCACGCCACGGTGACGGGGCGGCCGGTGTGGCGGGCGGCCATGGCGGCGAGGACCACGTCCGGTCGCGCGGAGCCCTTGGAGCCGAAGCCGCCGCCGACGTGCTCGGCGCGTACGGTGACCCGGTCGACGGGCAGCGCGAACAGCCCGGCCAGCACGCTGCGGACGTCGCTGGTGCCCTGGCTGGAGGTGTACACGGTCAGCCGGCCGCGGTCCCAGTGGGCGGTGCTGGCGTGGGGTTCCATCGGGTGGTTGTGCAGGGGCTCGGTGCGGTAGGTGACGTCCACCCGGACGGCGGACCGGCCGAAGGCGGACTCCGGCTCGCCGTGCCGGTGGCGGGCGGGCTGGCCGCCGTTGGCCTCGTCGGGTTCACGGGTGGCGGGATGCCCGGGGACGAGCACCACGTCGTGGTCGGCGGTCTCGTAGCCGACCTGGACGGCGTCGGCGCCGGCCCGGGCCGCCTCGGGGGTCTCGGCGACGACCAGGGCGACGCACCAGCCGCGGTGCGGTACGTCGGGACCCTGGAGCAGGGCGAGGGTGGCGTCGTCGGGTTCGACCAGGCGCGGGGCGTTCTCGTGGGTGAGGACGGTGAGCACGCCGGGGACGGCGCGGGCGGGGCCGGTGTCGACGGCGGTGATCCGGCCGCGGATCACGGAGGCGGGGACGGCCCGGGCGTGCACGCGGCCGGACAGGGGGTGCTCGGCGGCGTAGCGGGCGGCGCCTTTGACCTTGGCGAGCCCTTCCCGGCGCTCGGCCGGGTCGCCGAGTGCGGTGCGGGCCATGGCTACCTCCGGGGTGGGAGCGGGGCGGGCGCCGGGGTGAGCCGGGCCAGCACGTCGAGGGCGAGGTTGCGGGCGAGGGGCAGTTTGTAGGCGTTGTCCGGCAGCGGGCGGGCGGCGGCGAGTTCCAGGTCGACGGCGCTCGCGAACACCGCCGGGGTGGCCGCCTCGCCCAGCAGGGCCGCCTCCGCGACCCGGGCCCGCCAGGGGCGGTGGGCGAGCCCGCCGAAGGCCAGGCCCACCTGTTCGACCTGCCCGTCGGTGACCCGGAGCACGACGGCGACGGAGGCGAGCGCGAAGGCGTACGACGCCCGGTCGCGGGCCTTGCGGTAGGCCGAGGGCACGCCGGCCGCGGCGGCGGGCAGCAGCACCCCGGTGATCAGCTCGCCGGGACGGATCTCGGTGTCGCGCTCGGGGTGTTCCTCGGGCAGCCGGTGGAAGTCGGTCGCCTCGACGGTGCGGGCGCCTTCGGGGCCGTACAGCTCGACGCGGGCGCCCAGGGCGGCGAGGGCGACGGCCATGTCGGAGGGGTGGGTGGCGATGCAGTGCCGGGAGGTGCCGAGGACGGCGTGGTCGCGGTGGACGCCTTCCAGGGCGCCGCAGCCGCTGCCCGGTTCGCGTTTGTTGCAGGGCTTGCCGAGGTCCTGGAAGTAGGAGCAGCGGGTGCGCTGGAGGAGGTTGCCGCCGGTCGTGGCGACGTTGCGCAGCTGGCCCGAGGCGCCGGCGAGCAGTGCCTGGGACAGCACCGGGTAACGGTCGCGGACCAGGGGGTGGGCGGCGAGGTCGCTGTTGCGGACGGTGGCGCCGACCCGGAGTGTCCCGTCGGGCAGTTCCGTCACCCCGTCCAGGGGGAGGCGGCTGACGTCGATCAGGGCGGCGGGCCGTTCGACGCCGAGTTTCATCAGGTCGACGAGGTTGGTGCCGCCGGCCAGGTAGTGGGCGCCGGGGCGGTCGGTGAAGGCCTCGACGGCCTCCTCGGGGGTGCGGGCGCGGACGTAGTCGAAGGACCTCACGGGATCACGTCCCGCACCGCGTCGACGATCCGGGGGTAGGCGCCGCACCGGCACAGGTTGCCGCTGAGCCGCTCGCGGATCTCGGTCCGGTCCAGGGGTACCGGCCGGCCGGCCGGCGCCGCCGGGTCGGTGACGTGCGAGGGGTGCCCGGCGGCGGCCTCGGCGAGCACGCCCAGGGCGGAGCAGAGCTGGCCGGGGGTGCAGTAGCCGCACTGGAAGGCGTCGCGGTCGAGGAAGGCCCGTTGCAGCGGGTGCGGGGCCTCGCCGTCGGCGGACAGGCCTTCGACGGTGGTGATCTCGCTGCCGTCGAGGGACACGGCGAGCAGCAGGCAGCTGTTCACCCGGCGTCCGTCGGCCAGCACGGTGCAGGCGCCGCACTGGCCGTGGTCGCAGCCCTTCTTGGCGCCGGTGAGGTCCAGGTCCTCGCGGAGCACGTCCAGCAGGACGCGCCGGTGGTCGAGGAGCAGGGTGTGGGGTTTGCCGTTGACCCGCAGGGTGGTCTCGGAGCGCTGGATGTCGCTGTCCATGGCGTGCCTGTCTTCCCGACGGGGTGTGCCGCCGCCTGGTCCAGGTATCCAGGTCACGCCGCCCCACACGTACCACCACCCGAAGAGTCGGACGGCCCTCCGGCGTCGTGAGGTCGTGCGGAGCACCCCGTGTCGTGCGGCTCAGACCGTCGGCGCCTGCGCGAACTGCGTCCGGTACAGCTCCGCGTACCGTCCCTCCGCCGCCAGCAACGACTCGTGCGTCCCCCGCTCCACGATCCGCCCGGCCTCCACCACCAGGATCTGGTCGGCGGACCGCACCGTCGACAGCCGGTGCGCGATGACCACGGCCGTACGCCCTTCCAGGGCCTCGGTGAGCGCCTCCTGGACGGCCGCCTCCGAGGTGTTGTCGAGGTGGGCGGTGGCTTCGTCGAGGATGACGACGCGCTGGCGGGCCAGCAGCAGCCGGGCGATGGTCATGCGCTGACGCTCCCCGCCGGAGAGCCGGTAACCGCGCTCGCCGACCACCGTGTCCAGGCCGTCGGGCAGGGATCGTACGACCTCGTCCAGGCGGGCGCGGCTGAGGGCCTCCCACAGTTCGTCGTCGGTGGCCGCGGGCCGGGCGAGCAGCAGGTTGGCGCGGACCGTGTCGT
Organism: Streptomyces sp. NPDC020958; assembly: GCF_055562175.1. Lineage (NCBI taxonomy): Bacteria > Bacillati > Actinomycetota > Actinomycetes > Kitasatosporales > Streptomycetaceae > Streptomyces > Streptomyces sp. NPDC020958. Next base: position 304,617 of record NZ_JBVHFU010000001.1, on the reverse strand, counting down.
GGAAGAGGTGGCCGTCCTGGGTGACCATGCCGAGGGTGGCGCGCAGCGAGCCCGCGGTCAGGTCGCGGACGTCCACGCCACCGACCCGGACGGCGCCCGCGTCGACGTCGTACAGGCGGGGCAGCAGCTGGGCGATGGTGGACTTTCCGGCGCCGGAGGAACCCACGAGGGCGACGGTCTGGCCGGGTTCGGCGCGGAAGGAGACGCCGTGCAGGACGTCGGCGCCGCCGCGCGCGTCGAGGACCGCGACCTCCTCGAGTGACGCGAGGGAGACCCGGTCGGCGGCCGGGTAGGCGAACCGGACGTCGTCGAACTCGACGGCGACCGGGCCCTCGGGGACCTCACGGGCGTCCGGTTTCTCCTCGATCAGGGGCTTCAGGTCGAGCACTTCGAAGACCCGCTCGAAGCTGACCAGCGCGCTCATCACCTCGACGCGGGCGCCGGCGAGCGCGGTGAGCGGGGCGTACAGGCGGGTCAGCAGCAGGGCGAGGGAGACGACGGCGCCCGCCTGCAGGGTGCCGCGCAGCGCGAACCAGCCGCCGAGGCCGTAGACCAGGGCGAGGGCCAGCGAGGAGACCAGGGTCAGCGCGGTCATGAACACCGACTGGGCGGTGGCGGTGCGCACCCCGATGTCCCGGACCCGGGCGGCGCGCGCCGTGAACTCGGCGGACTCCTCCTCGGGCCGGCCGAAGAGCTTGATCAGGGTGGCGCCCGGGGCGGAGAACCGCTCGGTCATCCGGGTGCCCATGTCGGCGTTGAGGGCGGCGGCCTCGCGCTGCATGCGGGCCATCCGGCCGCCCATCCGGCGGGCGGGCACCACGAACAGCGGCAGCAGCACCAGCGCGAGCAGGGTGATCTGCCAGGACAGGGTGAGCATGACCACGAGCGTGAGCACCAGGGTGACCAGGTTGCTGACCACTCCGGAGAGGGTGCCCGCGAAGGCGCGCTGGGCGCCGATCACGTCGTTGTTGAGTCGACTGACCAGCGCTCCCGTCCGCGTGCGGGTGAAGAACGCGACGGGCATGCGCTGCACATGATCGAACACAGCCGTGCGCAGGTCGAGGATGAGTCCCTCGCCGAGCGTCGCCGAGAGCCGCCGCCCGAGCACTCCGAGCGCCGCCTCCGCGACCGCGGCCAGCGCGATCAGCAGCGACAGCCGTACGACCGTGCCGGCGTCGCGCCCCGACACGATCGCGTCGACGACATGACCGGCGAGCACGGGGGTCGCCACGGCGAGCAGGGCGGTCACCACCCCGAGCAGGACGAAGCGGACTATGCCCGCGCGGTGCGGGCGGGCGAAGGCGGCGATGCGGCGCAGCGTGGCCCGGTCGAACGGGCGCCGCTCCTGCTGGGCGGTCATCACGCTGTGCAGCTGCATCCAGGCGGTGGTCTCCATACTCATGGAGGAGAACGTAGAACCTCAAGGTTCGTTGAGGTCAAGGGGCGCTCGCAGGCCCCCCGTACGGAGCAACCCCAGCCGCATCCCGGCCGTCATCCGCCGTCTCCTCTTCCGCCACCCGGCGTTGGGGCGGCGCGGAGAACCTCTCGGGGTGTGACAGCGGAAAGAATCCCCGGCTTCCGTGAGAGCCGTCTGCCCCGGCTCGTCCGCCGCGTCCCGGTGCGGCACGTCCTCACCCTGGTACCGCTCGTGCTCGTCGCGGTCGTCGCGGTGCAGCACTGGCCGGTCCTCGTCGAGGGTTTCGGTCAGCTGCGGTCCGCCTCCTGGCCGTGGCTGCTGGCGGCCGCCGGCGCCACCTGTCTGACCTGGGTGGCCGCGGCCTTCACCCGGCAGGGCGCGGTGATCCAGCCGCTGCCGCGCTGGCGGCTGCTGGCGACCCAGCTCGCGGCCGGTTCGGCCAACCACCTGCTGCCGACGGGCCTTGGCTCGGGTGCGGTCAACCTGCGGTTCATGACCGTGTGCGGGGTGCCGCTCGCCACCTCCTCGGCCGCGCTCGCCCTGTATCTGCTCGCCGAGTCGGTGGCCCGGGTGGGTCTGATGGCCGCCCTCTTCTTCGCCTTCCCCGACGCGCTGCGGCTGGACGGCCTGCTTCCCGCCGGGGACGTCGGCCCGGTGCTGGCCGCCGTCTGCGCGCTGTCCGCCGTGGCCCTGGGCGTGCTGTTCGGCGCCCGACGGGTGCGCGAGCCGGTGTTCCGGTTCGTGCGCACCGCGCTGGGCGAGGCCCGGTCGGTGCACACACGTCCGTCGCGGGCGCTGGCGCTGTGGGGCGGCTCGCTCGCCTTCCCCGCGCTCCAGGCGGTGGGCCTGGTGGCGGTGGGGCAGGCGCTGGGTCTTCGGGTGCCGCCCGCCCACATGGCGCTGGCCTACCTGGCGGCCACGGTCGCGGTCGCGCTGATCCCCACGCCGGGCGGCCTGGGTTCGGTGGAGGCGGCGCTGATCGTGGCGCTGGTGGCGGCGGGCGGCCCGGTGGCGGTGGTCACGGCGGTGGTGCTGGCGTACCGGATCATCACCGTGTGGGTGCCGTTGCTGCCGGGAGCGCTGACCCTGGGGGCGTTGGTGCGACTGAAGGTCATCTGACCGGCGGCTTTCCGACTGCCCCACGCCGAGGCCGGTCTGAGCCGGTGTCGGTGCGAACCTCTGTGCGGATGCGGCAGGATGAGCGGTTGCACTACCGAACGGAGGTAACCGGTGAACCGAGCGCTCACCGTCGACGACCTGGTCCTGGCCTCGATCGCACTGGCCGCGGGTCTGTTGCTGGCGTTTCTGTCGCGCGGGCTGCTGCGCTGGCTGGCCAAGCACGCCAAGCGGACCCGCTGGAGCGGTGACGACGTCGTCGTGGACGCGCTGCGCACGGTGGTCCCGTGGGCGGCGCTCGCGGGCGGCGCGGCGGCCGCGGCGGCGGTGCTGCCGCTGACGAAGACGGTCCAGCACCACACCAACCAGTGCCTTCAGGTACTGCTGATCTTCGCGGTGACGGTGTCGGCGGCACGGGTGATCGCCGGGCTCGTGCAGTCGGTCACCCAGTCCCGCTCCGGGGTCGCGGGTTCGGCCACGATCTTCGTGAACATCACCCGGGTGCTGGTCCTCGCGATCGGTTTCCTGGTGATGCTGCAGACGCTGGGCATCTCCATAGCGCCGTTGCTCACCGCCCTGGGCGTGGGCGGTCTCGCGGTCGCGCTGGCGCTCCAGGACACCCTCGCCAACCTCTTCGCGGGCATCCACATCCTCGCCTCCAAGACCGTCCAGCCGGGTGACTACATCCAGCTGAGCAGCGGTGAGGAGGGGTACGTCGTGGACATCAACTGGCGTCAGACGACCGTCCGTCAGCTCTCCAACAACCTGGTGGTCATCCCCAACGGCCAGCTGGCGAAGACCAACATGACCAACTACACGCGCCCCGAGCAGCGGTTGACGATCCTGGTGCAGGTGGGCGTGGCCTACGACAGCGACCTGGACCACGTGGAGCGGATCACGCACGAGGTCATCGCGGAGACGATGACCGAGATCACCGGAGCGGTCCCGGAGCACGAACCGGCCATCCGCTTCCACACGTTCGGCGACTCGCGGATCGGTTTCACGGTGATCCTCGGGGTCGGCGAGTTCAGCGACCAGTTCCGGATCAAGCACGAGTTCATCAAGCGCCTGCACCGCCGCTACCGCGAGGAGGGCATCCGCATCCCGGCCCCGGCCCGCACGGTGGCGCTCCAGCAGGGGGCCGTGGTGATCCCGCAGCAGCGCGTCACGGACGGGATGCCGTCCGGCCTGCCGGGCACCGACTGACCCCTGCCGGGTCGCTCCCCTCTCCCGAGTCGCCTACAGCGTCGCCGAGTTGTCGTGGTGGTGGCCGCCGCGCAGGCTGTGCGGGGTGGCCGGGGCGGGGGTCACGGGCGTGACCGTCCAGTCCGGGTGGCCCGGCATCCGCGGGGTCGTCGTGCCGTAGAGCCAGTCGCGCAGGAAACCGGACTGGTCCTGGCCGGAGACCTCCGAGGCCACGGCGATGTAGTCCGCCGTCGAGGCCGAGCGGCGGCGGAAGCGTTCCAGGAAGGTGCGCTCGACGGCGTGGAAGACGTCCTCGCCGACCAGCTCGCGGAAGGCGTACAGGGTCAGGACGCCGCCGAGGTAGCGCTGGCTGTCGAAGAGGTCGACCGCGTTCGGGGCGGCCACCGGCCCCGAGTCGTGGCGCCACTGGTCGCCGCGGGCGTAGGTGTCCTTCATCCGGGCCTCCATGGTGGTGAGGCCCAGGGAGTCCGGCCAGCCGCGCTCGTAGCGGTAGAGCAGCCCGTAGAAGTCGGCGTGGCCCTCGTTCAGCCACAGGTCGGCCCAGGTGGCGGGCGAGACCAGGTTGCCGAAGTAGGAGTGGACCAGCTCGTGCATCATGTGCGAGCCGATCTTCGGCTCCTGCTGGAGCAGGAAGTTCGGCTTGTAGAGGGTGAGGGTCTGGGTCTCCAGGCCGGTGAAGTCGAAGGCGGCCGGGTCGTCGGAGTTGCAGGGCAGCAGGCCGTAGGTCTCGAACGGGAAGGCGATGCCGAGCCGGTCCTCCAGCCAGGCCACGTGGCCCGGCGTGAGGGCGAGCGCCGGCTCCAGGGCGGCGGCCCGGGCGGTGGGGACGACGTCCCGCAGCGGCAGTCCGTGCGGGCCCTGCCGGTCCCTGACCACGTAGTCGCCGACGGTGATCTGGACGAGTTCGGTGGCCATCGGCGAGCGGGAGCGGTACGAGTAGGCCGTCCGGTCGCCGGGGAGGTCCTCGACGCAGGTGAGCAGGCCGTTCGCGACCCCGCGCACGCCGCTGGGGACGGTGATGCGGAAGGTGAAGTCCGCCTTGTCCGACGGGTGGTCGTTGCACGGGAAGACGGTGTGCGCGGAGTCCGGCTGCGGGCAGACCGCGAAGCCGTCGGGGGTGGGCACCCAGGCGGTGTGCGGGAGGGTGCGGCGCGGGTCGGCCGAGTAGGTCACGCACACCGTGACGTCGTCGCACGCGCGCAGCGGCCGGACCGGGGTGATCCGCAGCTTCTCGTCCGCCTGCTCGAAGGCGGCGGCCCGGTCGTCGACGCGCACGGCGGACATGTCCAGGCCGAGGGCGTCCAGGGAGAGGCGGGACAGGTTCTCGGTGGTGCGGACGCGCAGGGTCACGGTGCCGGTGACGAGGCGGGTCGTGGCGTCGTAGGCGAGGTCGAGGTCGTAGGCGCGGACGCGGTAGCCGTCGTTGCCGAGGGCCGGGTAGACGGGGTCGCCGAGGGTCTCGGGGCCCGGTGCCGGCGTCTCGTCCCCGGCCCTCGCGGCGCCCCTCTTCTCCCCCGCGGAGAAGGGACGCGCGAGGGCCGGGGCCCCCGTGGCCAGGACGGTCGCCGTGCCGAGCAGGGCGGCCGCCGGGGCCGTCACTCTGGTGCGATATCTCATGGTCGGTTTTCACTCGGGTTTCGCTCGGGCGGACGGGTGGTCGGTCCGTCCGCCGGCCGGTGGTGGTGGCTCGTCTTGTTGACCACCCGTGTGACCGATTCGGTTGCCTGCGGTATGACAGACAGATCTTCCGAGTCGCGGACCCCTGTCGAACGCGGGTCGGTCACGAGATATCTTGATGTCGAGCAATGTTGCAGACGTGGAGCGGAGCACCCGGTGACTGACTCGACCATCATCTACACCTACACAGACGAGGCCCCGGCCCTGGCGACGCATTCGTTCCTGCCGGTGGTCCAGGCGTACGCCTCGCAGGCCGGTGTCGCCGTGGACACCCGCGACATCTCGCTGGCCGGGCGCATCATCGCGCACTTCCCGGAGTACCTGAACGAGGACCAGCGCATCCCGGACGCGCTGGCCGAGCTGGGCGACCTGGCGAAGACGCCCGAGGCCAACATCGTCAAGCTGCCGAACATCTCGGCGTCGATCCCGCAGCTGAAGGCCGCGGTCGCCGAGCTCCAGGGCAAGGGCTACGCGCTGCCGGACTACCCGGACGACCCGAAGACCGACGAGGAGCGCGAGATCCGCGCCCGCTACGACAAGGTCAAGGGTTCCGCCGTGAACCCGGTCCTGCGTGAGGGCAACTCGGACCGCCGTGCCCCCGCCTCGGTCAAGAACTACGCCAAGACCCACCCGCACCGCATGGGCGCCTGGAGCCCCGGGTCCAAGACCGACGTGGCCACCATGGGCGAGAACGACTTCCGCTCCACCGAGAAGTCCGTGGTGATCTCCGAGGCCGGCGAGCTGAGGATCGAACTGGTCGCCGAGGACGGCACCACCACCGTCCTGAAGGACTCCGTACCGGTCCTGGAGGGCGAGGTCGTCGACGCGTCCGTGCTGCACGTCGCGCAGCTCAACGACTTCCTGGCCGCGCAGATCGCCCGCGCCAAGCAGGAGGGCGTGCTGTTCTCCGTGCACCTGAAGGCCACGATGATGAAGGTCTCCGACCCGATCATCTTCGGTCACGTGGTGCGCGCCTTCTTCCCGAAGACGTTCGCGAAGTACGGCCAGACCCTGAAGGCGGCCGGGCTGTCCCCGAACGACGGCCTGGGCGGCATCTACAAGGGCCTGGAGAACCTGCCGGAGGGCGCCGAGATCAAGGCCTCCTTCGACGCCGAGATCGCCGAGGGCCCGGCCCTCGCGATGGTCGACTCCGACAAGGGCATCACCAACCTGCACGTCCCCTCGGACGTCATCATCGACGCCTCGATGCCGGCCATGATCCGGACCTCCGGCCACATGTGGGGCCCGGACGGCCAGGAGGCCGACACCCTCGCGGTCATCCCGGACTCCTCCTACGCCGGTGTCTACCAGGCCGTGATCGAGGACTGCCGGGCCAACGGCGCCTTCGACCCGTCCACCATGGGCTCGGTCCCGAACGTGGGCCTGATGGCGCAGAAGGCCGAGGAGTACGGCTCCCACGACAAGACCTTCGAGATCGCCGCCGCCGGTACGGTCCGCGTGGTCGACGCCGCCGGCAACGCGCTGATCGAGCAGCCGGTCGCCGCGGGTGACATCTTCCGCGCCTGCCAGACCAAGGACGCGCCGATCAAGGACTGGGTGAAGCTGGCCGTCACCCGCGCCCGCGCCACCGGCGACCCGGCCGTCTTCTGGCTGGACGAGGGCCGCGCCCACGACGCGAACCTGATCGCCAAGGTCGAGCAGTACCTGGCGGAGCACGACACCGAGGGCCTGGACATCCGCGTCCTGTCCCCGGTGGAGGCCACCAAGCTGTCCGTGGAGCGCATCCGCCGCGGCGAGAACACCATCTCCGTCACCGGCAACGTGCTCCGTGACTACCTGACCGACCTCTTCCCGATCCTGGAGCTGGGCACCAGCGCCAAGATGCTCTCGGTCGTCCCGCTGATGGCGGGCGGCGGCCTGTTCGAGACCGGTGCCGGCGGCTCCGCTCCCAAGCACGTCCAGCAGCTGGTCAAGGAGAACTACCTGCGCTGGGACTCGCTCGGCGAGTTCTTCGCCCTGGTGCCGTCCTTCGAGCAGTACGCCGAGTTCACCGGCAACGCCCGCGCCAAGGTGCTGGCCGACACCCTCGACCGGGCCACGGCGACCTTCCTCAACGAGGACAAGTCCCCGACCCGTCGCGTCGGCGGCATCGACAACCGCGGCAGCCACTTCTACCTGTCCCTGTACTGGGCGCAGGAGCTGGCGAAGCAGACCGAGGACGCGGAGCTCGCCAAGGCGTTCGCGCCGCTCGCCGAGACGCTCACCGCCAACGAGCAGAAGATCGTCGACGAGCTGAACGCCGTCCAGGGCTCGTCCGCCGACATCGGCGGCTACTACCAGCCGGAGAAGGCCAAGGCGGACGCGGTCATGCGCCCGTCGGCGACCTGGAACGCGGCGCTCGCGGCCCTCTGAGCCGAAGCCGCCTCCCGCGAACCCGAAGTCTCCGCCCCGGCAGGCCCCGCCTGCCGGGGCGGAGCCCTGTCCGGGCTCCCCTGCGGCGCTGTCACCGGTCGCCGACGCCCCCCGCCTGCGGCCGGAGGTGCCCCCACCGGGTCGCCCGCCGAGGCAGCGGCCGACCGAACCGCGGCTCCTCTGCCACGCGACCCGCCGATACGCCACCGCCGTCGGTGTGGCACCTTGATCCTCCTCGCCGTCCGTTACCGAATGCCCGGAGCCGCCCGTGTCCCAGCCGTCGTACGAACTCCTGCCCGGCGCCGACGAGTCGCCCGTGCTCCTGCACGTGCCGCACTCGGCGCGGACGGTTCCGGCCGCGGTCAGGGCCGGGATCGAACTCGACGACGCCGCGCTGGAGCGGGAGTTGGACCACATCACGGACGCGCACACGGCCGAGCTGGCGGAGGCGGCGGCCGCGCTGGCGGGGGTCACCCCCTGGCGGTTCGTCAACCGGCTGTCGCGTCTCGTCGTGGACCCGGAGCGGTTCCCCGACGAACGGGAGGAGATGCTCGCCGTCGGGATGGGGGCGGTGTACACGCGGACCACGCACCGGGAGGTGCTGCGGGCCGACGGATTCGACCCCGAGCCGTTGGTCGCGCGGTACTTCCGGCCGTACGCCGAGGCGATGACGCGAGCGGTGGCCGGGCGGCTCGCCGCGACCGGGCGGGCGGTGGTGATCGACGTGCACTCCTACCCGAGCCGGGCGCTCCCCTACGAACTGCACGGGGCGGGACCGCGGCCACCGGTGTGCCTGGGGACGGATCGCTTCCACACGCCCGGGGAGCTGACGCGGGCCGCGCGCAGGGCGTTCGCGGGCTGCGGGGAGACGGGGCTGGACAGTCCGTTCGGCGGGACCTACGTACCGCTGGAGTACTACGGGACGGATGCGCGGGTCGGCGCGCTGATGGTGGAGATCCGCCGGGACCTGTACATGACCGAGCCGGGCGGCCCGGCCGGTGCGGGTCTGGGGCGGCTCGCCACCGCGCTCGCCGCGCTGGTGGACTCCCTCGGCTCCTGAGCCCGCGGCGGCCCGGTCGCATGGAACCGTCCGGCTGGAGCACTCCCGCAGGACACCGGGTGGAGGCCGTACGACCGTGGAGGCATGACCACGGAGACGAGCGCGCCCACGCCCACGGAGCCGACCGCCCGCACCGCGGCGCGACCGGCCCCGGCCGCCTGTCCCGAGGCGGCCGCGGCCGTCCGGGAGGCCGCGCCGCCGGTGCGGGAGTGGCCCGCGCTGGAGCTGGCGGGGACGGAGTTCGACCCGGTCCTCGCCGCCCTGATGGCGGAGGGTCCCGTCACGCGGATCCGGCTGCCGTTCGGCGCGGGCTGGGCGTGGCTCGCCACCCGGTACGAGGACGTCAGGACCGTCACCAACGACCCGAGGTTCAGCCGCGCGGAGGTCACCCGGCGGCAGGTGACCCGGCTCGCCCCGCACTTCGCGCCGCGTCCCGGCTCGCTGGCCTGGGCCGACCAGCCCGACCACAACCGGCTGCGCAAGCCGGTCGCCGGCGCCTTCACGGTCGCCGCGATGAAGCGGCTGCGGCCCCGGGCCCAGCAGCTCCTCGACGGGCTGGTCGACGGGGTGGTGCGGGACGGGCCGCCCGCCGATCTGGCCGCGCGGGTCCTGGAGCCGTTCCCGATCACCGTGGTCAGCGAGGTGATGGGGGTACCGGAGGCGGACCGGGAGCGGGTGCACGCCTGGACCCGGCAGATCATCTCCACCTCGGGCGGCGCCGAGGCCGCGGACGCGGCCAAGCAGGGGCTGTACGGGTGGATCGGCGAGACGGTGCGGGCGCGTTCGGGCAGCACCGGCGACGACGTGTACGCGCTGCTCGGGGCCGCCGTGGCGCGGGGCGAGATCGAGGCGGAGGAGGCCGTGGGACTGGCCGGCCCGCTGCAGATCGGCGGCGAGGCGGTGACCCACAACTGCGGCCAGATGCTGTTCCTGGTGCTCACCCGGCCGGAGCTGATGGCACGGCTGCGGGAGCGGCCGGCGGAGCGCGGGCCGGTCCTGGACGAACTGCTGCGCTGGATCCCGCACCGCAGCACCGTCGGGCTGGCCCGGATCGCCCTGGAGGACGTCGAGCTGGCCGACGGCACCCGGATCTCGGCCGGCGATCCGGTGTACGTCTCCTACCTCGCCGCCAACCGCGACCCGGCCGTCTTTCCGGACCCGGACCGCATCGTCCCGGACCGCGAGCCCAACCCGCATCTCGCCTTCGGCCACGGCCCGCACCACTGCACGGGCGCGGTCCTCGCCCGGCTCCAGACCGAACTGCTGGTCGACACCCTGCTCGACCGGTTGCCGGGGCTGCGGCTCGCGGTGCCGGCCGAGGACGTGCGGTGGCGTCGCAGGACGATGATCCGCGGGCCGCGGACCCTGCCCGTCACCTGGTGACCTGGCCCGGACCCCTCAGGCCCGCAGCCACTCCGTGACGATCACTTCCCCGCCGGCCCGCAGCCGCAGCGCGAACGGTCCGGCGGGCGGGGTGTCGACGGCGAACCGCCCCATGCCGTCGGCCGTGAGCGGGTGCACGGCCGCCGGGCCGCCGAGCACCTCGACGCGCGCGGCCTGCGGGGGTAGCACCTGGCCGAGCAGTCCTTCGCCGGTGAGCTCGACGTCCACGGTGAGTCCGCCTGCCCGGAAGGTCAGCATCCGGGGCGGGGCCTCGACCCCTCTGACCGGGACGGCGTCGACGAGCGAGTCGAAGGTCAGCTCGGCGATCCGGGCGTCCAGCTCGTGCAACGCGTAGGCGTCCATGGCCGTTTGCAGCAGGCCGGCCGGGAGCGGGTCGAGCACGGCGGCCGCCTGGCGCAGCTCCTCCTCCAGCGCGTCCGCGTCGAACCCGGTGTCGTCGTGGCCGTCTTCGTCCGGGAACAGGTCGTTCACGCCGCACCCCTCGCGTCGAGCCGGGCCCGTAGCCGGCGCAGGCAGCGCTGGCGCAGCGGGCCGATGCTGCCGACCGCGATGCCCAGTGCCACGGACACCTCGACATAGCTGGGCGGCGGCGAGGCCATCAGGACACGCAACAACTGCCTGCACCGGTCGCCGAGTTCCTCCAGCTCCTGCCAGAGCAGGCGGATCCGCTCGGCCTCGGCCGCCCGTTCCTCGGCGTCGATCAGCGACTGCTCGGGCGTGCGGTCCTCGCTGATCCGGTCCAGGACCTGGGGGTCGTCGGTGGGCATCAGCCGGGTCAGCCCCCGGATCACCTTCAGGCATTCGTTGCGGGCCGTACTGGCCAGCCACGCACCGGCCTTGTCGGGTTCCCGGATGCGGCCCAGGTGCTGGGCGAACCGGAACCACACCGTCTGGTACACCTCGTGCCCGTCGGCGTCGGAGAGCCGGTGCGCGCGCACCACGGACCACACCAGCGGGCTCAGCCCTTCCACGAGCGCCTTCCAGGCCGCCGCGTCACCGTCGACGGCGGCCTGGACCAGCGCGCCGACCTCTGCTCGGTCCACGGTCCCACCCCTCGTGTACGGCAAGTCATCGTACGCCGTGGAGGGGAGTGTTCCGGAACTCAGGCCGAGGCGGCCAGGTGGACGACCGGAACCGGCTGCCAGGTGGCCGGGCGGAGCGCCGGGACCTGCGCCCCGCGCACCTCGGCACGCTCCGTGGCGGCCGCGAGCAGCCGGGCCCGCGCGGCGCGCGGGTCGGTCTCCTGGTGGGTGGTCATCCAGTCGGCGACGAGGCCGGCGACCACGGGGGTGGCGAACGATGTTCCACTCCACTGTGCGAATCCTTCGAACATCACTTGGTCGGGTTTGCCGGGGCCGGTCGTCCCGGTGTCGGTCAGCACGCCGGTGTGGCGCGGGTACTGGCAGGTGCAGGCGTAGGTGAAGCCGAACCGGCAGGCCTCGTAGGTGGTGTGCTGGTAGACGTACGGCACGGGCGCGTCGAAACCGGCCAGTGGGCCGGTGAGCAGCTCGCCGGGGGCGTAGACCTTGACCCAGTCGCCGTGGTTGGTGAAGCAGGCGCCGGACACACCGTCGCTGCGCAGCGCGCCCACCGACAGGACGGTGTCCTCGTAGCCGGTGAGATCCGCGCAGGCGGCGGGCCAGAAGGAGTTCTCGCTGCCGTTGTTGCCGGCCGCGGCGACGAGCAGGGTGGGCTGGTCGCGCAGGGCCCGCATGAAGGCCTCGACGCCGAGCAGTCCGTCGGCGGTGCCGTTCGAGGTGCCGGCGGAGAGGCTGATGATGTCCGGCCAGCCGTGCCGGTCGACCGCCTCGAAGAGCTTGCCGCCGAACTCGGACTCCAGGATGGCACCCACGTCGTTCATGGTGTTGGTGACGGTGATGTCCGTGTTGGGGGCGAGGGCGGCGATGAGGCCGGCGATGAACGTGCCGTGGCCGACGTACTGCTGGAGGACTCCCCCGGCGTCGGTCTCGGCGATCTGCGGGTCGCCCTGGGCGTGGGCGAGCAGCGGGTAGGAGCGGTAGTCGTGCACCAGGCCGGTGTCGATCACCAGGACGCGGACCGCGGTGTCCGGGTCGTGAGCGCCTGGTGCGGCCCCCGGGTTGGGCGTCCGGGTGAGCAGGGCCGGCAGGGGTTCGCAGGGGTTGCAGGAGTTGGCGTTCGTGGTGGCGACCACGTGGTTGCGGCTGACCATCCGGCGCCCGGTGCGGTCCTCCGCCTCCCGCAGGGCGCGCAGCGCGTGGCCGACCGCGTGGTCCGCCGTGTGGTCGCCGTGGTGCGGGTCACCGACCCGGATCCGGGTGACCCCGGTGCGGTTGCGCTCGGGACCGGTCCTGCCGACGTGGTCGGCGACCAGTCCGGCGGTCGCGGTGAAGTGGGCGCGCACGGTGTCCTCGACGACCCGGGCCTCCGCCCCGTCGCGGGCGAGCACGACCCCCTTCTCGTACAGGAACTCGGCGGAGTCCTCCGGCCCCATCGCCAGTGGAACGTCCGGCATGGAGCGCTGGATGTGATCGAACTGCTCCTGGAATCGCTGAGGTGCCATGACTTGTCCTCCCCCGTGGAACGGCGTTCTCCAGTCAGAGTCGCCTTGCCGCCGATTGATACAGCGTCAAACCTGTGGGGCATGTCTGCCCAGGCCACTACCATCCGAGAGGTGACTGCGCGAAGCGATGCGGTGACGGAACTGCTGCCGATGGTGTTCGCCGCCCCCGGCGAGGCCCTGGCACGGGCGGAACAGGTCCTCAGGTCCGGCCCGCCGCCGCTCGACGCGTCCGTGGCGCACCAGGTCATCGGCATCTGGCAACGGGACTTCGGAGACCTGGGGGTCGCCCTCGACCATCTGCGCCGGGCCCGTGACTTCGCGGCCCGCGCGGAGTCCGCGGAGCGCGAGGCGGATGTCCTCGGCACCCTCGGGGTCGCGTTGGTGCACGCGGGGCGCACCCGGCAGGGGCTGGCCGCGATCGAGCGCGGGGTGGCCCGGAGCAACGGGCACACCCGGGCGAGGGTGCTGTACCGGCGGGCGTACGCGTGCTGGGTGCTGGGCCGGCACAAGGAGGCCCTGGAGGACGTACGCAGGGCGATCCCGGCGCTGCGGCAGGCCGACGACGTCATCTGGACCGCGCGGGCGCTGAGCGTGCGGGCCACGGTGCATCTGGCCCTGGGGGCGGTGGACCGGGCGGACGCCGACTTCACCGCGGCGGAGCTGCTGTGGGAGACGACGGGCCAGGAGCACGACAAGGCGGTCGCCGTGGAGAGCCGGGGTCTGGCCGCGTTCCGCTCCGGGGACGTCCCGGCGGCGCTGCGGCTGCTCGCCGAGGCCGAGCAGCGGTACACCGAGCTGGGCACCCCGCCGTTCATGCTGTACATCGCGCGCTGCGAGGTGCTGATGGCGGCGGGGCTGGCGCCGGAGGCACTGGCCGAGGCGGACGCGGCGATCGCGACCCTGGACCGGCTCGGCGGGCAGTCCACCCGCAAGGCCGAGCTGCTGCTGGCCGCCGCCCGGGCCGCCCGGTCGGCCGGGGACGCGGGGACCGCGGTCGCCCGTGCGGCCGTCGCGGTGCGGCTGTTCTCGGGGCAGCGGCGCAGTTGGTGGGAGACGCATGCCCGGCTGGAGCTGATCGAGGCGCGGGTGGCGGGCGGGGCCGCGTCCGGACGGCTGGTGCAGGAGGCGGCGGGGGTCGCCGACCGGCTGGCGTCCTTCGGTGCGCCCGCGGCGCCGGAGGCCTCGCTCCTCGCGGGGCGGATCGCGCTGGCGCTGGGGTGGACGGCGGACGCGGAGCGGCATCTCGCGGTGGCCGCGCGCAGCAGGCACGCCGGTCCGCCGCTGGCCCGGATGACCGGCTGGGCGGCCCAGGCGCTGCGCGCCCGGGCGGCGGGCTCGGGACGGGGGGTGCTGGAGGCGTGCCGGCGGGGCCTGGACGTCCTCGACGACCACCGGATGACGCTGGGCGCCTCGGAGCTGCGGGCCCGGGCCACCGCGCAGGGCGCGGAACTGGCCGCGCTGGCGCAGCAGGCGAGCCTCGCGCACGGCGGTCCGCGCCGGCTCCTCGAGTGGAGCGAACGCTGGCGGGCCACCGTCCTGTCCGCTCCCCCGACCCGGCCGCCCGCCGACCCGGCGCTGCTCAGTTCACTGACCGCGTTCCGGGAGATCGCGTCCCGCGCGGAGCAGGCCCGCCGGGAGCGCCGCCCGGTGCCCGCGCTGGAGCGGGAACAGCGGCGTCTGGAACGGGAGATCCGCTCCCGCACCCACCACATCCGCGGTGCCGCTCCGGGCGACGGCGCCCGGTTCGACCCGGCCCGGCTGCTCGACCGGCTCGGCGACACCCGGCTGGTCGAACTCGCCGTCCTGGACGGCCGGGTGCAGGTGCTGCTGTGCGGCCGGGGCCGGGTACGGCGCTTCGCGGGCGGTCCGCTGGCGGAGGCGGTCGCCGAGGCGGAGCACGTCCAGGCAGGCCTGCGGCGGCTCGCGCATCCGGGGGCGGAGGGGCGGCTCGCGGTGGTCGAGGCGTCCGGGCGGCGCCTGGAGGAGCTGCTGCTGGGGGCGGCGGCGGACCAGCTCGGCTCCGGTCCCGTGGTGATCGTCCCGCCGGGCGCCCTGCACCGGGTGCCGTGGGCGCTGCTGCCCAGTCTGCGGGAGCGGGTGCTCAGTGTGTCGCCGTCGGCGGGGAGCTGGCTGCGGGCCCGGGAGACCGAGCCGCCGCCGGGCGGCCGGCAGGTACTGGTCCGCGGGCCCGGTCTGGCGACCGGGGGCGCGGAGGTGCCGGAAGTGGCGAGCCGGTACCCGACGGCGCGGGTCCTGGAACAGGACGACGCCCAGGTGCCCCGGGTGCTGGCCGAGCTGGACGGGGCCGCCCTCGCGCACATCGCGGCGCACGGCACCTTCCGTGCGGACAGCCCGCTGTTCTCGTCCCTGCTCATGGCCGACGGCCCGCTGATCGTGCACGACTTCGAGCGCCTCGCCCGCAGTCCCTACCGGATCATCCTCTCCAGCTGCGACACGGCCCGCCTCGCCTCGGTCGGCGCCGACGAACTCCTAGGCCTGGTCACGGCGTTGCTGCCGCTGGGCACGGCCGGGGTGGTGGCGAGCAGCGCGCCCGTCAACGACGCGGCGGTGGTGCCCCTCATGCTGGCCCTGCACAAGGGCCTGGGCGCCGGGCTGTCGCTGGCGGAGGCGCTGCGCGACGCGCGGGCCGCCCTGCCGGCCGACGCGCTCCACCAGGCGACGGGATGGGCGTTCGCGGCGTTCGGGGCGGCCTGAGGGGGTCGGGTTCCGGAGCGGCCCGCGCCGGCGACTTCCTCACGCCGACCGCGCGTCCGGCTGCTCCAGCAGCCACGGCAGGTCCGTGCGGTCGCTCGCGCCGAGACGGGTGTAGGCGCCGTAGAGATGGTTGCCCACGGTCCGTACGGACAGGGTCAGCCGTTCGGCGATCTGCCGGTTGCTGAGACCCGCGGCGGCGAGGGTGACGATCTGCCGCTGCCGAGCGGTGAGTTCACCGAGGACCAGGCCGGACAGGGCCGGGGTGCGGGCGCCCTGGCAGCGGCGGACGAGGGCGAGAGCGCGGGTGCGGGACACCCGGGCCGCGCGCGGGTCGCGGTGGGCGCGGACGGCCTGCGCGTGGGCCTCCGCCGCGAACAGCAGCAGCCCGCGCTCCGCCAGGGCCTCGGCGACCCGGTCGAGACCGGGCCCGTCGCCGCGGGCCAGGGCCTCCGCGTGCCGTCCGAGCACGCCGTGCAGCCGCCCCACGGCCCGCTCGGGCTCCCCCCGCCGTACGGCGCCGTAGTGCGCGAGACCCCCGTCCCCGCGCACTACGGCAGCTTCCCCCGACTCGGCGGCGGCGCGGGCGAGTTCGGTACGGCAGGAGGCGTCGCCCGGCGCCCCGCGCAGCCCCTCCCTCGCCCACGCCGCCGCCTCTCGCAGCTCCCCCCGAAGCCACGAGTACCGGGCACGCACCGCCGCGTACCCGGCCGGTACGGGCAGGTCTCCCGCGGCCAGCCACTCCCCCACCGGGGCCGGCACCTCCCGTACGTCCAGTTGCTCGACGCGCTCCTCCAGCAGCTGCTGCTCCTCCTTCAGGGCCGGCCCGCACCGGTCGGCGCCGCGGGCCAGCCGGCGGGCCCGCAGCCGGCCCGCCGCGGCGCGCAGGGCGGGGCCGTGCAGCGGGTGGGCGAGGCGGACCGCGCCCCGCTCGTCGACGTGGATCAGGCCGGCCGTCTCCAGGCGTTCGAGGATCCCGGCATCGAGCCCGTCGTCGAGGTGGCGCGGCAGCGGCTCGGCGAAGGCGAGGTGTTCGAGCGTGTCGCGCTCGCCCGGCTCCCGGCGTTCCAGCAGGGGCCCGATCCGGTCCCGTACGGTCGCGGTGAGCGGCAGCGGGCCGCGCCAGGCCCACTCCCCGGTGTCCGGTACGCGGGTCAGCGCGCCGGACTCGCGCAGCGCGCCGAGCAGATCGCGCAGCAGCCGCAGGTCGCCCCGGCACACCCGGTGCAGCCGGCGCACGGTGAGCGGCTCCAGGCCACCTCCGGCGAGCAGGTGGGCGGTCTCGTCGTACGGCAGCGGCTCGAGCGCGAGGTGGGTGAGGAGTTCGCCGGTCCACAGCCGGGCCACCGCGCCGCGCACCGGCGCCGGGTCGGCGGCGGCCACCAGCAGCCGGGTACGGCCGTGCACGGCGAGCTGGTGGACGACGGCGGCCGAGCTCTCGTCGAGGAGGTGGGCGTCGTCGACGACCAGGAGCCGCACCCCGGACAGCCGGCGCACCGCGCCGGACAGCGAGACCCCGTCGGGGAGCAGGTGCGCGAACGCGGCGAACGGAAGGCTGCTGGTCTCGGGGGTGCCGGTCACCCGGACGCAGTCCACGCCCCGTACGGCCTCGGTGATCAGCCGGGTCTTGCCGACGCCGTGCGGCCCGGTCACCACGACACCCTGCCGGCCGGCCACCGACGACCGCCTGACCAGCTCCAGTTCGTCCTCCCGGCCGGTGAACGGCCAGGGCAGTTCGAGGGTCCGCGCGTCCTGTGCGTAAGTCGTCACACCAGTACGAGTCGCGTTGCTCAGCTCTGATACAGGCGGACTTGAGTAGCCGCCGACTCAGGCGGCCGGTGCGGCGGCCCGGCACGCTGGGCGCATGAACCGACGCTACTGCTCGCTTCCGCGGCAGTCGGCCCCGGCCCTCGCGCCGGGACTGACCGCCGAGCGGCTCGGCGCGCTCGTCGCCGGGCGGCGGATGTGGGTCAACGGCACGGTTCTGCACTACTGCTTCCTGGACGCCGACACCGACGCCTCGGTGATCCCGGTCCCGGGGACCGGGCGGACCCGACGGGTGCCGTGGGGCGGTGCCGAGGAGCAGCGGGACGTGCTGCGCGAGTGCTTCCGGGAATGGCAGGACCTCGGCATCGGGGTGACGTTCGCCGAGGTCACGGACCGCTCGGAGGCGGAGCTGCGGATCGGCTTCCAGCAGGGTGACGGCTCCTGGTCGGTGATCGGCCGGGACGCGCTCTCGGTCGGTCTGGGCGAGCGCACCATGAACCTGGGCTGGGACCTGACGGAGCCCGACGGCCGGTGGACGGCGCTGCACGAGATCGGGCACGCGCTCGGGATGCGGCACGAGCACCAGAGCCCGTTCGCGGGCGTCCACTGGGACGACGAGGCGGTCTACGCCGACCTCGCCGGACCGCCGAACCACTGGAGCCGGGACCGCACGGACCGCGACATCCTGCACCGGCTGGACGCGGCCGAGGCCAACGGCTCGGTGTGGGACCCGCAGTCGGTGATGCAGTTCCCCTTCGGGCCGGGTCTGATCCTGGAGCCGGAGCAGTACCGCAACGGGCTGTACCCGTCCGGCTCGCTGTCTCCGGCGGACAAGGAGTTCGCGCTCCGCTGGTACCCGCCCGCCGCGGCACCGGCGGCGCTGGTGCCGTTCCGCTCGGCACCGCTCGGCCTCGGCCCCGGGGAGCAGGGGGACTTCGCCGTGGAGCCGCCGGAGACCCGCGTCTACAGCGTGGGCACCTTCGGGGAGAGCGACTGTGTCGTGGTGGTCTTCGAGGAGCGCGACGGGGAACCGCGCTACCTCGCCGGCCACGACGACGGGGGCACCCCGCACAACGCCAGGATCAGGGTCCGGCTCGTCAGGGGCCGCCGCTACGTCGTCCGCGTACGTCTCCATTCGACATGGGGGTCGGGAGAGACAGCGGCCATGTGCTGGTGAACCGGCACACGGCGGCGACGCGGAGGCCGGACCACGGTCCGGCGCCCGGGGGGGAAGCAGCCGCGCGGACGCCACCTTCGGGGGAGGGAGACGTCCGCGCGGCAGCGCCGGCGAGGGGCCCCGGCCGAGGCGCCGGAGGACCTCAGCGCCGGCGCCACTCCTCGGCCAGCAGTTCGTACGAGCGGACCCGGTCCGTGTGGTCGTGGGTGATCGTCGTGATGAACAACTCGTCGGCGCCCGTGGCCTCCTGGAGCTGGGCCAGCTGGTCGGCGACCCGGCCGGGCGAGCCGACGAACTGGGTGTCGAGGCGGTCCTGCACCAGTGCCCGGTCCTCGTCGCTCCAGGCGTGGGTGCGGGCCTCGTCGGGGGTCGGGAACGGGATGGCGCCCTCGGCGGTGCGGATGCTGCGCACCCACAGGCCGTAACCGGTGGCGAGTTCGCGGGCGGTCGCGTCGTCCTCGGCGACGACGACGTCGGCGGAGACGCTGACGTAGGGCTTGTCGAGGGTCTCGGAGGGCTCGAAGAAGGACCGGTAGCCGTCCACCGCCTCCAGGACCGTGGCCGGACTGACGTGGTAGTTCGCCGCGAACCTGAGCCCTCTGGCACCGGCCGTCCGCGCGCTCTGCCCGCCGCTGCTGCCGAGGATCCACACCTCGACCTCGGCCCCCTCGCCCGGCACGACGTGCGCCGCGGCGCCCTCCGGGGAGCGGTAGGTGCCGGCCAGCAGGGCGAGGACGTCGTCGATCTGCTCGGTGTAGTCCTGGGACTCGGCGCCCGGCAGCAGGAGCAGCTTGCGCTGGAGGGCGACGCGGGGTGAGCCGAGGAGGCGTTCGAAGGAGAAGCGGGGCGGGATCAGGAGGCCGTTGGGGGCGCGGCCGTCCACCACCGGGGTCGTCGTCGGCGCGGCCGTCTCCCCGCCCGGCGGCCGACCGCCGGAGCGGCCGAGGCCCAGGTCGAAGCGGCCGGGGTGCACCGCGTCGAGCAGACCGAACTCCTCCACCGTGGACAGGGCGGTGCGGTGACCGAGCTGGACGGCGCCGGAACCGAGCCGGATCGTCGAGGTCGCGGCGGCGGTGAGCGCGAGGACGACCGCGGGGGAGGTACCGGCCACCCCCGGATTGAGGTGGTGCTCGGCGAACCAGTACCGGGCGTAGCCGAGTTGTTCGGTCCGCCGGGCCAGGTCGACGGAGTTGCGCAGGGCGTCGGCGGCCGTCGAACCGGAGGAGATCGGGACGAGGTCGAGGACGCCGAGGGGGATGTCAGACACGGGTCGCCTCCTCGGCGGGCAGGACCGGGCCCCAGTCGAAGGGCGGGTCGGGGATGTCCTTGCGCAGGACCGGCGCGACCGCCGACTGGAAGAGTTCGAGGGAGTCGCGGTGCTGGGTGTCGGTGCGGCCGCTCGTGTCCGCGTGCAGGTGAACCACGGTGTGCCCGAACCGCTCGTGGTAGCGGTGCACCTTGTCGACGACCTGCTGGGGGCTGCCGATCAGGGCCGAGCTGCGCTCGACGAAGTCCTCCAGTGTCTCGAAGACCACCGGCAGCCCGGCCTTCTTGAAGAAGGCCAGGTTGGATTCGAAGACCGGGCGGTAGGCGGCGAGCGCCTCCTGAGAGGTGGGGGCCACGCAGATCCCCGCCGTCCCCGCGCCGACCGCGATGTCCGCCGGGTCGTGGCCGTAGTGCTCCCAGCGTTCCCGGTAGTACCGGATCAGCTCGGCGTACGGCTCGATGGGGTGGGTGACGTTCGCGGAGAACAGCGGGTCGCCGTGGCGGGCGGCGAGGTCCACGGACTCCTTGCTGGTGGCACTGCCGTGCCAGACCCGGACGGGTCGCTGGTAGGGGCGCGGCCAGACCTCGGCGTCCGTCAGCGGCGGCCGGAAACGCGTGTTGGCGGTGACCTTGTCCTGCCGCCAGAGCCGCCGGAACACCTCGTAGCTCTCGGCGTTGCGGTCCCACTGGTCCTCGGGTGTGACGTGGAACAGGTCGCGCTGGGCGGATCCGTTGCCCTTGCCGATGATCAGGTCGAGGCGGCCCTCGGAGAGGTGGTCGAGGGTGGCGTAGTCCTCGTAGGCCCGGACCGGATCCAGCAGGCTGAGCGTGGTGACGGCCGTGAAGAGCCGGATCCGGCGGGTGAGTGCGGCGACGTGGCTGAGCACGACGGTCGGGGAGGAGGAGATGAACGGCCGCTCGTGCCGCTCCCCCACCCCGAAGCCGTCGAAGCCGAGTTCCTCGGCGAGCACGGCGTTGCCGAGGACCTCCCGGAACCGGTCGTGGGTCGGCTTCTGGACGCCGGTGACCGGGTCCGGGCGGTGCACGATCAGGGTGATCGCGAGGAACTTCACGACGCGGCCCGTTCGGTCCGCTTTCCGTCCGGGTGGGCGAGGCCGAGGTGGTCGCGCAGGGTGGTGCCCTCGTACTCGGTGCGGTACACGCCCTGTTCCTGGAGGAGCGGGACCACCGTGTCGGCGAAGGCGTCGAGGCCGCCGGGGGTGATGTGCGGGACCAGGATGAAGCCGTCGGAGACGTCCGCCTGCACGAAGTCGTCGATCGTGCGGGCGACCGTGGCCGGGGAGCCGACGAAGGTCTGCCGGTTGCCGGTGTTGATCACCAGGTCGCGGATGGACCACTTGTTGGCCTCGGCCAGCTCCCGCCACTCACGGGCGATGGCGATCGGGTCGCGGTACATCCGGACCTGCGCGCGGCCCCGCGAGATGTGCTCCTCGCCCACCAGCGGGTCGACGTCGGGCAGCGGGCCCTCCGGGTCGTACGACGACAGGTCCCGGTTCCAGACGAACTCCAGGTGCTTGAGGGCCGTCGCCCCGCTGACCTGCTGGCGGCGCACCTGGTGGGCGATCTCCTCCGCCTCCTCGTCGGTGTCGCCGAGGACGAAGCTGGCGGCGGGCAGGATCAGGAGTTCGTCGGGGCGGCGGCCGTACTTGGCGAGGCGGGACTTCACGTCGGTGTAGAAGGCCTGCCCGGCTTCGAGGGTGGCGTACCGGCTGAAGATCGCGTCGGCGCCGGACGCGGCGAACTCACGGCCCTCGTCGGACTCGCCGGCCTGGAAGATCACCGGGCGCCCCTGCGGGGAGCGCGGCACGTTGAACTGGCCGTGGATGTCGAACTGCGGGCCCCGGTGGACGAAGGAGCCGGCCTTGGCGTCGCTGAGGAAGGCGCCGGTGGCCTGGTCGGCGAGGATCTCGTCGCCGCGCCAGGAGTCGAACAGCTCGTTGGCGGTGGCGAGGAACTCCTTGGCGCGTGAGTAGCGCTCCTCCTGCGGCAGGAAGCCGCCGCGGCGGAAGTTCTCGCCGGTGAAGGCGTCCCAGGAGGTGACCACGTTCCAGGCGGCCCGGCCGCCGGAGAGGTGGTCGAGGCTGGCGAACTGGCGGGCCACCTCGTAGGGCTCGTTGAAGGTGGAGTTGATGGTGCCGGTCAGGCCGAGGTGCTCGGTGACGGCGGCCAGCGCGGCGAGGATCGTGAAGGTGTCGGGGCGGCCGACGACGTCCAGGTCGTATATCTTGCCGCCCTGTTCACGCAGGCGCAGGCCCTCGGCGAGGAACAGGAAGTCGAACTTGGCGCGTTCGGCGGTCCGCGCGAAGTGCGTGAAGGAGCTGAACTCGATGTGGCTGCCGGCGGCCGGGTCGCTCCACACCGTGGTGTTGTTGACCCCGGGGAAGTGTGCGGCCAGGTGGATCTGCTTCAGCGGCTTGCTCATGAGGGGGTGCGGTCCTTCCGGCTCAGGCGGTGGCGGCGGCGTAGCGGTTGGCGGGGCGGGCGAGCCCGAGCAGGCCGCGCAGGGTGTCGGCCTCGTAGGCGGTGCGGAAGCGGCCGCGGCGCTGGAGTTCGGGGACCAGGTCCTGGGTGATGCGCGGCAGGTCGTGGCCGAGGACGGCGGGCCGGAGCCGGAAGCCGCTGAGGCCCGTGGCGGCGAACTCCTCCAGGAGATCGGCGAGTTCGGCGGCCGCACCGGTGAAGATCCGCGCGTCGCTGGTGTACGCCCCGCCGTCGAGGGCGTCGAGGCGCTCCTTGCGGGCCTCGGCCGCGGCCTGGTCGTCGTCGAGGAAGACCACGAGGTCGCCGAAGACGTGCACGGTGTCGACGGCCCGGCCGGCGGCCTCCTGCTCGGCGCGGATCTCGGCCAGGATCGCGCGGGCTTCGGCGGCGTCGCGCGGGGTGGTGTAGCCGACGTCGGCCTGGCGGGCGATCAGCCGGTAGGGCACGGTCTGGTGGCCGAGGGCGGTGACCAGCGGCTGGCCCTGGGGCGGGCGCGGGGTGATGGAGGGGCCCTTGACGCTGAACTTGGCGCCCTCGAAGTCGATGTAGTGCAGCTTGTCCCGGTCGATGAAGCGGCCGGTGGCCGCGTCCCGGATCTCCGCGTCGTCCTCCCAGCTGTCCCAGAGGCGGCGGACGACCTCGACATGGTCGGCGGCCTCGTCGAAGTGCTCGGTGAGCCGTTCCTGCCCGGCCCAGGACCGCAGTTCCGCCAGGTCGATCGGCGGGAAGGTGCGGCGGCCGAAGTGGTCCGCCTCGTGCGGGCGGGCGGAGATCTGCACCCGCAGCCCCGCGCGGCCGGTGCTGACGTAGTCCAGGGTGGCGATCGCCTTGGAGATGTGGAACGGCTCGGTGTGGGTGGCGATCACCGTCGGCACCAGGCCGATGTGGCGGGACAGGGGCGCGATGCGGGACGCGATCAGCACGGCGTCGAGGCGGCCGCGGACCTGGTCGGTGCGGCCGTCCGGCTCGCCGTAGTGCGAGGACTGCAGGCCGAGGCCGTCCTCGATGGTGACGAAGTCGAGGAGACCGCGCTCGGCCTCGGTGACCAGGTCGGCCCAGTATCCGGCGGTGAACAGCTCTCGGGGGCGGGCGACCGGCTCGCGCCAGGAGGCGGGGTGCCAGCCGGTGCCGTCGAGGGCGACGGCGAGGTGCAGGTGGGAAGCGGGATTCGAGGACACAGTGGTGCCTTCCTGAGGTCCGTGAGAGGGCGCGCCGGACGGGAGGGGCGCGGCGGAGGAAAGTCAGGAGCAACAGAGCGCGCCGGCCACGCGCAGCAGGTCGATGTGCGGCCGGGCGTGCAGGACGGTACGGCGGCTGGGACTGGCGACACGTGTCATGTCCCGTACCTCCTCGGCCTGCTTCGCGTACATCTCGTCGTGAGTCACAACAGCCGGGCGTCCGTGGGTGTTCCCGGGCTGCGCACCAGCAGGGTGCGGCCGCGCAGGCGCTCGGTGAAGCCGATCGACTCGTAGAGCCGGATGGCGGTCGCGTTGTCGGGGGCCGCGTGCAGGAACGGGGTCTCGCCGCGCTCCCTGATCCCCGCGGCGACCGCGCGGACGAGGCGGGTGGCCAGGCCCCGGCCCCGGTGCTCCGGGTTGGTGCAGACGGCGCTGATCTCGGTCCAGCCGGGCAGCCGCAACCTCTCCCCGGCCATGGCGATGAGCCGGCCCCGGTACCGGATGCCGAGATAGCTGCCCATCTCGACGGTCCGGGTGCGGAACGGGCCGGGTTGGGTGCGGGCGACCAGGTCCAGCATCTCGGGCACGTCGGCCGGGCCGAGCCGTACCGCCTCCGGGGCGGGCTCGGCCCGCAGCGCGGTGGCCACGAACTGGACGCCCCGGCCGCCGCCGACCACCTCCCAGCCGGGCGGTGCCTGCTCGACCGGCTTGATCTTCACGGTCGTTCCGGGGCCGACGAGCGTGAGCAGGTCGGTCCAGGCGGCGGGGTCGGCGGCGTCGGCGAGGGCCGCGTAGGCGTAGACGTCGTCGGGGTAGCGGGCGGCCGCGCCGACCCGCTCGGCGAAGTGGGCGTGCGGGCCGGTGAGGGCGGACCAGACGGCGTTGTCGAGCGGTGCGGTGTCGGGTGCGAGGGGGGCTCCGCCTCCGCGGAAGCCGGTCTGGACGGTCACGGAGGCGGGGTCCTTTCCCGGTAAGCCGGCGGGCGTGCTGGTGCGGGCGGTCACGAGTTGTCGAGCGGCAGTCCGGGCGGGTTGACCTCGGACTTGGCGACGGCCTCGTCGGAGAGGTTGTAGGCCTTGAGCCACTGCGCGTACTGACCGTTCTTGATCAGGTGGTTGATGGCGTCCGCGAGGGGCTTGGCGAGGCCGCTGTCCTTCTTCGCGGTGGCCGCGATCAGGCCCTGGAGGCCGGCGCCGGCGCCGGAGAAGGTGCCCGCGGTGCGGGTGGCGTTGGGCTTACCGGCGGTCTGCTTGTTGTGGTAGGCGAAGCCGGGGTTGGGGCCGAAGGAGGCGTCGATCTTTCCGCTGTCGAGCGCCAGGAAGGTGCTGTTGCTGTCCTGGAAGTGCTTGACGGTGACCTTCTTGCCCTCCTTGGCGAGCTTCGCCTGCCACTCCAGGAGGATCTTCTCCTGGTTGGTGCCGGAGCCGACGGCGATCGTCTTGCCGGCGAGGTTCTCGTAGTTGCCGTCGAAGTTCCAGGTGCTCTTCTTCGGCACGAGGAAGGCGAGGTTGTCCTGCCGGTAGGACGCGAACTCGTACTTCTTCTTGCGCTCCTCGGTGTCGGTGACGTTGGAGAAGGCCACGTCGACCTTGCCGCTGTCGATGCCGACGAAGAGGTTCTCCCAGGTGGAGTTCTGGACCTCGGGCTTGAGTCCGAGGACCGCGGCGACCAGGCGGCCGAGGTCAGGCTCGGAGCCGGTCAGGGTCTTCTGGTCGCTTCCGGTGAAGGCCAGGGGCGGGAAGCCGGCGGGCAGGGCGCCGATGCCGATCTTCAGGGTGCCGCTCTTCTTGACCGCGGCGGGCAGTTCGGCGCTGACGGACTTGACCTCGGAGACCTTGATGGTGGTCTGGGTGGCGGCGCCGTTGGAGACCTGGCCCACGACGACCTCGCCGGACTTGGCGTTGTCGGTGGTGGTGGCCGCGTCGCTGTCGCCCCCGCAGGCGGCGAGCCCGGTGGCGAGGGAGGCGACGGCGGTGGCCGCGGTGATGCCTCTGATCAGGCTGCGTCGGGTGAAGTGGGTAGACATGGCCGTTCCTTGTCGGTGCCGGTGATGAGGGTGAGGGCGTGGGGGGAGGTCTGTGGTGCGGCGGTTCAGAGGACCTTGCTGAGGAAGTCCCTGGTCCGCTCGTGCCGCGGCTTGTCGAGGACCTCGGAGGGCGGCCCCTGCTCGACGATCCTGCCGCCGTCGATGAAGACCACCCGGTCGGCGATCTCGCGGGCGAAGCCGATCTCGTGGGTGACGATGACGAGGGTGGTGCCGCTGGTGGCCAGGTCCTTGATGACGGAGAGGACCTCCCCGACCAGCTCGGGGTCGAGGGCGGAGGTGGGCTCGTCGAAGAGGATGACGCCGGGACGCAGGGCGAGGGCGCGGGCGATGGCGACGCGCTGCTGCTGGCCGCCGGACAGCTGCCGCGGGTAGGCGCCGACGCGTTCGCCGAGGCCGACGCGTTCGAGCAGTTCCTTGGCCAGCGCCTGGGCCTCGGGCTTGGTCAGCTTCCCGGTGGCGACGGGGGCGGCGGCCACGTTGTCCAGCACGGTCAGGTGCGGGAAGAGGTTGAAGTTCTGGAAGACGAAGCCGATCCGGCCGCGCTGGGCCAGGATGGCGCGCTCGCTCAGCTCCTTGAGCCTCTCGCCCTGCCGTTTCACCCCGATCAGCTCGTCGTTGATGCTGACGTAGCCGATCTCGGGCTTCTCCAGGTGGTTGATGACCCTCAGGAGCGTGGACTTGCCGGATCCGGACGGGCCGAGGATGACGGTGACCTCGCCGGGGCGGATGGTCAGGTCGACGCCGTCGAGGACGCGGTGGGCGCCGTACCACTTGTGGACGTCGTGGATCTCCAGGGCGGCGGGGACCGTCTGCACGGTGTCGGTGATGCTCATACGGCGGCCTCCCGGCGGATGCGGGCGCGCAGGTCGGTCAGGCCGGCCCGCAGTTTCTGCACGGGGGTCGGCGGCAGCGAGCGGGTGGCGCCCCGGGCGTAGTACCGCTCGACGTAGAACTGGATCACGGAGACGACGCTGGTGAGGATCAGGTACCAGACGGTGACCACCAGCAGCAGCGGCACGATGTCGCCGGGGTAGGTGGAGCCCATGCTCTGGGCGGTGCCGAAGAGGTCGAGCAGGGAGACGTAGAAGACCAGCGAGGTGCTCTTGATGAGGCCGATGAGCTGGTTGACGTAGTTCGGGATGATCGACCTGAGCGCCTGCGGGAAGACGATCCTCCGGAACTGGTAGCCCTTGGGCAGTCCGAGCGCGGCGGCCGCCTCGTGCTGGCCCTGGTCCACCGAGAGGATGCCGCCGCGGACCACCTCGGCCGCGTAGGCCGCCTCGTTGAGGCTGAGGCCGATGACGGCGATGACCATGTCGGTGGCGAGCTTCGACTCGTCGAAGGAGAAGAAGGCCGGCCCGAAGGGGACGCCGACGCTCAACGTCTTGTAGAGGGCGCTGAAGTTGTAGAGGAAGAGCAGGACGACGATGAGCGGTATGGAGCGCAGCGCCCACACGTAGGTCCAGCTGACCGCGCGCAGCACCGGGCTCTTGGAGAGCCGGGCCAGCGCGAGCAGGACGCCGCCGAGGAGGCCCAGCACCGCGCTGTAGGCGGTGACTTCGAGGGTGATGACCAGCCCGTCGAGGATGGTCGGCCGCAGGAACCAGTAGCCCCAGCGGTCCCACTGGTAGAAGGGGTTGGTCACCAGTCCGTGGACGAACTGGGCGACCAGGACCAGGACGACGGCGGTGGCGATCCACCGTCCTGGCTTGCGCAGTGGCAGAACACGCTGTGCTGTAAGGGGCTTTGACGGTTCGTCGGCGGCGGACGGCGCCTCGGGGGCGAGGGTGGCGCCTGGGGGTTCACTCATGGCGGGCTCCGGCGGAGTCGGACACCCCGGATGCCACGGCCGGGTACGCGGCACCGGGCCGTGTTCGGGCACGGCACGGGGCACGGGGGCGCGCGGGACACGGGGGCTGGGCGGACGGCGTCACACCGGACGGCCGGTGCTTTCGTCAGGAACGCTGAGGCGCGAAGCTGCGGGACTGGGCGGAAAGGCCTGGTCAGACCCGACAGCGGGCACAGCCCGGTGCGGTACACGCGCTACACAGGGCGCTGTTGACACGGAGCAGGTCGACGGCGCGGTCGGCGACGAGCGGGCTCGGGTACGGCTGTACGCAGCCCTGGGCGCGGCGCGGGGCCGTGCTGGAAGCTGCGTACATGTCCGTCACCTGTCACTTGGTGGCCCGTGGGCCGCGCGCTTACCGAACGTCGTCATTCGGTCGGGTCGTCACCTGGGGCACCCCACCGCGGTGCGAGGGTTGCCGGTCAGCTAGCCAGGGCTTGATGCTGACGCTCTTGACCGTTCTGGTCCGTAAGTTAGGCAGCCGCCCGAACGAATGTCAACGCCTGTCCAGTTGGCGGGACGGTTCAGGCCGCTCTCACCTGCGGGAAGCGTCCGCCGCATGCCCGGCCCAGTCCAGGATCTGGACGGCCGCGCCGGCGGCTTCCAGTCCCTGGCAACGGCCGTGGTGGCGGCGGGCGATGCCGTCGAGGTCGAGGTGGGCGCCGAAGGCCGGGTGCGCGGCCAGCCGCCGGGCGTAGGCCCACAGCACCGGGTGGTCGGCGATGCGGTGCACGGCGGAGGCGTCCAGGTGGTTGCGGTGCACGGTGTCCAGCTGCACCAGGGTCACCCACAACTCGACGTCGGCTGCGGTCAGTCGACCGCCGACCAGGAACTCGACGCCGGTCAGCCGGTGTTCCAGCTCGCCCAGCGCGGCGAGCAGGGTCTCCAGCGCCCGCGGGTCGCCGCCCTCCTGCCCGGCGCGCTGCGCGGCCTGTTCGACGTCCTCGGCGCACAGCCGCTCGACGGCCTCGATCTCGGCCTCGGCACCGCACGGGTACAGGCGCGTGACGCCGTCGCCGAAGTGGCGGTCGAGGTCGCGCAGGATGTCCCGGCTGTGGGTGGAGACGATCCGGCCCGACCAGTCGTCGCTCAGCACCGGCGCCAGGGCCGGTGCCGAGTAGCGGTGGGCGCTGGCCTCGTACAGCGGGCGCAGTGCCGTGTGGCTGCCGTCGGGGCAGTCCGGGACCGCGGGCAGGAAGGTGACCGGACAACAGCCGTCCAGGGCCAGCAGACTGTGGCCGACGGCGATGCGGAGGCCGTCGGGACAGGCGGTGGCGAGGTGGAGCCGGTAGCGGCCCGGCACGGCGTAGTGGCCGCTGCGCGCGTCCCGTCCGATGCGTCCCCGGAAGGCGGGGGCGGTGCGGACGGACGGCAGGGCGGTGAGCGGAGTGATGGACATGCGTCTCCCCTGGTACGGGCGCGTGGACGTACGCGCGGCGGAAGCGTTCATCGGGCGGTCGGGGCAGGGGGCGGGCGGGGCGGGGCTGGCTGTGGAGGGCGGGGGTGGCGCCGTGCGCCGGAGGGCGGGGCGGAGCGGGCCGCGAACGCGCGGTGGGCCTGGCCGCCGAAGGCGCGGACGGTCGGGCCGGGTCGCGGAAGGGGCGCCCGTTTCGGCCCGGCCCACGGAGGGCGGCGCGGGCGGTCAGCCGGTGCGGCTGATGGCGCTGCACACCCGGAGCAGGTCGATGTGCAGCCGGGAGGTGAGCAAGGGGGAACCGAGCAGGGCCGGCGGCCAGGGCGTACGGCTTTCCCGGCGCTCTCTGCCGGTGACCGTGCGCAGCCGATCCATCTTTCCCTACCTTTTCACTAGGATTCCCCTCTGGAGTGTCGATCGGCCTCCGCGCGGCGTCAAGAGGGCGTCCACGCCTGGGACACCGGCGCTCCCCGGGGCGCTCACCCGAATGGCACGCGCGGGTGGTCGGCTGCCGGAGCGGATGGTGGCGTGGAGGGACGAACCGTGTTCCCGAGGAGGCAGCCGCCATGACCCGTCCGTCCCGACCCGCGCGTGTGCTGGCCGCGGCCCTGGCGGCGGGGTCCCTGCTCGCCGTCGCGGCCTGTTCGGGCGGGAGCGGTGACTCCGCAGCCGCGGCCGTCTCGCCCGCCGCCGAGCGCTCCGCCGCCTCACCGACGGCGACGGCCGCCCTCACCGGGCCCGGTGCGCAGGCGGCGCTGATCACACCGGCCGACATCGAGGACAACTGGCAGCTGGCCACGGACGCCGCGACCTGGCGCAACAACCTGCTGGTCGGCAAGGTCGACGTGGCCGGCTTCCTCACCGCGAAGACCGACGCCGCCGACTGTCAGCGGCTGCTCGACAGCCTCTACTCCGACACCCTGCTCGGCCGCGCCACGGGCGCCTCCGGGCTGCGCGGCTTCACCTCGGAGACCGCCCGGATGCTCTACCAGGTCGGGGACTACGGCTCGGCGAACCTGAACGCCACGCTGGGCTGGCTCAAGACGCTGCCGCAGAAGTGCAACCAGTTCACGGCCACCGGCAAGGACGGCAGCAAGCGCACGGTCCAGGTCGTGTCGGCGCAGGTCCCGAACGTGGGCGACGCCCGGGAGGCGCTGACGGTGACCGTGCAGGGCACCAGCGACGGCCAGCCCGTCACCTACGTCACGGACGTCGCGGTGCTGCGGATCGGCGCCTCCGGGGCGGCCGTCACCAACGGCGCCCTCGACGCCGTCGACCACGACAGCACCGCGCTGGCCGTGCAGAACGGCGCCCAGCGCCTCAAGGACGTACTCTCCGGCAAGACCCCGGCACCGACGCCGAGCGAGTTCGACTAGGGCCACGGGCGGTCAGGCCGCCGGAAGGGCGTCCTTCGGCCGACGCCCAGGCGGCACCCAGGACAGGTCCCGTCGTGCCGTGCGTGGGCCCCGCCCGCAACGGGAACCGGCCCTCCGTGCCGGTCAGTTCCAGCACGCGCCGGATATCGGGCCGCAGCCCACGCAGCTCCATGGCGCCGCCCTGCGCGACGACCCGGTCGCACAGGCGCAGGAGCATCCCCAGACCGGCGGCGTCCATGAACGTCACCTGGGTGAGGTCGACGACGAGGTCCCGGCCCGCGAGCACGAGCGCACCGATGACCGGGGCGGCCTGCGAGCGGGCCGTGAAGTCCAGCTCCCCCGCCGCGGTCAGCACGATCCGGCCGGGCGAATCACTGATCCGCATGTCGAAGAAGGACTGCATGGAAGTCGGCATGGAAAAACCACCGTTCGGGTCGAAGCCCATCACGGTCGGCTTCCGCTGCCGGAAGGAGGCCGTCAAGCGCGCGGCCGCCCTGGCCGCTCACAGCCGAGCAAGACCACCCGCACCCACCGCCGGCCGCCGCATCGGCGACCGCCCGGCGGCGCGGGGTCTCCCACCAGACCAGGCTGGTGCCCACCAGCCTCGCACTCCGACGCCCCCGCCACCAGCCCTTCGCCCGCATCCGGCACCCTGGCTACGGAACCTGATCGAGATCTTGCCTCTTGTGTCGGCGGGGTTACCTGTTCCGGCAGGCCCTGGCTTTGAACTCCGCCATGGGGACGGTGACGGCGGATGCGTCACCATCGTCCGAGATCTCGTCGTAGCGGACTTTTCCTGGGCTGAGCCGGTCCGAAGGGCGAACCGGATCGCGACGTAGGTGTCTGACGGCTTCTGGGCGGCCCTGGCGTGCGAGAACGCCTGGCGTCGCACCTCTGCCCAGTCCACCTGATGACGGAGAAGCGCATTCTTCTCCATGATGTCCAACACCTTCGACAGGTAGGACCGGGCGCCGTCCGACATGGCCGACCCCTCCGAGTGGCCCACAGGCAGCAAAACGCAGCGACCGTCTCCCTCCCGTCCAATCCGCCACTCTGCGACGGCGAACAATCCTGACGTTGCCCCCAAACTCCACGTCCGGGGCGGGGGTCGCTCTCAGCTACGAGGTCGCCCCCGGCGTCGGCGTGCCTCTCTGCGCTGTCGCTCCTCCTGTTCCCGTTCCCGCTGCTCGATCCGCGCGCACTTGGCTTCCAGGACCTGGAAGGTGAGCGGAAGCAGCTCAGGTGGGGTGTGCTGACGCACCCAGAACAAGGCGCTCTTGCTGAGCTCCGCGGAGTACCCGTCCACGCCCTCCGGCACGTCCACGCCCTCCAGGCCCGCGGCGATCCAGGGATCAGCCAGCTCCGGCCGGCGCAGCAGACCGGCGGCTGCCACGGCTTCCTCGCCGTACGAGTACGCCTGGTGCTCGACGAACCGCTGGAGGACTTCCCCCGCCTCCGGGAAGTGTTCGCACGCCCGGCAGAGGCGGACGGCGAGGTATTCGACCCTTCTCCCATGAGGGGACTTGGCCAGGAGGCCGGTGAGAAGGTCCGGCTCGGCCCGCAGCCGGGCGGTGAGAAACCAGTCGGTGAACACCTCTGGCCCGATCCACGACTCGGCCGCACCCTTGCGGGTCCGCCCGTCGTGCAGCCCCTCGGCCCACCACGCCCAGTCCCCGGCCCGGTCGTCGGCCTCTTCGTCGGACAGCCCCGCGAACTCTGGAAGTCCTGCCAGGATGTGGCTGGTCTCGGACCGCTCCCAGTGCCCGAACAGGAGCATGCCCAGCATGATGTGGTCGGGCAGACCGGGGCGGGCAGACAGCTCGGACGCCCGGGAAGGGGTCCCCTTCTTCCCTTCGGCCGCGGCGAAGTCCGCTGCGGCGTGCCGCCAGTATCGTCGCTCGTGTTCGAACAGTAGGTCCGCGACGTCGTCGAAGGGCCGGGGCTCGGCCGGGCCGGGGCCGCCGTGCAGCACGGTGACCAGGGCCTGGGCGTGGAGATCCAGAGGGCTCTGACCGGAGCGGGCGGGTGTGGGTCCGTCGAGACCGTCGAGGGCCGTCGGGGCCGCCGCGTCTCCCAGCGCGGCGGTCATGGTGACGACCGCCTCACGGTAACGCTCGTCCAGGGTGGCGCGGTCCTGGGCGGGTGGCTCCAGGACGAGCACCGGGGCCCGCTCCACGAGGTACCGGTAGCGGCCCCCGGCCTCGCGCTCCAGCTCGCGGGCCACGGTCCGCCGGAGCACGTCCTGGTGACGGGTGATCAGCAGCACGCGGACCCTGGGTTTTTCCGGCGACTGCGACGACGTGGGACCGGCCTCCTCCAGGCGTTCGCCGAGGCTCGTGAGCAGCGGTACCACGTAGGCGTGGACCCATGAGTGGTCAGGGCTGACCTGGGCGGGGACATCGGCCTCGTCCACGATCACCAGCGCCGGTCTGCCACGGTCGTCGAGAGCGCCGAGCCAGTCGGGACTCGGGGCGATCAGCCGGCCCGCGGTCCATTCCGTACCCAGTGACCGCGCGAGTTCCAGTGCCAGCCGTGACTTGCCGACGCCGCTCTCGCCTGCGAGCAGCATCACCGGATGCGTGCCCGTGGCCGTCGTGCACCATCGGCGCAGCTCCGCCAGCTCCTCGTCCCGGTCGTGGAAAGGGACCGGACTGTGGACAGGCGAGAGCAGCCGGAACCCGCTCGGGACGTCGCCGCCGCGAACCCGGCCACCGTCACGGAGCCCCGGTTTCGAGCCGTACCCGCTGCTGGTGGCGGACGGTCCGGTCACTGCGGGGCCAGGGTTCTCCAGCACATTTTGATACGCCAGGAGCCGGTCGGTCCGGCGGGTGTGGTTCATCCACATGCCGAGGACCCCCTGCACCAGGAAGCCGCCGACCGCCAGCCCACCGGCCGACCACCCCAACCAGGGCCACCCATGCGGGGTGCCCACCGTGCCCGCCCAACCGGCAAGAGTGATCATCCCGGCCACGGCGCACACCACAGCGCAGTTCGAGACGACCCTCAACGCCGTCCACGTGCCCTGCGCAGACGCCACGTCATCCCAGTCGCCGCGTCTTTCCGACAGACGCCGCCGCGCGCTCATGCTCCCCCTTCCCGCCGTCGGCCGACTGTCCGGCCCGTGGGGCGCCGTGGCGAAGGCATTCATTCGGCGCACCTTACTGAAAGGCATTCCAAGAACTTGACGTGCTCCCTGGCCTAAAGTCCAGGGATTCCAGCCTGGGTCGTCTGACCCTTCCGGAGGCTTCCTGCTTCAACGCGCTGTGCGGGCACGGGTGCCCGTCTTACCGGCGCTCCACAGGCGTTTGGCGTCTCCGCCCGTCCGGCGGCGACGATTCGGCGTCCCTCGAACAGGACGTTGCGGGCCGCGTTGTGGTCGCGGTCGTGCAGGGTGCCGCATGCGCCGCACGTCCACTGGCGGACGTGCAGGGGCTTGGGGCCGTCCCGGAATCCGCAGGCCGAGCAGACCTGAGAGGACGGGAAGGCCCGGTCCACCGTGGCGAAGGTGCGGCCGTGCAGAGCCGCCTTGTACTCCAGCATGCCGACGAACGCGGACCATCCCGCGTCGTGCACGGACTTGGCGAGCCGGGTACGCCCGAGGCCGGACACCGCGAGGTCTTCCACATACACCGCTTGGTTGTCGCGGATGACCTGTGTGGAGGCCTTGTGGTGAAAGTCCCGGCGCCGGTCGGCGACCTTGGCGTGCTGGCGTGCGACCTTGATGCGGGCCTTGGCCCGGTTCTTCGATCCCTTCACCTTGCGGGACAGTTCCCGCTGAAGGCGTTTGAGTTTCTTCTCCGCCCGGCGCAGGAAGCGGGGACTGCCGATCTTCCGGCCGTCGGACAGGACCGCGAAGGCCGACAGACCGAGGTCGACACCGGCGTCGGTCTCCGCTTCCGGGAGGATGTCCGGCTCGGTGTCCACGACGAAGCTGAGGAAGTACCGGCCGCAGCTGTCCTTGGTGACGGTCAGGGAGGTGGGTGCGGCCGGAAGCCGGCGGGACCACTTGGTCTTGAGGCCGCCGACCTTGGCCACGTACACGGTGCCATCGTCCTGGAGGGAGAAGGCG
This sequence comes from Streptomyces sp. NPDC020958, assembly GCF_055562175.1. Classification (NCBI taxonomy): domain Bacteria; kingdom Bacillati; phylum Actinomycetota; class Actinomycetes; order Kitasatosporales; family Streptomycetaceae; genus Streptomyces; species Streptomyces sp. NPDC020958. The sequence goes on along the minus strand of NZ_JBVHFU010000001.1, from coordinate 270,468 downwards.
TTGGTGTTGAGACGGATCGACTGCCGGGTGTCCTTCTTCGACTTGTAGCGGGGAGGGCCGACTTTGCGGCCCTGCCGCTTGCCCTTGACCGAGTCGAAGAAGTTCTTGTAGGCGGTGTCCAGATCCCGCAGGGACTGCTGCAGGACGACCGCTGAGACGTCGGCGAGCCAGGCACGTTCCTGGGTGCGCTTGGCCTGGGTGATGCGAAGCCGGGACAGCTCGGCCGACGTCACGTACGGCAGCCCTGCCGCGTGCGCTTCCCTGCGGTCGCGCAGGCAGTCGTTCCACACCACACGGGCGCACCCGAACGCGCTCGCCAGCGCACGGCGCTGGGTGGCATCGGGGTAGACCCGATAGTTGTAGCGGAGCTGCACACTCAAGATCCTACTACGATTGGTCTCATGGATGGACCGAATGATTACAGGCCTGGAAGACACGTGGTTTCGGCGATGCATGTGCACTTGGTCTTTGTGACGAAGTACCGGCGTGGGGTGTTCACCGACGAGATGCTGACACGCTGCGAGGAGATCATGCGCAAGGTGTGCGAGGACTTCGAAGCGGAGCTGAAGGAGTTCAACGGCGAACGCGATCATGTCCACCTCCTGGTGCACTACCCGCCCAAGGTCGCCGTCTCGAAGCTGGTCAACAGCCTCAAGGGCGTCTCCGCCCGCCGGATACGGCAGGAGTTCACCGGCCGGATCAACCGCGCCATCATGCACGGCCGTCTGTGGTCGCCCTCGTACTTCTCCGCGTCGTGCGGAGGAGCACCGTTGGCGATCGTCCGCCAGTACATCGAGCAGCAAAAACGTCCGCTCTAACGTGCACGTCAGAGCAGCCTTGAGATGCATTCATCCCCGGCGTGAACGCCGGGGCTTTCTGCAAGAAACCCGGTAAGAACACCGGGATCAGTCTCGGTCCTTCGTGACGGCCCGGCTGTTCATTCCGTTCATCCAGGGCCCCGAGCACCGTTCCTGCCCGGCTCAGGGCGTCAACACGGCCCTACCGAACACCTTGCCGGCGTCCATGTCGCGGTGGGCCTGCACCGCCTGGTCCAGCGGCAGCACCTCGTGCACGACCGTGCGCAGGTCCCCGTGTGCGGCATCGGCGAACTGGGACGCCCGCACGGCCTGCCTGTCGGAGCCGGGCACGGTGTCGGAGCTGAAGGTGGCGAACGACACCGATCTGCGAAAGGCCTCCATCAGGCGCATGCCGAAGTCCGTCGGCGGCTGTCCGCCGACCACACCGACAGCCACATACCGCCCGTTGGAGTTCAGCCTGTCCAGGAACAGGGGAAGCTCGGGACCTGCCACGACGTCGATCACCACGTCGAAGCCTGACGGTGCGTCCGGGTCGGCCCCGCCGGAGCGGTCCAGGACATGGGTGGCGCCCAGGTCCCGCAGACGGGCGCCGCGTCCCGCCGACGAGGTGGTGACCGCCACCGCGCCGGCACCACCCCTGGCGGCAAGCTGGACGGCCGTGATCCCGATGCTGCCGGCCGCGCCGCGCACGAGCACCGTCTCGCCGGTCGCGAAACGTGCGCGGTCCAGGGCGAAGTGGGCGACCACACCGGAGCCGCCGAGGGTCACCGCGTCTGTGCTGGTCAGGCCGTCGGGCAGCGAGAGAATGTCCTCGACCGGGGCGACGGCCTGCTCGGCGTACCCACCGGACAGGCCGGTGAACGCCCACACTCGCCGCCCCATCCACGAGGCATCCACCCCCTCTCCCACCGCGCTGACGCTTCCCGCCACCTCGCTGCCAAGGAGATGGCCCTCCCTGAAGCCGTACGCGGCGAGCGTTCCCCGGCGGATCACGGCGTCCACGCCGCCCACCCCGATCGCCTCCGCGGTGATCCGTACCTGCCCCGGGGCAGGTATGGGCACGGGCACGTCGACGACCTCCAGACCGTCAGGGCTTCCGAACTCCCTGATCACGACGGCTTTCATCTCTGCTCCTCAGGCCGGTGAACGGACGGGTCACAGCTGCTGCGACCGAAAGCGGGGCGGCGTCACCGCCATCGGACCGTAACGGACGCCCCCGTCCGCTTGGCTAAAGTGAGAGCCCATGGCCGACCGTTTGCCTCACACCGTGCGCTCCGACGCCCGCGACAACCGCGCCCGCATCCTGGACGCCGCCCGCGCGGTGTTCGGCGAGGAGGGCCTGGGCGCACCCATGCGCGAGGTCGCCCGGCAGGCCGGCGTCGGCCCCGCCACGCTGTACCGGCACTTCCCGACCAAGCAGACGCTGATTGTGGAAACCTTCGCCGAGCAGCAGCGAAGCTGCCGTGCCGCCGTACGCGACGCCCTCGCGGCCCCTGACCCGTGGCACGGATTCCGGAGTCTGGTCGAGCGGATCTGCGAACTCCACGCGCACAGCCGGGGATTCGCCGACGCCTTCATGGCGGCCTTCCCCGAGGCCATGGACTTCGCCGCCGACCGGGAGCGGACGTTGCGCGCGGTTGCCGAACTGGCCCGGCGCGCCCAGGAGACCGGCCGACTCCGCCCGGGCTTCGTCGTCGACGACCTGATCCTCATGCTCATGGCCCACCGGGGCCTCCAGAACGCGCCGCGTGCAGCCCGGCTCACGGCCTCCCGACGCTTCGCCGCCTACGTGATCGAGGCGTTCCGCACCACATCGGAGACGGATGCGCCTGCACCGCTGCCGCCGGCGACAAGCCTGCGGCTCGCGTACAGGATCGCAGTGACCCGCTGACTCCGGTCAGGGGCGCCGGTCCCCACCTGGTCCCAAGAATGATCAAGGGCCGGTTTCGGACACCTCCGAAACCGGCCCTGACCTGCGACTGTCTCCAGTCGGGACGACAGGATTTGAACCTGCGACCCCTTGACCCCCAGGAGTAGAGGTCAGGGGCATTTTCTGGATAAAGCAGACTTAATCAGGGTGGACTATGCGTGCGGCAGGCTCTCTCGTGCACCATCGCGCACGCCGTGTGGTCCCCAACTGGTCCCCAAGCGCGGCCACCGCTCTGTCACCAGCGCTCAGCGAGACGAGTCGACTCATGACCAGCATGCTCCGACTCGACGGCTCCGAGCACGACTCGGAGGGACACCGCCACCCCAGTCCAGCCCCACGAAGTCGACGTCGGAGGCGTTGGTGCGATCGTCAGTCAGCCCCGAATCGCAATTGCCACACCAGCTCCAGGAGGCGCCCGGAGGGGGTGACCGTCGCCCAGAGCAGCTTGAAGGCACCCGTCAGCATGGCCAGGCGCGCGGTCTGCGCGCGCCCGACGGCCGCCGCCGTCCCCGTCGCGGACTCTGCAACTGGAATGCTCTCAGGACGAGGCTGGACCGGAGGGGCCTGTCGGGGGTCGTGTCCCTCGTGGTGGTGTAGCCGATCACGGTCTGGCGGCTCCGCTTCGGAGCCGTCCGGTATCTGCCACTGCGGACTTCCTGGCGATCGCCGCTGGTAACGGCTCGGTGAGCCCCAACAGCGCCTCCGGGGAGGGAAATCGAGCCGTGACCTGGCGATTCCGCCACCTTGATCGGCTACACCACGAGAAGGGACACGACCCTGTCGGGCTCGGTCTGCCGCTCGGAGGACGACTTCCAAACGCGATCGCGATCTGCGCCATCGGGTTGGGTTCGGCGGAGGAATTGTCAAGAACTGTCGATGGGGTCTCATCCTGGTTGTCTGTAGCATCAGCGCGTGCCGGAGATATGGATCGGTCTCGACATTGCTGCCCGGCGCAGGAACTGGTGGTGGACCGGGGTCTTGACGCTGCTGTTCGCGGGCATGGCAGTGGCGACGGAGGCGACAGCCACGACGGGCCGCTGGTGGTGGGGCGGCGTCGTCGGCGTCCTTTGGCTGGCTTCGCTCTTCTATATGATCAACCGCGGATATGGCCGAACGCTCCTCGCGCCTGATCGGATCCAGTTCTCCACACTCGTCAGTCGCCGAGCGATCCCGTGGAGTGAGATCACCGGCATTGAGCCGCGAAGCCACCAGACACGCGGCGGGGCCTGGTGGGAGGTGCGCGTGTATCGGGCGCGAGGACGATCGTTTGCGATCCCGGGGGTCTTCACCAGCCGTCGCGGCGATGAGGTCTTCGAAGGCAACCTGGCGGTGGTTCGCGAGTACTGGGCCCGTGTGACAGCCGCGGAGTAGGTCCCTTGACATGCATGCGGGTTGAGGACGTTCAAGCCGCTTGCCCCTAGACGTTCGACGAGGTGGCCGCGTTCGAAGCGGGCGCCGGCGCGGACGAGGGCGACGAGGTGGGGTGCGTTCACGGCTCGCCACCGCTGCTGGGCAGACTCGACGAGCTTGAAAACCATGGCGAGCGCGGCGGCCGCGCTGCCGGCGCGCGCACGTCGCGCGGGTTCTCGGCATCCGTCCCGAGGCTCCGCGCGACAGGGTGGGACGGGTCTCGGCTGAACGCGTTCATCGTCTGGTGAGCGGGAGGCTGAGGACCCCGCGGTCGTGCCCGACGAGCAGGTCCGGGCCCGCGGTGGCCAGACAGGTGAGCACCACATCCAGGGCGATGTGCCCCACCGCGCCGGTCTCCGGTTCCCATATCCGCAGCCGGTGACCGTGCCGGGTGCCGGTGACCAGGACCGTGCGGCCGTCGCGCAGGGTGGAGGCGGTGATGGCCGGCAGGCCCCCGGTGCCTGTCGAGGCGGGCAGACCGTCGCCGATCGGGGCACCGGTGGCAAGGTCCCACAGCATGACCACGCCCTGGTTGTCTCCGGTGGCCAACATGGTTCGGTCGGGTGTGGGCACAGCCGCCACGGTTACCACCCGATGGTCGGCATCGGCGAGGGCGCTGGCGCTCAACTGCACGGCCGCGCCGCTCTCCCAGGGGTCCTCGACGGCCGGGTCCCACACGTGAAGGCGGCCGGCGGTGTCCGAGGCCGCGATCAGTGTATGGCCGGCGGCGATCGGGACGGCGGCGATCGACTGGATCGGACTGCCATAGGGGTTGAGGCGGCCGACGCACTCACCGGTATCCGGATCCCACAGCCGGACCGCGCCTCGGGGGGTGGCGGTGACGAGCAGGGTGCGGCCGTCGGAGACGGTCGCGGCACACATTCCGGTCACCCCGCCAGGCCAGTTTCCGGCCGGTTCACGAACCGGCTGCCCGGTGACAGGGTCCCACAGGCCGATCGTCCCGGTGTCGCCTCCGCTCGCCAGAAGGACGCGGCCGTCGGTCAGGGGCAGGGCCGTCATCGAGCGGATACGGTCACGATGTCCTGGCAGCGGGTCATGGACGAGCCGGCCGTCGGCCACGTCCCACAGGCACACCACGCCCCTGTCCCCGGCGCCGGCCACGAGCGTCGGCCGACCCGGGCGGGACACCACCGCCAGCGCGTCGACACCCCCGGATGAACCGGGCGCCGAATCGGAGAACACCGGCACATCGGAAAACACCGTGATACGGCCCCAGGGGGTGCCGTCGGCCGCGAGCACCGCGTTCCCGTTCTGCCGGAACCGAGTCGCCGCTTCACCTGTTCGTCCGGACGCCGTCGACTCCACCATGACGGCCGACTCGTCGGAGTCCGCCCGCGCCTCCGTCGGACGGTGCCGGGGGCTCGCCCCGGCCGGGTTCTCCGCCAGGCCGTCGGCGATCGTCCACGTCCGCTCGCAGTCCCAGCAGCGGAAGTCTCCGGTGAGCGCCATCAGTTGGCGGGCCAACTCCCTTGCGTCCTGTTGCGGATTGCCCGCGACCGCGACCATGCCGACGACCAGACACAGGACGGCTTGCCCCGGTGTTTCCGGGGGTACCCCGGCCATCGCGACCTCGCGTGCCACCCGCAGGAAGGGCTCCCACTCCTCTCCCACCGCTTCCTCGCGCAATGCTGCAGCGACCTCGCCCCAGGTATGTCCTCCCTGCCTGACATGGGCGGGATCAGGAAGCCCCGGAGCCTCGGCGGGCGGACATGCCGGGTCGACGAAGAAGTCGGGGATCTCGGTATCACTCTCGCACTCGGGACACATCAGCAGGAGGTCAGCTTCCCGGGGATCGGGGAACCGCCACAGCGCTTCGCCCATGTGGTGGCCGGCGAAGGCCACGCAGGCGAGCACGAGGTGGGCGCAGACCTGCGGAGCAGTATCGGCGGCAAGGAGGCTTCGGGTGGCCGCCCGCTCGGCCAGACGCAGTGCGGCGCCGAACCCCATCTCGAGATCGGCCGGGACGGGGGGCCTGTCCTCCGCGGTCACGATGCATCCCAAGTCCACCCAGAAGTCGGCGGTCTGTCCCGGAGGCAGGGCCGCTGCCGCCTCGATGAGATGCGGCAGAGCGGCATAGGCCCCGTCGAAGACGGTCCCGTCGTCCATCAGACCGCCGGCCAGGTACGTCCAGGTCTGCCTCCATCCATCGCCGCTCCCGGTAGCAGCCGCGGAGGACAACTGCTCCAGGAGTGCTTTCACCTCTTCGACCTTCACACCGTCGAGGTCAAGCCAACGAGGGCTGTGCAAGGGCAGCTTCGGAATCATGGAACGAGTCTCGCAGGCAGCACTGACAATCAGGAGGCTGCCCCGGATCAGCTCATCGTCCGATCGGCGACGACTGCCACGGAACGGGGCGCGATCCGCTCCAGGACCGGAAGAACAGGATCCCAGCCGCCCGCAACCCTCACGACCTGCGCGGCGAGCCTGCGGGCGTGGGACGGCTCGGCCAACTCCACGAGTGCGGCCAGGGCGCGGGCTCGTGTCGCGCGGTGGGCGATCGAGCGGGTGAGAGCCTCGGCCCGCGCGTGATCGCCGTGCCGGGCCGTCTCCCGGACGACCGCGACCAGTGCCTCGCCCTGCGCCCAGCGGTCGTCGATCGAGTGGACAAGAGCCTCGGCCCGGCCTGGATCGCCACCCCGGGCCAGCTCCCGGACCACTTCGATCAGCGCCCTGTCCTGTGCCCTGCGGTCGTTGATCGTGTGGGCGAGAACCTCGGCACCGCCCGTGTCACCGGACCGGGCCAGTTCTCCGACGATGTCGGCCTGCCGCGCCACGGACAGATCGGGGTCGAGACGGCAGGCGAGGGCCATGGCCCGCTCGACCTGCCCATGCCTGGCCAGCAGGAGTGTCAAGGACCTCAGCAGAACGTCGTGATCACGGCCGCCGCCGGTCTCGAGCAGTGTCTCGGCCCGGTCGGCAAGGGCCAGGACCACGTCCTGGTCGGCGCTGTGAACGACAGCGTCCAGCACACAGGCCATGTCCCAGGCGTCGAGCGGGGATCCCGGAGGGAACGGGCGAACGGCGGCCTCGTCCAGGTCTCCTTCCAGGACCACCAGGTCCTGTTCGGCGGCTTCGCCGAGCGCCCACCCGCATACCGTGCCCCCGGCGCCGACGGCCGGTCCGGGCGGGGTGCGCAGGAGAGCATCGAGCCGGTCAAGGTCTCCCGCCAGCGTCTCACGGGCCAACACCACCGCCAAGGGCCGTGGCTCTGACCACCCCGTCGAGTTGCGGGAGCGGGTGATGTCCTCCACGCGGTCGGCAAGTGCGGCGGCCCGGCCATGGTCGCCGCTGGCGACGGCCACCTCCACGAGGACGGCGAGCACGTGTTCCGTCCCGTCGGCGGCGTAGGAACTCACCACGTCGTCGGCGCGAGCGACAAACCTGAGCGCCTCATCGATGTCGCCGCTGTCCGCCACCGCCTTCGCCAACAGGGCCCAGGCCCACCCCCAGTTGTGCGGGTAGCGGATCCTCTCCGCCAGAGCGACGGCCCGGTCACGCTCACCTGCACGGGCCCACGCCGGCACGAGGGCGACCAGTGCTTGGTCCCGCACCTGCCGTAGGGGAATCGACTCGGCCAGCGCCTGAGCGCCGCCCAGGTCTCCCGCGCCCGCCGCGGCCTGCACCAGCTCCAGTAGCTCCGTACCCTGCTTGAGCTCGTCACTGATCGTGTACGCCAGCTCAGCCGCGCGGACGAGGTGGCCGGTGCGGGCAAGCGCCCTCGGGAACCACCCACTGGTGAGACCGGTGCTCGACTGCCTGCCCACCGACAGCCGCAGAAGGGTCAGCAGGCAGGGCTCGAACCCCCCTTGCGCGACGTCCCTTCCCACGTCGTTCTCGGGTGCCAGGCCGCGACGTAGCTCCCGTTCCCGTGTCATGAAAAGCTCTGGCCCCCACTGGGCCAACCCCTCTGACATGCCTGGTGCCCCCTTGGCGAAGCCCCTCAACTGCGCACCTGCGCAGGCGGCCCAACAGTAACGGGGCCCCGACCTGACGGAGTCTCGCCAGTGGCCTGGCCGAGACACTGGTCCCGTTGGTGCTCAGGAGGGCGACAGCGCGCCCGCGCAGCTGAATCGCCGCAGAGATCCACGCATCCGCTGAGCCCGTTATTTCAACAGGGCAGCGGTGAACATCTCGTGGCTCTCAGCTCGGACATCAGCTTCGACGATGCCTCGGCTGCGTGTTTTCCCCGATGCGATGATCCCCAAGAGCATCTACAGTCGTCTCGGTCACATTTCTGGGGGGCGTATGAAATATCGGATGCTGACCGCGGGTGTGGTGAACCTCCTTATGGGAGACGGGAAGACAACTCCCAAGGGCATCGAGACCACCGCCCTGGAAATGGTCCGCACGGGCCGACTGCAGGGTGAAGAGAAAGCCGACGGTACGGTGACCGTACGGATCGTCCCGCAGACCGCCGACTCGGCGCCGCTGCGGCCCGTCGAGGAACTCGTGGTCGAACGGATCCGCCGGCGCTGCCGAGGCGGTGTCGACCGCGTGCCGATAGGCGCCCTCGGGCCGGGCGACGGCGACGAGTTCTGGGTATGGTGGCGCGGCTTTCAGGACAGTGTCCGCAACGAGGCGACCGCTCTTGGCCTCATACGGCCGGCCCGGAACAAGTACGTGACGCTGCTGTATCGGGGTGCGGCCCTCGCGGCCTGGTTCGGCGCCCTGTGGGCCGGCGTTTCGTTCAGTCCCGAGTGGGTGCGGGTCATTCTCAAAGTGGTCCTCGTGCTCAGCCTGTTGGGGCTGGTGCGGCTGTCAGACGTCCCGCTCGCATCCGGGCCCAGGTTGACGGCCGCCGGACGGCAGGCCGCGCGCGAGTGGCGGGTCCACGACCGCGCTGGAGAGCATCGGCTGCCCAAACGCCAGGTGGGAGCGGCTGGTCCCGAATCGGCGCTTCCCGTACGCGAGCCGCAGCGGATCTGGTCCTCGTACGGCAGATCGTGGCACGTCGTGTACGCCGGGCCGCTGGATATCCCGCGCTGGGGACACCTGTGGCAGCTCGTGCTGCTGGCCGTGGCCGTGTGCGCCGCCTTCGTCGCCCTGGTCGCGGTGACCCTGACCGCGCACCGCCCGGCGTTGGCCTGGGAATGGGACACCGCTCCGTTGCTCGCCGGCGTACTGCTGTGGGGCCTGTGGCTGCCGGCCCGCCGTCGGGTCCTGGCGGTTCCCGACGAGGCGAGCTTTCGCGGTGCCGTCATCTCGCGCTGGGACTACGACACTCACCACGACGACCCGTACACGGATGTCACGCACTACTGCTGCTCCATCGAGGACCCGGCGACGCGGAGAGCCTGGTCCTTCGAGGTCGACCAGTGGAGCCGGCCGATGTTCTCACGCGAAGCGAACCCGGAGCTCAAGGACCGGTTCCGGGTGGGGGACGTCGTCGATGTCCACTGCAGCCCGCGTCGGCGCAAGATCCATCAGATCAGTGTGGTCGAGGCCGTGTCGCGGACCGACTGACGATTCCAGCGACGAGGCGTCATAACCGCTATCGGTTCGAACTACCACGCAGCCGTAGACGCTGGGTCGGCCAGAACCTCCGGGTACGCGTCCATGATGAAGGCACAGAGGAAGCCCAGCAGCGGACTGGTCGACACAAAGCGGTACTTCCCACCAGACGGTGGCGACGAACCTCGCGCCTCGGCCGTCCGCCGGTCCCTGTGTCCAGGGCGCAAGCTATACCGCAACGCGGGATCCTCTCAGCCGAGTTGTGTCGGACCCCCCAGACGGGCCTCTGGGTGCCGGATGGCCCCTGTCTCACGCCGGCCCAAGCCGCACTCGTCCACGTCGACCCTTGAAGCCACCACTCCCGAGACCTACTTGACAGTCGGCGCCGACGACCTGCTCCGCCACTGACCGAGTCGAGGCCACCGGCACGGTGAAGTTCGCAGACCATGCATGCACATGCCGCAAGGGACCTCATCGCCGCTGGGGGCGCCCTGGACCTTACTGGGCCTTCCGGCTGCATCAACGGGCGGCATTAGGGTTCAACAGCCGACATTGGCACGAGTCAGCAGGCCCATCGACATCCGTGCCACACGCTGCCTCAGGGCCAAGCCGGCGCGATGCCAGACGTCGGTAGCGGCCAGCCTCCGGGAGGTCACGTCCGATGAAGTGGTGTACCGACGGCCACTCCACGAGACAGGCCCCGCCGCCATCATCTGTCCGGGACGCACTAGAAAGCCACAGGTCAAACCAAGTATCCGCGCCACCGGCCTGCCATCTGTGGCGCACCTTGACTGGGTCAAGGTGCGCCACAGCCCCTTCAACGTGAACTGGTCCCCAAGCGGTCCCCAAGAATAATCAAGGACCGCTTCAGATCTCCTCTGAAACGGCCCCTGACCTGCGACTGTCTCCAGTCGGGACGACAGGATTTGAACCTGCGACCCCTTGACCCCCAGTCAAGTGCGCTACCAAGCTGCGCCACGTCCCGCTGCGCGGTCACGCGGTGGGTACCGCGTGATCACGCAGGTCAACACTACCGTACGCGCACGGGTGCCGCCGCCGGCCGGTCCGTGACCGGGCCGGTGACCCGGCTCGCGCGCCGGACCGGGACCAGGAGCGCGGCCCCGGCGGCGGTCAGGCAGAACAGGGTCAGCAGAGCCCAGGCGTGGGTGTAGCCGGAGGCGTACGGGAGGCCGGAGGGCTGGAGCCGGCCGGTGACCAGGACGCTGGTGAGCGCGGCGCCGACGGAGCCGCCGATGGTTCGGATGTTGGCGTTCATGCCGGTCGCGGCGCCGGTCTGCTCGGGCGGGACGCTGCCGACGATGAGGTTGGCCATGGAGGCGAAGGCCAGTCCGATACCGAGGCCGAAGAGCCCCGCGACGACGCCGATCTGCCACCGCTCGTCATGCCAGAGGGTGAGGAATCCGCAGGCCAGCGCGCCCAGCGCGGCGCCCGTGGTGAGCTGGGCCTTGGCGCCGACGCGGGGTTCGAGACGGCCGCCGACGACGCCGGAGAGGAACATGGCGATCAGCATCGGCAGCATGAGCAGGCCGGACTCGGTGACGGTGGCCCCGAAGCCGTAGCCGGCCGCGCCCGGGGTCTGGACGAAGCCGGGCAGGAAGGACCAGATCGCGTACATGCCGGCGCCGAAGAGCAGCGCCGCCGCGTTGGTCGTCCAGACGGCCGGGAGCCGCATCACGCGCAGGTCGATGAGCGGGGTCGCGGAGCGGGCCTCGGTGCGGAGCCAGACGGCGAACAGCACGGCGGCCGCGGCGAACAGGCCGAGCACCCGGACCGAGCCCCAGCCCCACCGGCCGGCCTGGCTCAGCGGCAGCAGCAGCGCCACCAGCCAGGCGGAGAGCAGCCCGGCAGCGAGCCAACTGACGCTGCCCTGGGCGCGCTTGGGCGACTCGGGGACATAGCGGGCGGCTATCAGGACCGTCACGGCGACGACGGCGACCGGGATCCAGAACAGCCAGCGGTAGTCCAGCGCCGAGACGATCGGTCCGGCGGCCACGATGCCGACGCCTCCGCCGGCCGCGATCACCGCGGACAGGTTGCTGATGCTGCCGCTGACCTCGGCCGGGCCGAACTCGTCCCGGATGATGCCGAAGGAGAGCGGGAACAGGGCGCCGCCGATGCCCTGGACGACCCGGGCGACGATCAGTACGCCGATGTTCGGCGCGAGGGCGGCGAGCAGCGAGCCGGCCAGGACGGCGAGCAGCACGGCGACGAGACTGCGCTTCTTGCCTGCCAGGTCGCCGACCCGGCCGAGGATCGGGGTGAAGACCGAGGCGGACAGCAGATACGCCGTCATCACCCAGGTCGCGGTGGACTGCGAGGTGTGCATCGCGTGCTGGACGGTCGGCAGGGCCGGCGCGACCAGCGACTGGAGCATGGAGAACACGCCGGCACCGGTCGCGAGGACCGCGAAGGTGAGGCGGGTGGACTTCCGGGGCATGGAGGAGCCTCTCCGACATCGGAACGGAGGGAGAACGGATCGGGGCAGCGGTGGCCGCCCTGCTAAAGTGGAGGTTCCCCTCCACTCTAACGGAGGCGATCCTCCGCTTCAACCGAAGTCGAGGATTCCCTCCGGTTCTGTCCTGTCGCACGGGAGGCAGCCATGACGGACACCCCGTTCCCCGTCAGTGAGATCGTCGCGTCCCGGCGGCCCCACCGTAAGGACGCGGCCCGCAACTACGACGCGCTGATCACAGCCGCCCGCGAGGCGTTCGCCGAGCACGGCTCGGACGTCTCCCTGGAGGACGTCGCCCGCCGCGCGGGGGTCGGCATCGGGACCCTGTACCGGAACTTCCCCACCCGCCGCGACCTCTTCGAGAGCGTCTACGCGGACGAGGTCAACGCGCTGTGCCGGGCCGCCGTGGAACTCGGCGGGCAGGAGCCGTGGCAGGCCCTGCGGTCCTGGCTGGACCGCTTCACCGGCTACATGGTCACCAAGCGGGCGGTGCGGGAGGCGCTCAACGACGAGTCGGAGATCTTCTCCGCCTGCCGGGACTCGATGTACGCGGCCGGCGGCCCGCTGCTGGAGAGAGCCCAGAAGGCGGGCGTGGTACGGACCGACATGGAGATCGGCGACCTGCTGAGGATGGTCTCCGGCATCACGGCCACCGCCTTCGAGGACGAGGCCCAGCGGGACCGGGTGCTGGGAATCGCCCTGGACGGCGTACGAACGGTGCGTTGAGCACCCGTCAGGCGCTCGGCGCCCTGCCCTCGTACGCCGCCCGCAGCACGGCCAGCGCGTCCTCGGCCGTCACCGGCCGCGGATTGGCGTACGCCTGACCCGCCACCTGTTCGGCGGCGACCGGCAAGTCGGCCTCCTTCAGGCCGAGTTCGGCGAGGGAACGCGGCGCTCCCAGACGCACCCCCAGGTCCCGCACGGCGCCGGGCGCGTCGTCCGTGCCCAGCGCCCTGCCCACGGCGGCGACCGCCCGCGGGGCCGCCGGCGCGTTGAAGGCGAGGGCGTACGGCAGCACCACCGTGTGGGTCTCGGCGTGCGGGAGGCCGAAGGTGCCCCCGAGGACATGGCAGAGCTTGTGGTGCAGACCCATGGTGGTGGCCCCGAGACAGGCCCCGCACAGCCAGGCGCCGTACAGGGCCCGGGAGCGGGCCGGCAGGGAGTCCGGGGCGACGGCGATCGCGGGCAGCGCCTCAGCCATCGCCCCTGCCGCCTCCTCGGCCATCAGCGCGACCAGCGGCGAGCCGTCCGGGGCGTACAGCGCCTCGACCGCGTGGGCGAGGGCGTTGATCCCGCTGGTCACCGAGAGCGGGACGGGCAGGGAGAGGGTGAGCTCGGGGTCGTACACGACGCTGCGCGGCAGGACGACGGGGTCGCGGCCGGTGCGTTTGGCGCCGTGCTCGGTCAGGCCCCAGACGGGGGTCATCTCGGAACCGGCGTAGGTGGAGGGCACGGCGATCAGCGGGAGGCCGGTGTGCAGGGCGATGGCCTTGCCGAGGCCGATGGCCGAGCCGCCGCCGACGGCCACGCAGCCGTCGGCGCCCGCGGCCCGGGCCACCTCGACGCCTCGGTCGGCGACCGCCACCGGGACGTGCATCCGGGCCCCCGTGTGCAGGCCCGCGCAGGCCGGGCCGAGCGAGTCGGCGACGGCCCGCGCGGTGTCCGCGCCCCGCTCGCCGCTGAGCACCAGCAGCCGCCGCAGCCCCAGCCGCCGGGCCTCCTCCGCGGTCGCGGTGAGCGCGGCGCCGGCCCGGAAGACCACCCGCGCGGCCCACGTCTCGTGCACGAAGCCGGGGTTACCGGCGTCCGGCTCCGCGCCGCCGCGGTTCACGAGGGGTCCAGCACGAGGTCGAAGCGGGCGTGCCGGAAGGGGTTCGCCACCTCGAACTCCGCGGCCAGGGCCGGGTCGTCGGTCGGCGTGAAGTCCTTGACCAGGCTGTGCTTCACCGCGAACACGGCGTCCGAGTCCAGGTACGCGCCGCCGGCGACGAAGATGTGCGTGGTGACCGGTTCGTGTCCCTCGGCCGAGACGATGAAGTGGATGTGGGCGGGCCGGTAGGGGTGCCGCCCGGTGGCCTTGAGCAGGTCGCCCACCGGGCCGTCGGTGGGGATCGGGTAGGCGCTGGGCACACAGGTGCGGAACCAGAAGCGGCCCTCGGCGTCCGCGGTGAACAGCCCCCGCCCGTTGCCGGCCGGCTGGACCCCGGGCTGCTGCACGTCGTAGAAGCCGTGCGGGTCGGCCTGCCACACGTCCAGGACCGCGCCGGGCAGCGGGGTGCCGTCGGCGGCGCGGACGACACCGCTGACCACACAGGGTTCGCCGGTGCCGACGAGGTCGATGTCGGCGCCGAGTTCCCGCACCGGTGACTCGGTCATGTGGAAGGGGCCGAGGACGGTCGACTCGGTGCGCCCGGGAGCACTGTGCCCGTTGATCTTCTCGACCAGCATGGACAGGCCCAGCACGTCGGAGAGCAGGATGAACTCCTGCCGGGTGTCCGTGCAGGTCTGCCCGGTCGCGGTGAGGAACGCGATCGCCGTCTCCCACTCGTCGCGGGTCAGCCGGGTCTCGCTCGCGAAGGCGTGCAGATGGCGGATGAGCGCGCTGAGCAGTGCGCGCAGCCGGGGGTCGTCGGTGCCCCGCAGACTCTCGACGGCCTCGGTGGTGACCGCGTCTTCGGTTGTCATGCCGGCTCCTTGCCCGGAGGAACAGTGACCTTGAGTGATCGTAAACGCGTTCACCGTCGAAGGAACGAGATGTCGAATTAACGAGATGAGGAACGAGATGAGGAACGAGACCGGTCGCGGAGCTACTTGATGAACGCGTTGGCGACCACCACGACCACCCCCAGCAGCGCGTCGACCGCCCCGATGAGCACGGCCGCGAACCAACTCCGCCGCGACCGGCGGGCGGTGACGAGCCCGAGGCCGAACAGGATCACGATGTTCAGGACGAACGCCGGGTACTCGATCCCCTGGGCCGGCCACCAGCCCCAGCCGGCGCCCGCGAGCAGGAGCACCGTGGGGAGCACGGCGACGACCAGCGGCCACTCCTCGGCCAGGCTGCGCGGCAGGTCCCAGCGCCGCTGCGGGGCCCGCTCGGCGATGTGGTGGGCGTAGCCGTGGGCCAGCGCGGACGCGCAGGCGGTGACCAGCAGCCACACGGCGTCGTAGCGGCGGCTGGCGGCGGAGGTGTGACCGTACTGCGTGAGCGCGGCGACCATCGAGCAGGCCAGCACGGCGCCGTAGACCCCGCCGAACAGGACCGCCTCACGGGTGTCGTGCGAACGCGGCCGGGCCGTGGCCGGCGTCGGGTCAGCCATGCTCTCCACGATCACCCGGGCCGTCCGCTCCCGCCAGTCCGGACAGCGCACCCCCGCCGTGCCCGACGGCCCGACGAAGTGTCCTGCCACCCGGCCCGATGTCCGGCACCCTGTCCACGGTCCGGCGTCCGGCCGGCTCGCTAGGGTCGGCGCATGACGACGCCCAGCTTCGCCCTGCACATCCCCGACGCCGCACTCGAGCCCGACCCGTTGGACCCGGCGCAGATCGTCTCCGGCACCCCCGAGGTGACCGGGAAGGTGGTCTGGGAGTCCGACGACGGCAAGCAGGTCCGCGGCATCTGGCAGATCACCCCGGGGGTGGTCACCGACACCGAGGCCGACGAGCTGTTCGTGGTGGTCAGCGGCTCCGCGACGATCGAGGTCGAGGGCGGGGAGACGTTCCGGGTGGGCCCCGGCGACCTGGCCGTGCTGCGCGCGGGCGACCGGACGACGTGGACGGTGCACGAGACGCTCCGCAAGGCGTACGCGATCAGTCTCTGAGGGCCCCCTGCGAGGGTGCTCAGCGGGCCGGGGGCATGGGCATGTTGTACGGCGTGACCACCTGGATCGCCGACGGCAGCGTCGGGCCGGCCGGGGGCAGCGCGCCCTGGGCCCGCATCACCAGGTGGCAGGCCTCCCGCATGTCGTGGCGCAGGTCGTGGTGGAGGACGGCGGACAGCCGGTGCTCACGCAGCAGGCGGGTGTTGTCGTGGTCGAGGTCGTGGGCTATGAACACCGCGCACTCGCGCCCCAGTTCGGCGAAGGCGCGCAGGGTGGCGATGTTGCCGCCGCCGATCGAGTAGACGGCCCGGATCTCCGGGTCGCGTTCCAGGGCGGCGCGGACCAGTTCGTACTGGGTGGCGTCCAGGCCCTGGCCCTCGGCGATCTCCACCAGGGTGCGCTCGGGGTGGGTGGCCCGCATGACGGC
Organism: Streptomyces sp. NPDC020958; assembly: GCF_055562175.1. Taxonomy (NCBI): domain Bacteria; kingdom Bacillati; phylum Actinomycetota; class Actinomycetes; order Kitasatosporales; family Streptomycetaceae; genus Streptomyces; species Streptomyces sp. NPDC020958. Next base: position 254,117 of record NZ_JBVHFU010000001.1, on the reverse strand, counting down.
GCGGAAGCCCATCTCGCGCTCCTCCTCGTTGCGGAAGAAGCCGCTGCTGAGACTGGTGAGGACGTTGCCCGGGCGATCGCCGAGCCACTGGCCCATCAGATAGGCGGCGGTGGCTCCCGCGGCGCGGTTGTCGCTGCCGACGTACGCGAGCCGGCCGCTCGCGGGCAGGTCGGTGACCAGGGTGACGACGGGGATCTGCGCCGACCGCAGCCGCCCGACGGCGGCGGTGACCTCGGGGACGTCCGGTGCCTTGAGGATCACCCCCTGGGAGCCCCGCCTGGCGATCCGGTCCAGTGTCTGCACCAGCTCCGCGACCGGGCCGGTCTCCCGGAAGTGGAACCGGGAGCGCACCACCGCCGGGTGCAGCGACGGCAGTTCCGCCTCCAGCGCGGCCCGCACGGCGGTGGTGAACCGCTCGGGCGCGTGCATCACGATGTCGACCATGAAGGTACGGCCGACCAGCCGGACCTGGGTGCGTTGCCGGTCCAGGTCGGCGATCGCCTGCCGCACCTCGCGTTCGGTGCTCTCCCGCACCCCGCCCCTGCCGTTCAGCACCCGATCCACGGTGGCCTCGCTGAGCCCGGCCTGACGTGCGATCTCACGGATGGGGAAGGGGTGACCCACGGCCTGACTCCTTGAGGGGTTTTTGATGGCCCGCTGCTGATTGTTCGAGGGGTTTGTACTGACAAGAATGACAGAGCCCCGCCGCTCCGGTGGCCGTACCCCTGGCCCCGTCCGTGGCCGTGACCGTGACCGAAAGCAGGACGCCGATGTCCCTAGCAGCCGAACAGGGCCGCCCCTGGCTGTCGCCGCAGGACTGCGACCTCGGCACGTTCCGCGACCTGGTCGAGCGGACCTGCGACCCGGCCGACTACCCGCACGCGTCGGCCGTGGCGGACAACGTCCTCGTCTACGACAGCGAGCAGCTGCTGCGCGGCGACGGGGCGCCGCACGGGCTGCGGACCGAACTGGTCCGCGCTCTGACGGACGGCCCCGGTGTCGTCGTCTTCAGGGGCGCGTTCCCCGATCCGGGGGTGGTCGACCGGGCCACGGCGGTGTTCGAGGCGCTGCTCTCGGAGCAGCGCGAGTCGGGCGCCCGGGCCGGCGACCACTTCGCGCGACCGGGCGCCAACGAGCGGGTGTGGAACGCCCTGGAGAAGGCGGCACTGTACGACCCGGAGGCGTTCGCCGACTACTACGCCAACGACGTCGTGGCGCTGGTCTCACTGGCCTGGCTGGGCCCCGGCTACCAGATCACCTCCCAGGTCAACGTGGTCAACCCCGGCGGCGCGGCGCAGACCGCGCACCGCGACTACCACCTCGGTTTCCTCTCCGACGAGCAGGCCGAGGCCTATCCGGCGCACGTGCACCGCCTCTCCCCCGTGCTCACCCTGCAGGGCGCGGTCGCGCACTGCGACATGCCGGTGGAGTCCGGGCCGACCATGTACCTCCCCTACTCCCAGACCTACGAGCCGGGCTACCTGGCCTGGCGGCGGCCGGAGTTCCAGGCCTACTTCAAGACCCACCACGTGCAGCCGGCGCTCGCCAAGGGCGACGCCGCGTTCTTCAACCCGGCGGTGTTCCACGCGGCAGGCACCAACCGGACCCTCGACGTGCGCCGGACGGCCAACCTGCTCCAGGTGTCCTCGGCCTTCGGCCGGCCCATGGAGACCGTGGACCGGGAGGCGGTGGTCAACGCGGTCTACCCGGTGCTGCGCCGGCGCCGCTCGGAGGGCGCGGGCGAGGCGTGGCTCGAGCGCGTGGTCGCCGCGAGCGCCGAGGGCTATCCGTTCCCGACCAACCTCGACAGTGATCCGCCGGTCGACGGCATGGCTCCGCCCTCGCAGGCGGACCTGGTGCGACGGGCGCTGCGGGAGGACTGGCTGCCGCGGGTGCTGCGGGACGAACTACGGGCCGCCACGGCCCGGCGCGAGAGCTGAAAGGGCGACATCACATGGGACTGCTCGACGAGAAGGTCGTCCTCGTCAACGGCGGCAGCCAGGGCGTCGGCGCGGCCGTCGCGCGGGCCGCGGTCCGTGAGGGCGCGACGGTGGCCGTGACCGGCCGCCGCCCGGAGCCCGGCGAGGCCCTGGTGGCGGAACTGTCCGCCGCGGGCGGCAAGGCCCTGTTCGTGCGCGCCGACCTCGCCGACGCCGGGCAGGCCGGGTCCTCGGTGGCCGAGGTGATCGGCGCGTACGGCCGGATCGACTGCCTGGTCAACGCGGCGGGGCTCACGTCCCGGGGCACCCTCCTCGACACCACGCCCGAGCTGTTCGACCAGCACATCGCGATCAACCTCAGGGGACCGTTCTTCGCGATGCAGGCGGCGGTGGCCGACATGGTCGGCCGCAAGGCGCCCGGCACGATCGTCAACATCATCACGTTCGACGCGCACGGCGGGCAGCCGTTCCTCGCGCCGTACGTAGCGGCCAAGGCCGGTCTGATCGGCCTGACCCGCAACGCCGCGCACGCGCACCGGTGGGACCGGGTGCGGATCAACGGGCTGAACATCGGCTGGACGGCGACGGAGGGGGAGGACGCGACGCAGCGGGCGTTCCACGGGGCGGGCGACGACTGGCTCAGGGAGGCCGCGGCCAGGGTGCCGATGGGCAGGCTGGGGCAGCCGGACGAGATCGCCGACTTCGTGGTGTTCCTGCTGTCGGAGCGGTCGGGAGTGGTCACCGGGTCGGTGATCGACTGGGACCAGAACGTCCTGGGGGGTCTCGGCTAGACGTCCGCCGCCCGCTCAGCCCCGCGCCCCTTTCGACGGCGCCCCACCATCCAGCAGTCAAGGAGTGACACCCCCATGCGTATCGGAATCCTCGGCCTCGGCCGCATCGGCGCCTTCCACGCCGAGACCCTCTCCGGGCTCGACGCCGTCGAGTCACTCGTCCTCACCGACCCGTTCGCGGACGCCGCGAAGGCCGCCGCCGAGAAGTTCGGGGGCGAGGTCGTGGACTCGCCCGAGGCGCTGCTCGCCGCCGGGGTGGACGGCATCGTCGTGGCCGCCGCCACCGACGCCCACCCCGCCCTGATCCTGGCCGGCGTCGAGGCCGGCGTCCCCGTCTTCTGCGAGAAGCCCGTCGCCAAGCACATGAGCGACGGCGTCGAGGTCCTCAAGGCCGTCCAGGGCAGGGGGGTGCCCATCCAGATCGGGTACAACCGGCGTTTCGACGCCGGGTTCGTCGCCGCGCGCGCCGCGGTGCAGGCGGGCGAACTGGGCAAGCTGCACACCGTGCGCTCCACCACCCTGGACCCCGCGCCGCCCCCGGCCGCCTATGTCGCCGCGTCCGGTGGCATCTTCCGGGACTGTTCCGTGCACGACTTCGACATCATCCGCTGGGTGACCGGCCGCGAGGTCACCGAGGTCTACGCGGTCGGCGGCAACCGGGGTGCCGACTACATCAGGGAGGCGGGCGATGCCGACACCACCGGCGCGATCCTCACGCTGGACGACGGCACCATCGCGGTGGTCTCCAACTCCCGGCACAACGCCCGGGGTTACGACGTCCGCATGGAGCTGCACGGCTTCCAGGACTCGATCGCGGTCGGCCTGGAGGACAAGCTCCCGCTGCGCTCGGTCGAGCCCGGCGTGACCTTCCCCGCGGGCACCCCGCACGACTTCTTCATGGACCGGTTCACGGCCGCCTACCGCGCCGAACTCACCGCGTTCACCGAGGTGGTCGCCGGCACCCGGACCTCCCCCTGCACGGTCGAGGACGCCCTGGAGGCGGGCTGGATCGCCGAGGCCTGCACCCTGTCTCTGCACGAGCACCGTCCGGTGACGATCGCAGAGGTGCGCGGAGCCTGACGCCGCGCACGGCGACGGGGCGGCCACCAGGACCGAGCACGCGGTCCGGGTGAGCCGCCCCGTCGTCCTTCTTTTGGTCGCTCAGAGGCCGTAGCGGACGGCGAACTCGTCCGGGTCGTAGCTGTCCCGGTCCGGGTCGTGCTGGACCGCCGGCCTGGTCTCCACCATGTCCTCCGGGCGGATCCGCTCGGGCAGGACGCCGAACCGCTCCCTGCGCCGGCCCGCCTCGGTCGTCGTGTCCTCGTGGCTCATGCCGGTCCTCCCCGCCGTGGCAACGGATCCTGCTGTCACCGGGAGAACGCGCGCGCCCCGGCGGGTGTTCCCGGACCCGCCGGGGCGCGCGCGGGGCCGCGCGGATCTCTCCGCGCGGCCCCGGGATGCGGCTGTCAGGTGTCGGGCGCCACAGGACCGCGAGAACCTGCGGGTCCGTGCCGCGACGGGCAGCGGCTTGTCCGGCGCGGCGCGCCCGGTCGCCGCGCGGCCTCCAGGCCGGGGCCGGTTCCGGTGCCCCGGCGGGCGGTGCGCACAGCCCACCGCTGGCCGCGGCCGGCACATCACCCAGGCCGCGGCCGGCACATCGCACCCCGGGCCGCGGCCGGCCGAACGGCGTGCCCTCGGCGCGGTGGGCCCACTGCGCGCCGGTCAGCTCCGGCGGCTCCGGGGTCTCGGCGGTCGTCGGGGAGCCGGCCCCGTCAGGCCTTGCCTTCGGGACCGCTCGCCACCGGGGCGCCGAGGTCCTCCTCTTCCGGGAGTTCCTCGGTGTCCACGCCGCGGACCTGGGAGAGCTCGTGCTTGAGGGCGGCCAGCTCGGCACCGCCCGCCATGTGGTTGGTGAGCTCTTCGAGGGTGATGTCGCTGCGCTGGGCGGAGAGTTCGAGGGTACCGAGGCGCAGTACGCTGAAGTGGTCGCCGACCATGTAGGCGTGGTGCGGGTTGTGGGTGATGAAGATGACGCCCAGGCCGCGTTCGCGGGCGGCGGCGATGTACTTCAGCACGACACCGGACTGCTTGACGCCGAGGGCGGCGGTCGGCTCGTCGAGGATGAGGACGCGGGCGCCGAAGTAGACGGCACGGGCGATGGCCACGCACTGGCGCTGGCCGCCGGAGAGCGTGCCGATGGGCTGCTCCAGGTCGTCCAGGACGATGCCCATGTTGCGCAGTTCCCGGTCGGCGGTCTCCTTCATCCTGGCGATGTCGAGACGGCGCAGGGGCCAGGGGCCCTTGGTCATCTCGGAGCCGAGGAAGAAGTTGCGCCACACCGGCATCAGCGGGACGGTGGCGAGGTCCTGGTAGACGGTGGCGATGCCCTTGTCCAGGGCGTCGCGCGGGCTGGCGAAGCGCACCGGCTCGCCGTCGACGAGGAGGTCGCCCTCGGTGTGCTGGTGCAGCCCCGAGATGATCTTGATGAGGGTGGACTTGCCGGCGCCGTTGTCGCCGAGGACGCAGGTCACCTGGTTGGCGAAGACCTTGAGGTCGACGCCGTGCAGGGCACGGATGTTGCCGTACGACTTGCCCGTGCGGCGCAGTTCGACGATCGGGCCGCCGTCGGCGGGCGCGGTGTCCTGGAGGATGGCGCCGTGCGTTCCGGTTGTGTTGTCTGTCATCGGGTCACCTCCTGGTCGCGGTGCGCTGGACCCACAGGTTGATCATGACGGCGCCGAGCAGCATGACGCCGAGGAAGGCCTTGAACCAGTCGGGGTTCCAGCCGGCGTAGACGATGCCCTGCTGCACCATGCCGAACATGAAGGCGCCGAAGACCGGGCCGATCGCCGAACCGGCGCCGCCGGTGAGCAGGCAGCCGCCGATCACCGCGGCGGAGATGTAGATCAGCTCCTGGCCGACGCCCTCGCCTGACTGCACGGTGTTGAAGGAGAACAGCTGGTGCATGCCGACGAACCAGGCGCCGAAGCCGACCAGCATGAACAGCGAGATCTTGGTGAAGTTCACCGGGACGCCGACCGCGCGGGCGCTGTCCTTGTTGCCGCCGACCGCGAAGATCCAGTTGCCGTACCTGGTGCGCAGCAGGACCCAGGTGGCGACGGCGGCGAAGAACAGCCACCAGAAGATGGTGATCTTCACGTCGACGCCGCCGATGGTGACGGTCGAGGCGAAGATGCTCTTCACCTGGTTGAAGCCGTCCATGTTGCTGATGTCGTCGGTGGCGACGTTGCCGGTGACCAGCTTGGTCACGGCGAGGTTGACCCCCTGGAGGATCAGGAAGCTGCCGAGGGTGATGAGGAAGCTGGGCAGTCCGGTGCGGACCACCAGCCAGCCGTTGAGGGCGCCGATGGCGAGCGACACGACGAGCGCGGCGATCACGCCGACCCACACGTTCATGGACAGCTGGTAGGCCAGCATGCTCGCGGTCAGCGCCGAGGTGACCACCGCGACACCGGCCGAGAGGTCGAACTCGCCGCCGATCATCAGCAGGGCGACCGGGATGGCCATGATGCCGATGGTCGAGGACTGGTAGAGGATGTTCGCCATCGAACTGGCCTCGCGCACCGGCGGGGCCGCGACCAGGAAGAAGACGTAGACCGCGACGGCGCCGAGGAAGACGCCCACCTCGGGCCGGGCCAGCAGCCTGAGGGCCAGCGGCCGTTGTGCGGTGCGGCCGTCCTTCTCCCGCGAGCCGGGGGCCGGCGGTGTCTCCACCGCCGGCGCGGACTGCTGACTCATACCGATCACCGAGTGCCCTTCGCGGCGAACTGGGCGACCTTCTCGACGTTGGACTTGTCGACGAAGGCCGGACCGGTCAGCACCGGCTGCTCACCGCCGCCGCTGTAGTTGCCGTTGTTCTTGTAGAGCCACAGCGAGTCGACCGCGAGGTAGCCCTGGAGGTAGGGCTGCTGGTCCACGGCGAACTCGATGGTGCCCTTGCTGATGGCGCCGGTCAGGTCCTTGTTCAGGTCGAAGGTGGCGATCTTGGCCTTGCTGCCCGCGTCGGACACCGACTGCACGGCGATCAGCGCGATGGGGGCGCCGAGCGTGACCACGTGGTCGACGGCGCCGTCCTGCTTGAGCTTGGCGGTGATCGTCGACTTGACCGAGGTCGGCGAGGTGCCGTCGACGTACAGGGTCTCCGTCGTCCCGGAGAACGTCTTCTTCACGCCGTCGCAGCGCTGGGTGAGGCCGACGTTGCCCTGCTCCTGGATGACACAGACGACCTTCTTGGCACCCTCCGTGTTCAGCCGGTTGCCGAGCGCCTCGCCCGCGACCGTCTCGTCCTGGCCGAAGAACTCGAGCAGACCGAGCTTCTTCCAGTCGCTCAGGCCGGAGTTGAGCCCCACCACCGGGATCTTCGCCGAACTCGCCTTGGAGACGACGTCCTTCATGGCGTCCGGCTTGGCGAGGGTGACGGCTATCCCGTCGACCTTCTGGTCGATCGCGTTCTGCACCAGGTTGGCCTGGTTGCCGGCGTTCGGGTCGGCCGAGTAGACCAGCTTGATGTTGTCCTTGGCGGCGGCCGCCTCGGCACCCTTGCGGACGATGTCCCAGAAGGTGTCGCCGGGCGCCTGGTGGGTGACGAGCGCGACCGTCATGCGGGGGGTGCTCGCCTTGCCCGCGGAGGCGGCCGCGCCGCCCTCCTCGGACTTCTTTCCCCCGGTGCTGCTGGAGCAGCCGGTAAGAGCCAGGGCGGCCGCCGCGGCCGCGGCGACGAAGGGGGCCAGTTTCCGCGTACGGGTACGGGCTGAGCGGTCCATCTTTCCTGCACCTCACTGTGCGCCGGGGGAAAAGGGGGATCTCGGGGATCCCGTGCCGGCCCGGGCCGAAAAGTGGTGGTCCGAGCCGGTGCTGCGTGTTGGGACGGGATACAAGCCCCTGTGCGGCCCGCTGTCAATACTTTGTTAAGACATCATTTCACGCTCAGGTCCGAATGTAAGTACAAACCATTGACAGTGCGACCCGTCCCGATCTACACCTGAGGGGCGTCCTGCCCACCCCGAAGCCCGTACGCAGGCGATCCCTACCCGCTTCCGCCGGGTGTACCCCCACCCCCGCCCTGATGAGGTCCCCATGAGCCAGCCGACCACCCGCCTGACCGTGGCCCAGGCACTGGTGCGGTTCCTGTCCGCCCAGTACACCGAGCGCGACGGCGTCCGGCACCGGCTGATCGCCGGCACCTGGGGCATCTTCGGCCACGGCAACGTGGCCGGGATCGGCCAGGCGCTCCTGGAGTACGGCGACGTCATGCCGTACCACCAGGGCCGCAACGAACAGGCCATGGTGCACGCGGCCGCGGCGCACGCCCGGCAGCTGGACCGGCTCTCCGCGCAGGCGGTGACCACGTCCATCGGCCCGGGCGCCACCAACCTGGTGACCGGCGCCGCCCTCGCCACCATCAACCGCCTGCCGGTGCTGCTGCTGCCCGGCGACTACTTCGCGAGCCACGCCCCCGACCCGCTGCTGCAACAGCTGGAGCACCCGACCGAGTTCGACGTCTCGGTGAACGACACCCTGCGTCCGGTCTCGCGCTACTTCGACCGGGTCACCCGCGCCGAGGCGCTGATCCCCTCCGCCCTGAACGCGATGCGCGTGCTCGCCGACCCGGCCGAGACCGGCGCGGTCACCCTCGCCCTCCCCCAGGACGTCCAGGCGGAGGCCTACGACTGGCCGGAGGAGTTCTTCGCCGACCGTGTCTGGCGGGTACGGCGGCCGGCCCCCGACCCGGCCGAGCTGACGGCCGCGGCAGCCGCCGTACGGGCCGCCCGGCGCCCGTTGATCGTGGCGGGCGGCGGAGTCCACCACAGCCGCGCGGAGGACGCCCTGAGGGGCCTCGTGGAGGCCACGGGCATCCCGGTCGCCTCGACCCAGGCGGGCAAGGGCTCGCTGCGCCACGACCACCCGGCCGATCTGGGCGGTATCGGGCACACCGGGACCGCCGTCGCCGACGACCTGGCCCGCACCGCCGACCTGGTCATCGGGGTGGGCACCCGGTACTCGGACTTCACCACGGCCTCCGGCACCCTCTTCCAGCACCCGGCCGTCCGCTTCCTGAACCTGAACATCACCGGCCTCGACGCCCACAAGCAGTCCGCGCACCCGCTGGTCTGCGACGCGCGCACCGGGCTCACGGCCCTCACCGAGGCCCTCGCGGGGCACCGGGTGGCCGCGGAGTACGTGGCCGAGTACCGGGCGGGCAAGGAGCGCTGGGAGGCCGTCGTCGAGGCCGCCTACCGCGCGGACGACGAGGACTCCGTACCGACCCAGACCCAGGTGCTCGGCGCCCTGGACGCCGTCGTCGGGGATGACGACGTCGTCATCAACGCGGCAGGTTCGCTCCCGGGCGACCTGCACAAGCTGTGGCGGGCCCGCTCGCCGCGCCAGTACCACCTGGAGTACGGCTACTCCTGCATGGGGTACGAGATCCCGGCGGGCATCGGCGTCCAGCAGGCCGCGCCGGACGTGACCGTCTGGTCGCTGGTCGGCGACGGCACCTACCTGATGATGCCGACCGAGATCGTCACCGCCGTCCAGGAGGGCCTGCCGGTCAACCTGGTCCTCGTCCAGAACCACGGCTACGCCTCCATCGGCGGCCTGTCCGAGGCGGTGGGCGGCGAGCGGTTCGGCACCGCCTACCGGTACCGGGCCGCCGACGGCACCTTCTCCGGCGCCCCGCTGCCGGTCGACCTCGCCGCCAACGCGGCCAGCCTCGGCATGGACGTGCTGCGCGCCAAGACGGTGCGGGAGCTGCGCGAGGCGCTGTCCGCGGCCCGCGCGAGCGACCGGCCCACGTGCGTGTACGTGGAGACGGACCCGGCGACCGGCGCCCCGCCCGCCGAGGCGTGGTGGGACGTGCCGGTCGCCGAGACCGCGTCCCGTGAGGCCGCCGTACACGCCCGTGCGGACTACGACCGGCAGGTCGCCGACCGCGTCCGGCACCTGTGACCCCCAGAACCCCGGAAGGAGGTCTCCCGGTGGCCAGAACCGGTGATTCCACCCGCGCCGCGACCGTCCCGGCGCTCGACAGCCTGGACTTCGCCCTGGACCGGGGCAGCCCGGTGCCGCTCTACTACCAGCTCGCCCAGCAGCTGGAGGAGGCCATCGAGCACGGCGTGCTGGCGCCGGGCAACCTCCTGGGCAACGAGATCGACCTGTCGGTGCGGCTCGGCCTGTCCCGGCCCACGGTCCGCCAGGCCATCCAGTCGCTGGTCGACAAGGGCCTGCTCGTGCGTCGCCGGGGCGTGGGCACCCAGGTGGTGCACAGTCAGGTCAAGCGCCCGCTGGAGCTGAGCAGCCTCTACGACGACCTGGAGTCGGCCGGGCAGGGCCCGACCACCCGGGTGCTGCGCAACGAGCGGATCCCGGCGACCGCCGAGGTGGCCGCGGCGCTCGGCATCGCGGAGGGCGCGGAGGTGGTGGTCCTGGAGCGGCTGCGCTGCACCCACGGCCAGCCGGTGGCGTTCCTGTGCAACTACCTGCCGGCGGCCCTGCTCGACCTGGAGACGGAACGTCTGGAGTCGACCGGCCTGTACCGGATGATGCGCACGGCCGGCATCACCCTGCACAGCGCCCGGCAGACCGTGGGCGCCCGCAGCGCGACCGCCGAGGAGGCCGCCCGGCTGGACGAGCAGGCGGGCGCCGCCCTGCTCACCATGCGCCGCACGGCCTACGACGACACCGGCCGGCCGGTGGAGTACGGCAGCCACGTCTACCGGGCGTCCCGGTACGCCTTCGACTTCCAGTTGCTCGTCCGGCCGTAGCCCGTCGTCGGCGAGGAGGCGGGAGCAGCAGGTCCGGGGGTGTGAAACCAACATGCCCGCACACGAGCCCCCACGGAGTTTGTCCGGTGGGGGCTCGGTCGTCCCGCTTTGTTCAACAAACCGGCAGGCGACCATGACGATTACGTTTCGGGCAAGAGACGGGCGAGAGAGACGCAGGCTATTGACGCATGAGAGGACAAGCGGCTGTTATTGCGCCCACGATGTTCGGCCGAGTTGGTTTCTGATCGGTTTCGGGACCTTTCGAAGATCAGCTCTTCCCCTTGCCGAACCCTGTTACTCCAGGAGCCGCCATGCGCATCTCCCCGTCCGGTCTTCACGTGCCGGGTCCGAGCCGCCGTAACGTCCTGCGTGGGGCCGGCTCTGCCGCCCTCCTCGCCGGTGCCGGCATACCCCTGCTGTCCGCCTGCGGAAGCAGCGGGTCCTCCTCCGACCCGAAGACCGTGAGCCTCGGCTCCAACTCGTCGGACGCGGTGCCGAAGAAGGCGTTCGCGGAGATCTACGCGGCCTTCACCAAGCAGTCCGGCATCAAGGTCGACGTCAACACGAAGGACCACAACACCTTCCAGGAGCAGATCAACTCCTACCTGCAGGGCACGCCGGACGACGTGTTCACCTGGTTCGCCGGGTACCGCATGCAGTTCTTCGCGGCCAAGAACCTGGCCTCGCCGATCGACGACGTGTGGGCGAAGATCGGGGACAACTTCCCCGACGCGATGAAGCAGCTCAGCAAGGGCGAGGACGGCAAGTACTACTTCGTCCCGCTGTACACGTACCCGTGGGCGATCTTCTACCGCAAGAGCGTCTTCCAGGCGAAGGGCTACGAAGTCCCCACCACCTGGGACGCGTTCGTCGCCCTGTGCAAGAAGATGAAGGGCGACGGCCTGGTCCCGATCGCCTTCGGCGACAAGGACGCCTGGCCGGCGATGGGCACCTTCGACCAGATCAACTTCCGCCTCAACGGCTACGACTTCCACAAGTCCCTGATGGCGGGCAAGGAGTCCTGGACCGACCCCAAGGTCAAGGCCGTCTTCGACCACTGGGCCGAGATCCTCCCCTACCACCAGGACGGCTTCATGGGCCGCACCTGGCAGGACGCCGCCCAGACCCTGGTCTCCAAGAAGGCCGGCATGTACGTCCTCGGTTCCTTCGTGGGCCAGCAGTTCACCAACAAGGCCGACCTGGACGACCTCGACTTCTTCGCCTTCCCGGAGCTCAACTCCGCGTACGGCCAGGACACCGTCGAGGCGCCCACCGACGGCTTCATGGTCAGCAAGTCCCCGAAGAACCACGACGGTGTCGTCAAGCTCATGGAGTACCTCGGCACCCCCGAGGCCGAGCAGATCTACCTGAAGGCCGACAACAGCGTGGTGGCCGCCTCCAGCAAGGCCGACACCTCGTCGTACACCGCGCTGCAGAAGAAGGCGTACACGATGATCAGCGGCGCCAAGAACCTCACCCAGTTCATGGACCGCGACTCCCGCCCGGACTTCACCTCCACGGTGATGCAGCCCGGTCTGCAGAAGTTCCTGCAGAACCCCAAGGGGATCGACAGCCTGCTCTCGTCCATCGAGCGCCAGAAGAAGACCATCTTCGCCTCCCAGTGAGCTCTGGAATGACCACCGATACCCCCACGAAGTCCCAGGAGGCGGCCGCCGTGCCGCCTCCTGGGCGCGCGTCCGAGAAGAAGCGGATCCGGCAGGGGCACAAGCGCCTGCTGACCCGCCGCGACCGGATCACGCTCGCCTTCATGGCGGGCGTGCCGACGATCCTGCACGTTCTCCTGGTCTGGGTGACCGCCCTGGCCTCGATCCTCCTCGCCTTCACCACCTGGGACGGCATCGGCTTCGACTCCATCAAGTGGGTCGGGCTGGACAACTTCAAACAGCTCTTCGCCGACAACCCGCAGTTCTGGCCCGCGGTCCAGCACAACGTCATCTGGTTCGTCGTGCTCATCCTGATCCCGACGCCGTTCGGCCTGTTCCTGGCCGTACAGCTGGACAAGAAGATCAGGTTCACCCGGATCTACCAGACCGCGTTCTTCCTGCCGGTCGTCATCTCGATGGCCTGCATCGGCTTCGTCTGGCAGCTGATCTACAACCCGGACACGGGTCTGATCAACAGCATCATCGGCGCCAACAAGCCCGGTCACTACATCGACTGGATCGGCGACCCGAAGCTCAACCTGTGGGCCGTGCTGATCGCCGCGTCCTGGCGGCACGCCGGCTACATGATGATCCTGTACCTGGCCGGTCTCAAGAGCGTGGACCCGTCGCTGCGGGAGGCCTCGGCCCTGGACGGCGCCAACGAGTGGCAGACGTTCAAGAACGTCATCTTCCCGACCCTGCGCCCGACCAACACGGTCGTCCTGGTCGTGACCATCATCGAGGCGCTGCGCGCCTTCGACCTGGTCTTCGTCTTCAACAAGGGCGCGCAGGGAACCGAGTTGCTCTCCATCCTGGTGACCAACAACATCATCGGCGAGTCCAGCCGGATCGGTTACGGCTCCGCGATCGCGGTGGTCCTGCTGGTCATCTCGCTGATCGTGATCATTCCGTACCTGATCGCGACCTTCCGGAAGGAGCGGCGCGCATGAGCACCGTGAGCGCGCTGGCCAAGCAGCGCAACCCGATCCGCCCGGCCCGCATCCTGCTGCACGTGTTCCTCGCCGGGGCGGCCCTGGCCTGGCTCGCCCCGCTGCTGTGGGCGGTCTTCTCGGCCATGCGCCCCTACAGCGAGACCAGCGCGCGCGGCTACCTGTCCTGGCCGCACACGCTGAACTTCGACAACTTCAAGAACGCGTTCACGCAGTCGGACATGACCCACTACTTCATGAACACGTTGATCATCGCGGTCCCGGCCGTGCTGCTCACGCTGTTCCTGTCGTCGATGGTCGCGTTCTACGTCAGCCGGTTCGACTTCCGGGTCAACCTGGCGCTGCTGCTGGTGTTCACCGCGGGCAACCTGCTCCCCCAGCAGGTCATCATCACCCCGCTCTACCGGCTGTACCTGCTGACCAACCTGCCGGGCATCACCCAGAGCGGCAAGCTGTACGACTCGGCGCTCGGTCTGGTGCTGATCCACGTCGCGTTCCAGTCCGGGTTCTGCGCGTTCGTGCTGTCGAACTACATGCGCTCGCTCCCGCACGAGCTGACCGAGGCCGCGCTGGTGGACGGCGCCTCGGTGTGGCGGCTGTACTGGCAGATCACGCTGCCGCTGTGCCGGCCCGCCATGGCGGCCCTGGCGACCCTGCTGTCGATCTGGATCTACAACGACTTCTTCTGGGCGCTGGTGCTGATCTCGACCGGTGAGAACATGCCGATCACCTCGGCGCTGAACAACCTCTCCGGCCAGTACTTCACCGACCCGAACCTGGTCGCCGCCGGCTCGCTGCTCACCGCGATCCCGACACTGATCGTGTACTTCGTGCTCCAGAAGCAGTTCGTCAGCGGTCTGACCCTGGGCTCCGCGAAGGGCTGACCCGGCTCCCCCGGCCGGGTGCGTGCGCACTCGGCCACCCGTGAAAGAGAAGCCCGTGCACAACCCGTTCACCCCGGCCGCCGCCGTGCCGGTGGACACGCGCACCGCCCGTGTCCACGAGGAGGGCTGGCAGTCCTGGTCACCGAGCGGCTCCTACGCCCTCGGGGCCGCGCCCCACCGCCCGACGAACCACAACTGGGCGACCGTCTGCTACCGCCCCGGCCGCGCCGTGCCGGCCGGGGCCTTCCAGGGCGAGGGCCTGCTGGCGCTCGACCCGGGCGACGGCTCCCCGGTCCGGCTCTGGGCGGCGCCGGACCCGCTGCACGAGGTGCCGTCGATCCGCCTCACGGTCGCGGGCTCGGTCGCCGAGGTGGCGGCCGACGGCCCGGTCAAGGAGTGGACCGGCACGGACGTCCAGTCCGTGCTGGCCGAATGGGCCGACTCGCTCGCCCTGCCGGCGCCGCGTCCCGCGCCGACCGTCTGGTGCTCCTGGTACGAGTACTTCACGGCCGTCACCGAGGACGACGTCCACGAGAACCTGCGGGCGATGGACACCCTGGACCTGCCGATCGACGTGGTGCAGATCGACGACGGCTACCAGAAGGCGCTGGGCGACTGGCTGACCCTCTCGGGCCGGTTCCGCTCCCGGCAGGGCGTCGCGGACACCATCCGCGCCCGCGGCCGCCGGGCGGGCATCTGGACGGCGCCCTTCCTGGTCGACCCGGCGAGCGAACTCGCCGCGACGCACCCGGACTGGCTGGTCCGCGACACCGACGGCGGCCCGCTGCACGCGGGCCGCAACTGGGGTCACGACCTGTACGTCCTGGACACCACGCACCCGGCCGCCGCGGCCTTCCTCACCGACGTGTTCGCGACGCTGCGCGCCGAGGGCTACGACTACTTCAAGACCGACTTCCTCTACGCGGGCGCGATGGACGGCGTCCGGCACTCGGGCGCGGACGCGCTGACCGCCTACCGGCTGGGCATCGCCCTGATCCGGGAGGCGATCGGCGCGGACGCCTACCTGCTGGGCTGCGGCGCCCCCGTCCTGCCGTCCATCGGCCTGTTCGACGCGATGCGGGTCAGCCCCGACACGGCCCCGCACCGCCGACCCGAGGCCGGTGACTACAGCCAGCCCGGCCAGGACCCCGCCGAGTTCACCGGCGCCGCCCGCCAGTGGCAGCACCGGCGCCTCTGGACCAACGACCCCGACTGCCTGATGGCCCGCCCCGCGGTGGAGACCCGTGACCGCTGGGCGGCCCACGTGGAGGCCGTCGGCGGCCTGGTCGCCTCCAGCGACCGGCTGCTCTCCCTCGACCCGTGGGGCGTGGAGACGACCCGCCGCATTCTGACCGGAGTTCACCGATGAGCGACCGCACCCTCTCCGTCCCGGGCATCGCCTACGGCGGCGACTACAACCCCGAGCAGTGGCCCGAGGAGGTCTGGGACGAGGACGTCCGCCTGATGCGCGAGGCGGGCGTCACCATGGTCAGCGTCGGCATCTTCTCGTGGGCGCTGATGGAGCCCTCCGAGGGCGTCTTCGACTTCTCGCGGATGGACCGGATCCTGGACCTCCTCCACGAGAACGGCATCGCGGCCGACCTCGCCACCCCCACGGCCGCGCCACCGGCCTGGTTCTTCCGCGCCCACCCCGAGGCGCTCCCGGTGGACCACGACGGCCGCACCCTGTCGTACGGCAGCCGCCAGACGTTCTGCCCGAGCAGCCCTGCCTACCGCGAGGCCGCGCTCCGCATCACGGCCGCCATCGCCGAGCGGTACGCGAGCCACCCGGCCGTCACGATGTGGCACGTCCACAACGAGTACGGCTGCCACAACGCGGCCTGCTACTGCGACACCAGCGCGGAGTCCTTCCGCCGCTGGCTGCGGGCCCGCTACGGCGACGACCTGGCCGCCCTCAACCACGCCTGGGGCACCACCTTCTGGAGCCAGTGGTACTACGACTGGGACGAGATCCTGCCGCCGCGCGCGACCGGCGCCGTACCCAACCCGACGCAGCAGCTGGACTGGCGCCGGTTCTGCTCGGACGAACTGCTGTCGCTGTACACGGCCGAGCGGGACGTGCTGCGGGAGGCGGCCCCGGCGATCCCGGCCACCACCAACTTCATGGTGATGTCCACCTTCGACGCCCTCGACTACTGGCGCTGGGCACCGGAGCTGGACGTGGTGGCCAACGACCACTACCTGATGTCCACCGACCCCGAGTCGGAGATCGACGTCGCGCTCAGCGGTGACCTGATGCGGTCGCTGGCGGGCGGGCCGTGGCTGCTGATGGAGCACTCGACGGGCGCCGTGAACTGGCAGCCCGTCAACCGGGCTAAGAACCCGGGCGAGTTGCGGCGCAACGCGCTCGCCCATGTGGCGCACGGCGCCGACGGCATCGCGTACTTCCAGTGGCGGGCGGCGAAGGCGGGTGCCGAGCAGTGGCACTCGGCGATGCTGCCGCACGCGGGTACGGACAGCCAGATCTGGCGGGACGTGGTCCGGCTGGGCGCGGACCTCAGGGCGCTGGCCGAGGTCCGCGGCAGCACCGGCACGGCCGAGGTGGCCGTCGTCTGGGACTGGGACGCCCGATGGGCGGTCGAGCTGCCCTCCCAGCCCAGCGGGGAGCTGCGCTACCTGGACGTGGTCCGGGCCTGGTACGAGCCCCTGTGGCGAGCGGGCGTGGCCGTGGACTTCGTCCGCCCGGACGCCGACCTGTCGGCGTACAAGGCGGTCCTCGCCCCGAGCCTTTACCTGGTGGACGACGCGGGCGCGGCCAACCTGGCGGCCTTCACCCAGGCCGGCGGCACCCTCGCCGTCGGCTTCCACAGCGGCGCCGTGGACGAGAACTGCCATGTGCGGCTGGGCGGTTACCCGGGGGCCTTCCGGGAGCTGCTGGGCGTGTCCACCGACGAACTGTTCCCGCTGCTGCCCGGGCAGCGGGTGCCGCTCAGCGAGGGCGGCACCGGGTCGCTCTGGTCGGAGCGGGTCCGCCCGGCGGGCGCGGACGTGGTGACGTCGTACACCGACGGGCCGCTGGCCGGTGTGCCCGCGGTCACCCGGCACGGGTACGGCTCGGGTGCCGCCTGGTACGTGGCCACCCTCCCGGACGCCGACACCCTGGCGGGGCTGCTGGACCGGATCCGCGCCGAGGCGGGCGTGGCCGCGGTCCGCACCGCCCCGGCGGGGGTGGAGGTGGCCCGGCGGCGCGGCGCGGACGCGGACTACCTGTTCGTGATCGACCACACCGGGCAGGGCGCCGAACTCGCGGTCGCTCCCGGCTCGGTGGAACTGCTGTCCGGCAAGCCGGCCGACGGCACGGTCACCGTGGCGCCCGGCGACGTCGCCGTCGTACGGGAGCCGCGGGCCCGGTAGCCGCCGAGGACCGGGGGGCTTCATGCCGCCTCCTGCGTTCGCGCACCCGGGGTCCGGGTGCGCGAACGGCAGTCTTCGGCTCGAAGTGCGGTCCAGGTCAGCGGTGTCGACGGGATCACCGACCGGCGAACGGGCCCTCCAGAGCCGCCCACTGCAACAGCATGATCGTCTTGGCGTCGGCGATCTCGCCCGTCCGGATCATCTCCAGGGCCCGGCGGAAGGGGAGTTCGAGGATCTCGATGTCCTCGCCCTCCTCGTCCAGGCCGCCGCCCTCGTGGGTGCGGGTGGACGGGCCGTAGGCGGCCGCGTAGAAGGAGATCCGCTCGGTGACCGAGCCGGGGCTCATGTAGACGTCGAAGACGTGCTGGACGTCGCCGACGGTGTGCCCGGTCTCCTCGACCACCTCCCGGCGGACCGCGTGCTCGGGGTGTTCGTCCGCGTCGTCCAGGAGCCCTGCGGGGGTCTCGATCAGCATGCCGTCGGGGTGGCCGTTGACGTACACCGGGAACCTGAACTGGCGGGTGAGCAGGACGGTTTCGCGTTCGGTGTCGTACAGCAGGAGGGTGGCGCCGTTGCCGCGGTCGTGGGTCTCGCGCTCCTCGGTGCGCCAGGTGCCGTCGGCGTGCCGGTAGTCGAAGGTGGTGGCCCGCTCGACGTACCAGTGGCTGGACAGCAGTTTCACGTCCCGGACCCGCACGTTCGGGTTGCCGGTCAGGTCCCGGCCGGTGCGGTCGAGTCCGGTACGGCCCCGGCGGTCCGGGGTGTCGACCCCGGCGGTCATCGGATGCCGGCCGGGCGGGCGCAGGTGTTCGGATGGCTCATGATCACCTGTCTACCACCCGCCCGGTCCGGCCGATGTGACCTAGTGCACTTCCACCTTCTCGGGGTCCTCGTCGAGGAAGCCGCCCGACTGGTGCTGCCACAGTTTTGCGTAGGCGCCCTGGGCGGCGAGCAGTTCGTGGTGCGTGCCCTGCTCGACGATCCGGCCCCGGTCGAGGACCACCAGCCGGTCCATGGCGGCGACCGTGCTCAGCCGGTGCGCCACCACCAGGGCCGTCCGCCCCTCCATGAGCCGCCACAGCGCCTCCTGGACGAGGAGCTCGCTCTCGGAGTCGAGGGCGCTGGTCGCCTCGTCCAGGAGCAGGATCGGGGCGTCCCTGAGGATCGCCCGTGCCAGTGCGACCCGCTGCCGCTGGCCGCCGGAGAGCTTCACGCCCCGCTCCCCCACCATCGTCTCGAAGCCGTCGGGCAGCGCGTCGGCGAACTCCGTGACGTGCGCGGCCTCCGCGGCCAGCCGGATCTCGGCGTCGGTGGCGCCGGGCCGGGCGAAGGCGATGTTGTCCCGCAGGGTGCGGTGGAACATCGCGGGGTCCTGCGGGACGTAGGCGATCAGGCTGCGCAGGTCGGCCTGGCGCAGCCGGCTGATGTCCTGGCCGCCGATCGTGATCCGGCCGCCGTCGATGTCGGTCATCCGCAGCAGCAGCCGGGTGAGCGTGGTCTTGCCGCCGCCCGACCGGCCGACGAAGCCGAACCTCGATCCGCTGGGCACCTCCAGGTCCAGCCCCTCGAACAGTGGTGTGGCACCCGCGTGGGTGAAGGAGACCTTCTCGAAGCGGACGTCCGCGCCCTTCGGAGCGAGCGGTTCGGGCACCTCCGGGTCGAGCACGGTCGGCGGTTCCAGGAGCAGTTCGGTGAACTGCGCGGCCTCCGTCATGGAGCTTTCCATGCGCCGGTAGATCTGGTTGAACTCGAACATGATCCGGGTCGCGTTGCTGTAGTAGGTGAAGGCGACCACGACCGCCTCCACGCTGTGCCCGCCGCCCGCCAGCGTGACGGCGAGCAGCAGGCCGAGCGCGTTGGTCGCCACGGACATCGGTGCGACGAACGTGTCGATGCGCAGGTTGCCGTAGTCCCAGGAGCGCAGCTGGCGCCGCCGCGACTCGGCGACCCGTGACCGGTGTTCGGCGGCCTCCCGCTCCTCGGCGGCGAACGCCCGGACCGTGTCCATGTTCATCAGGCTGTCGGCGACATGCCCGGACACCCGGGCGATGGCCTCCTCGCGTTCGGCGACCAGCCGCTGCCGGCGCCGGATCAGCGGAACCGCGCACACCCCGGTGACCGCGATCATCGTCAACAGGCCCGCGACCAGCAGCGGTTCGTAGCGCCACAGCACCACGGACCCGAAAGCCAGGGGCACGAAGCTGCCGACGATGTTGAAGGTGAGGGTGTCGCCGAACTCCTCGAAGCGGGTGGCGAAGCTCAGCACCCGCTTGGTGAGGGACCCGGCGAAGTTGTCGTGGAAGAACGCGGCGTCCTTCGCGAACAGTTCGTCCATCCCGATGACGTACAGCCGCTCGATGCCGAGCGCGTCCAGGCGGTTCAGGCAGTGCAGACCGACCCGCCAGAGCGCCTCCGCCAGCAGCAGGACGCCGGCGAAGCCGAGGACGTACGGCAGCGCGCTGCGCGGGCTCAGGCCGTGGCCGTCGGCGATCCGGCCGACCAGCTTGGCCACGACCAGCGGGGCCAGGTAGTTGATGCCGATGTTGCCGAGCGCCGGCAGCAGCATCGCGGGAACGGTGAGCCGCTTGAGCCGGGCCAGCTCCCGTCCGTAGTAACGGAGCGCGAGCAGCACCGCGCCCCTGCGTGGTCCGGTGGCAGGTAAATCGACAGAGGATGTCATGTCAACCCTGTGTAGTCGTCGCACGGCATGCCGAGTCGGCCGCCACAGGTGCGTGCCGGCCTGGAATCGGCAGGTCAGGAAAGGGAAGTGTGGCGCGACGACGGTGGCGCGGTCCACGTGTTTTTCGGCGCGACGACTACGGTGCGAACACGCATCCGAGCAGGTGCGAGGGCTCCGGGCAGGTGCGAGGGTTCCGGGGGCGGCGGCCGCGGCGGCTCGGCCGCCTCACCCGCCGGCCAGCACCCGGACGGGGGTGCCGTCGAGGAACGCGGTGATGTCCGCCACCGCCTCCGTGTAGAAGGTGCGGTAGTTCCGCTCGGTGACGTAGCCGAGGTGCGGGGTGGCCAGTACGTTCGGCAGGGTGCGCAGGGGGTCGTCGGCGGGCAGCGGCTCGGTCTCGAAGACGTCGAGTCCGGCGCCCGCGATCCAGCCCTCGCCGAGGGCGCGCAGCAGGGCGCTCCGGTCGACGATCGCGGCGCGCGAGGTGTTGACGAGGTAGGCGTGCGGCCGCATGGCGCGCAACTCCGGCTCCCCGAGCAGGCCACGGGTGCGGTCGGAGAGCACGAGGTGGACCGAGACGAAGTCACTGCCGCGCAGCAGCTCCTCCTTGTCCGCCGCCAGCCGGGCCCCGGCGTCGGCGGCCCGCTCGGCGGTGAGGTTCTGGCTCCAGGCGAGCACCTCCATGCCGAAGGCGCCGGCCACGCGGGCCACCCGGGTTCCGATCCTGCCGAGCCCGAGCAGGCCGAGGGTGCGCCCGGCCAGGTCCTGGCCGACGGTCGACTGCCAGGGGCCGCCCGCGCGCAGGGCGCGGTTCTCCGAGGTGACGTGCCGGGCCAGCCCGAGGAGCAGCGCCCAGGTCAGTTCCACCGGCGGGGTGGCGTTGCTCGCCGTACCGCAGACGGTCACGCCCCGGGCGGCCGCGGCGGCGAGGTCGACGGAGGCGTTGCGCATCCCGGTGGTGACCAGCAGACGCAGCCGGGGCAGCCGCCCCAGCAGGTCCGCGTCGAACGGCGTGCGCTCGCGCATGACCACGACGATCTCGCAGTCGGCGAGTTCGGCGGCGAGCCGGTCCCGGTCGGAGAGGTGTTCGCGGAGCGTGCGCACCTCGGCCCGCCCGGCGAGGGGACTCCAGTCCGCCATGGTGAGGGCGGCGCCCTGATAGTCGTCGAGTACGGCACAGCGAAGGGTCATGCGGGCATTGTTCCTTGCGCGAGCGGTGCCCCGGACACGACGAAGGGGCCCGTCAGACCCCTCCGACAGACCCCTCGACCTGCGTTCTCGCAAGTCGGGACGACAGGATTTGAACCTGCGACCCCTTGACCCCCAGTCAAGTGCGCTACCAAGCTGCGCCACGTCCCGGTGCGCTCACTCGCGGTGGCCCGCGTGATCGCGCGAACAGCACCTTACCCCACGCACCCGGGCGAGCCGAAAGCGGGCGCGAGGAGGGGCGTGCGGAGGGGCACAATCGGTCGTATGGGAAACGCGGGGACAGGGGCACGGGACCGGGACACCGAGGGCCGGGCGCGCAACGCCCGGCCGCGCGACGGGCTGGGGCGGCCGCTGCCGTACGGCGCGTCCGGGGTCGAACGGCAGCCCGAAGGGGTCGTCCGGACTCCCGAGGAGACCGTCGCCGAGGCGCAGGCGCTGCTGGACGCCGGGAAGCCCTTCCACGCGCACGAGGTGTTCGAGGACGCCTGGAAGTCGGGGCCCGAGGCGGAGCGGACGCTGTGGCGGGGGCTGGCGCAGCTGGCGGTGGGGCTCACGCACTCGGCCCGGGGCAACGTGACCGGCGGGGCGCGGCTGCTGCGGCGCGGGGCCGGTGCGGTGGAGGAGTGGGCGGCCGGGAGCGGGGAGCGGTCGCCGTACGGGATGGACGTCGAGGGGCTCGCCCGGTGGGCCCGGGAGCTGGCCGGGCGGGTCGAGGGCGGCGCCGGGACGGTGACGGCGAGGACCGAGGCACCCCGGCTGCGCGGCGCCCGGTAGCACCGGCGTGACCCGCTGTCCGTGGCATGCGGCAGACTCGGGGCGTGCGAAAGATTCATGTCATCGGTATCGGCGCGGGCGACCCCGACCAGCTCACCCTCCAGGCGGTCAGGGCGCTCAAGGACACGGACGTGTTCTTCATCCTGGACAAGGGCGAGGTCAAGAGCGACCTCACCGGGTTGCGCCGGGACATGCTCGACACGCACCTACCGGACGGCGGCTACCGGCTGGTCGAGGCGCCGGACCCGGAGCGGGACCGGGCGGCGAGCGGCGGCGCGTACCCACCGGCGGTCGGGGACTGGCGCAGCGCCCGCGCGGACATCTACGAGCGGTTGATCCGCGAGGAGCTGGGCGAGACGGGGACCGGCGCCTTCCTGGTGTGGGGCGACCCCTCGTTGTACGACAGCACGCTGGCGATCCTGGCGGAGGTGCTGGAGCGGGGCTCGGTGGCGTTCGAGTACGACGTGGTGCCCGGGATCAGCAGTGTGTCGTCGCTGGTGGCCAGGCACCGCACCGGGCTGAACCGGGTGGGCCGGCCGGTGCAGATCACCACCGGGCGGCGGCTCGCCGAGGGGCTCCCCGACGGCGTGGACGACGTGGTGGTGATGCTCGACGCGCACCAGGCCTTCCGGCGGTACGCGGACCAGGACATCGACATCTACTGGGGCGCCTACCTCGGCACCCCCGACGAGATCCTGGTCGCGGGCCCGATCGCCGAGGCCGCCCCGCGGATCGAGCGGCTGCGGGCCGAAGCCAGGGAGCGCAAGGGCTGGATCATGGACACGTATCTGCTGCGCCGCCACCCCGAGGGGCCGCGGGGCACCTGACCGCGATCCGGGGCCGCCGCGTGCCGGGGCGGTCGCGTGCCGCGGCGGTCACCCGCGGCCGACATCCAGCCGTCCAAGCCGTTCCAGTCGTTCCAGCCGCTCCAGCACACCCGCCACATCGGGCACCGCCGTCACCCCGGCCGGCAGCGGAGGCCGTCGCACGACGATCACCGGCAGGCCCAGCTCGCGTGCGGCCGTGAGCTTCGCCGCCGTCGCCGCTCCCCCGCTGTCCTTCGTCACCAGCACGTCGATCAGGTTCTCGCACAGCAGCGCGGTCTCGTCGGCCACGGTGAAAGGGCCGCGGGCGAGCAGCACCTCGGTGCCCGGGGGCATCGGGGGTTCGGGGGGTTCCACCGACCGTACGACGAAGTGGTGGTCCGTCAGGTGGGCGAAGGCGGACAGGCCCAGGCGTCCCGTGGTCAGCATGACCCGGGGGCCGAAGCCGGCCAGCAGCTCCGCCGCGTCGGGCAGGGATGCGGCGGGGTGCCAGCGGTCCCCGGGGCCGGGCCGCCAGCCGGGGCGGCGCAGCACCAGGGCCGGGACGCCGGTGGCCGCCGCGGCCCGCGCCGCGTTCGCGGTGATCGTCTCGGCGAACGGGTGCGTGGCGTCGACGAGGACGGACACGCGCCGCTCGCGCAGCCAGTCGGCGAGTCCGGCCGGCCCGCCGAAGCCTCCGACCCGGACCTCCCCCGCCAGCGCGCCCGGCCGGCCGACGCGTCCGGCGAGGGAGGTGGTGACGCGGACACCGGGGCGCGCGGCGAGCACGGCCGCCAGCTCACGCGCCTCGGCGGTACCGCCGAGGATCAGGACGTGCGAGGACATGGCCCGAGCGTAGGGGCCGACCGACGTACGCCGACGCACCGGGGACACGAGAGAACCGCCCGGGCGCGGCCGGTCCGCACCCCGGGCCGCCGGGCGTCTCGCGCCGGGACGCCGGACGGCCGCCCGGCTGGGGTGCCGGGCGGCCGTCGTGGGACCTGTCCGTCGTCAGCCCTGGCGGGCCTTGAAGCGGGGGTCCTTCTTGTTGATCACGTAGACCACGCCGCGGCGGCGGACCACCTGGGCGCCGGGCCTGGCCTTCAGTGAGCGCAGGGACTTGCGCACCTTCATGTCTCTGTCCTCCTCGGGTCAGCCGCGGGCGGAGGCGGTGCGGCCGTAGCGGCGCTCGAAGCGCTCCACCCGGCCGGCGCTGTCCAGGACCCGTGTCCGGCCGGTGTAGAAGGGGTGCGACGCCGACGAGACCTCGACGTCGATCAGCGGGTAGGTGTTGCCGTCCTCCCACTCGATCGTCCGGGACGAGTCGGCGGTGGAGCAGGTCAGGAACGCGGTGTCCGCGGCACGGTCGCGGAAGACCACGAACCGGGAGTCGGGATGGATGCGGGACTTCATGGGGTTCCTTCCAGGGGCGGTGGGGTGTTGCGTGTCAGCGCTCTTCGCGGAAATCCACGTGGGCGCCGGCCACCGGGTCGTACTTGCGCAGGACCAGCCGGTCGGGGTCGTTCCGGCGGTTCTTGCGGGTCACGTAGGTGACGCCGGTCCCGGCCGTCGACTTCAGCCTGACGACGGGACGCTCGGTGCTGCGTGCCATGAGGTCCTCCCTTTCTCCACACCCGGCGTTCATGATCCGAGCATGTCAATCACGACGGGTCCAACAACGCCCCCCGCCGCCGCATTCCCGGGTCCCGGGACCGGCTAGCGCAGGAGCAGCTGCACGCCGCCCACGATCGTCGCCGCGATGACGAGCTGCTCGAACAGCCGCTGGTTGATCCGGTTCACGGCCCACTTCCCGAGGAACGCGCCGGGGACGACGAACGCCACGAGTGCCGCGTCGAGCAGCAGCGAGTCGCCGTCGATCAGGCCGAGCCCGGCGCTGAAGGGGACCTTGGACACGTTCACGATCAGGAAGAAGAAAGCCGACGTGCCGAGGAAGCCGAGTTTGCGGAAACCGGCCGACAGCAGGTACATCGACATCACCGGGCCGCCCGCGTTGGCGACCATCGTGGTGAAGCCGCCGAGCACACCGTACGAACCGGCCTTCGCCCGGCCCGCCCGGGTGGTGACCGCGTCCGGGTCGTCCGGCCCGTCGGCGGTGCGCCGCCGCCACAGCGTGACCCCGGCCATCAGCAGCAGGATCGCGCCGATCGACGTACGGACGACCCCGTCGCCGGCCCACACCAGGAACAGGGTGCCGATCACCACTCCCGCCGCCACCGCCGGGAACAGCCGCCACAGCGTCGGCCAGTGCGCGTGCCTGCGGTAGGTGGCGACGGCCAGTACGTCGCCCGCGATGAGCAGCGGGAGCAGGACGCCGGTGGAGGCGCGGGCCGGCAGGACCGCGGCGAAGACGGCGAGGCTGACGGTGTTGGCGCCGCTGACGGCGGTCTTGGAGAAGCCGACGAGCAGTGCGGCGAGTGCCAGGGCGGCGAACCCCCAGCCGGACATGTGCCAGAGCGTCATCGTGTTCATGCGGAGACCGATGCTATGTCCGGACAAGCCGTCGCGGTAGGTACCGTCTCGCCGATCGGCCCCGGCAGGCGTTTGCTCCTGGGCAGTGAGGGCACCCGAGCTTCCACGACAGCTCGGAACGAGCCTCGGAGCGAATCGCTCAGAACGAAAGGAAGACGCGCGCCATGACCGTCGTGAAGAGCACGCTGCCCGACGGGGCACTTCAGGTCACCGGGACTGCTCTGCAGGAGACGCTGGTGGATCTGCTGGGTCTGTCACTGATCGGGAAGCAGGCCCACTGGAACATCGTGGGTCCGCGCTTCCGATCGATCCACCTCCAGCTGGACGAGGTGGTCGCCACCGCACGCGCCTACTCGGACACGGTCGCGGAACGCGCCGCCGCCCTGGGCGTGTCTCCGGACGGCCGCCCGGAGACCATCGCGGCGGCCTTCGCGCTGCCCGGTGCCAAGGACGGCTGGCTGCGGGACGACGAGGTCGTGGAGCTGATGGTGCGGACGCTGGAGGCGGCGGTCGGACGGCTGCGCGAGCGGATCGCCGCGACCGAGGAGCCCGACCCGGTCACCCAGGACCTGCTGATCACCATCACCGCCGACCTGGAGAAGCAGCGCTGGATGTTCGCGGCCGAGAACAGCTGAGCACCGGGAGTATCCCCCTCCCCACGGACCGGCCCGACGTGCACACGTCGGGCCGGTTCGACGTGTGCGCCCGAGCGCGGCCTCCCGACTCCCCGGCGCCGGTCCGCGTTCCGCGGTTCGGCGCGGGAAGCGTGAAACCCTGACCGGTACGCGCGCATCCGAGCCCGTCGAGGAGGACGTCGTATGCCACCCCTGGTCGACCCCGTGCCCGGCGGGCACCCCGGCGATCTCGCCCGTGCGCACGCCCTGGCCCACGAACTGTCCGCGCGGGGTGTGCGCGGGATCGTGCTGGCCTACGTGGACACCGCCGGGATCTGCCGGGTGAAGACGGTCCCCTGGCAGGGGCTGCACTCGGCGGTGGCCCGGGGCGTCGGCATGTCCCCGGTGTTCGACACGTTCCTGGCGAACGACGCGATCGTACGCACCGACGTCCTCGGCTCCCCCGACGGCGATCTGCGCCTCTACCCGGACCTGGACCGGCTCGTGGTGCTGGCCGGGCAGCCCGGCTGGGCGTGGGCGCCCGTCGACCGGCTGACCCAGGAGGGCGACCGGCACCCGGGCTGCAGCCGCACCTTCCTGCGCCGGGTCGTCGCCGACGCCGAGGACCGGCACGGCGTCACCTTCCGGGCGGGCGTCGAGATCGAGTGGTCGCTCGGCCGACCCGGCGCGTCGGCCGACGAGTTCACGCCCGCGACCTGGGGTCCGGCGTACGGCGCGACCCGGCAGATCGAGCTGAGCGACTACACCGCCGACCTGCTCGCGACCCTGGAGGCGCAGGAGGTGCCGGTCGCCCAGCTGCACCCGGAGTACGCGCCGGGCCAGTTCGAGCTGTCCACCGGCGCCCTGGACCCGGTGGCGGCGGCCGACCAGAGCGTCCTGGTCCGGCAGACCGTCCGCGCCGTCTCGCAGAGGCACGGGCTGCGGGCCTCCTTCGCGCCGGCCGTCGTGGAGCGGGGTGTCGGCAACGGCGGCCATCTCCATCTCTCGGTGTGGCGCAACGGCGTCAACCTGCACGCGGGCGGCGACGCCCGGTACGGCATGACGGCCGCGGCGGAGTCCTTCGTGGCCGGGCTGCTGACGCACCTGCCGGCGCTGACGGCGGTGACCGCGCCGAGCCCGGCCAGCTATCTGCGGCTCAAACCCTCCCAGTGGGCGGGAGTGTTCACGG
The DNA here is from genome assembly GCF_055562175.1 of Streptomyces sp. NPDC020958. Lineage (NCBI taxonomy): Bacteria > Bacillati > Actinomycetota > Actinomycetes > Kitasatosporales > Streptomycetaceae > Streptomyces > Streptomyces sp. NPDC020958. The sequence continues at coordinate 226,970 of NZ_JBVHFU010000001.1, read as the reverse complement.
CCTGGGGCCGGGAGACCCGCGAGACCGCGATCCGCGTCGTCACCGGCACGACCGGCCACCAGGGCGAGGACGCCAACCTGGAGATCAAGCCGGTCGACCTGGCCGCCAACCCGTATCTCGCGCTCGGCTGCGTGATCGCCGCGGGACTCGACGGGCTCACCACGGCGGCGCCGCTGCCCGCCGAGGTCACCGGCGACCCGGCCGCGCTGATCCCCGACGAGGCGGTGGCCCGGGGGGTGCGGCGGTTGCCGACCTCGCTGCCGCAGGCCGTCGAGGAGTTCCGCCAGGACGAGGTGCTGCGGGCCGCGCTCGGGCCGGTCCTCGCGGACGCGGTGATCGCCGTGCGCGAGGGCGAGACGGGATCCGTCGCCGGGCTCGATGACGCCGGGGTGGCGGCGGCCTACCGCTGGAAGTACTGATGACAGGGCAGGTCAGGGAAGCCCTCGACGCGCTCCCCCTCGTCGACCACCACTGCCACGGCGCGGTCGCCGCCGACCTCACCGCACCGGAGTTCGCGGCCCTGCTCACCGAGGGCGAGGCGTGGCCGGGCGTGTCACCGTTCGACAGCCCGGTGGGCGTCGCCGTACGACGGCACTGCGCGCCGCTGCTCGGCCTGGACCGGCACGCCCCGGCCGTCGACTACCTGGCGCGCCGGGCGGAACTGGGCTGGCAGGAGGTCAACCGCCGTTTTCTGCGGGCGGCGCACGCCGAGGCGTTCTGCGTGGACACCGGGTTCGCCCCGCAGCCGGTCACCTCCCCCGCCGAACTCGCCGAGGCGGCCGGGGGCACCGCCTACGAGGTGGTGCGGCTGGAGGGCATCGCCGAGCAGGTGGCCGCGCGGGGCGTCGAGGCGGGCGAGTACGCGGGCGCCTTCCGGGCGGCGGCCGAGGCGGCGGTACGGCGGCCCGGGGTGGTCGCGGTGAAGTCGGTGGCCGCCTACCGCACCGGGTTCGACCTGAACCCGGCGCGTCCCACGTACGCCGAGGTGACCCGGGCCGCCGCGCTGTGGCTGGCGGACGGCGGCGGACGGCTCACCGACCCGGTGCTGATGCGCCACCTGCTGTGGATCGCCGTCGCCCTCGGGCTGCCGCTCCAACTCCACGCCGGTTTCGGGGACTCGGACCTCAGGCTGCACCACGCGGATCCGGCACTGCTCACCGACTGGCTGCGGCTGACCACCGGCACCGTCCCGGTCCTGCTGCTGCACTGCTGGCCGTACCACCGCCAGGCCGCCTATCTGGCCACGGTGTTCGAACATGTGCACCTCGACGTGGGGCTGACGCTGCACTACGTGGGGGCGACGCGGGCCGGGGCGGTGCTCGCCGAGGCGATGGAGATCACCCCGTTCCGCAAACTGCTGTACAGCTCGGACGCCTATGGTGTGGCCGAGTTCCACCATCTCGGAGCGCTGTCCTTCCGGCAGGGGCTGGCCGGACTGCTCCAGGACCGGGTGGACGCCGACGAACTGAGCCCGGCCGACGCGGTGCGGATCGCCGCCTGGACGGGACGCGAGAACGCCCGCCGCGTCTACGGGCTTCCCGCATCCGACACCGGCCGCGACTGACCGCGTGCCCCGCCCGGAAAGTATGATCAAGCAATGTCTGACATGACCGATACCACGCCCGGTTGGCTGTCCTCCGACGAGCTGGAGATGGCTCGCGCCCGCATGCCGATCCTGTACGTGGAGGCCGTGCCCGTGCGCGTCGACGACAGCGGCGAAGTCACCAGCATCGGACTGCTGCTCCGCATCGGCCCGGACGGCACGGTCAGCCGGACCCTCGTCTCCGGCCGGGTGCTCCACCACGAGCGGGTCCGCGACGCCTTGCTGCGTCATCTGGAAAAGGACCTGGGACCGGTCGCGCTGCCCCGGGTACCGGCCTCGCTGCAGCCGTTCACGGTGGCCGAGTACTTCCCGACGCTCGGCGTCACCCCGTACCACGACCCGCGTCAGCACGCGGTGTCGCTGGCCTACATCGTGCCGGTCACGGGTGACTGCCGGCCCCGGCAGGACGCTCTGGACCTGGTGTGGTTCAGCCCGCAGGAAGCGATGCTGGAGGCCGTGCAGAGCGAGATGCCCGGCGGTCACGGGGTGCTGCTGAAGCAGGCCCTGGCGCATGTCGGGTTCGTCAGCTAGGAGGCGGTCGGCCGCCACCTCAGGGGGCGGGCACCTCGGCGGCGGCGAGCCGGTTGCCGAGACCGTCGGGGATGTCCTGTTCCGTCCAGATGCACTTGGCGTCTCTGAGGTAGCGGGCGCCCCAGCGCCGGGACAGGGCGGCGACCAGCTGGAGGCCGCGGCCCCCCTCGTCGGTGTAGGTGGCGTGCCGGATGCGCGGGGTGCTCAGGCTGCCGTCGTAGACCTCGCAGGTCAAACTGCGGCTGCGCAGCAGCCGGAGCCGCATGGGCCCCTTGGCGTGCCGGATCACGTTGCCGACCAGCTCGCTCACCAGGAGTTCGGTGGTCGTCGTCAGTTCGTCGAGGCCCCAGCGGGAGAGCTGGTCGCGGACGAGATCCCGGGCCTGGCCGGCCGCCCGCGGGTCGTCGGGCAGGCCGAAGGAGGCGACGTCGTCGGCGGGCATGGCCCGGGTGTGGGCGATGAGCAGGGCCGCGTCGTCGGTGGTGTGGTCCCGGTCCGGCAGCAGCTCCGAGACGACCGTGTCGCACAGGTCCTCCAGGCCCCGCGCGTCCGCCTCCTCGTCAAGGCCGGTGAAGCGGGCCGGGCCGACCGCGGCCTTGGACAGCACGCTCAGCAGCCGGGTCAGTCCCTGTTCGGCGTCCTGGGCGCCGGATTCGATGAGCCCGTCGGTGCACAGGACCACCAGACTCCCGTCGGGCAGCGGCAGGTCGTGCGCGGCGAACGGCGGCGTGGCGGCGCCGAGCGGTGGGTCGGGGCTCAGCACGGGGCTGTGGACGGTGCCGTCCGGGTACACGAAGACGGGCGGCGGATGACCGGCCAGAGAGTAGCCGCACCTGCGGCCGACCGGGTCGTACACGGCGTACAGACAGGTCGCGTAGAAGTCCTCGCCGAAGTCGCTGACCAGGTCGTTGAGATGGCCCAGCAGTTCGTCGGGGGCCATGTCGAGGTCGGCGAGGGTGCGTACGGCGGTGCGCAGCCGGCCCATGGTGGCCGCCTCGGCGATGCCGTGGCCCATCACGTCGCCGATCACCAGGGCCACCCGGTCGCCGGAGAGCGGGATCACGTCGAACCAGTCGCCGCCGACCTGCTCGCCGCGGCCCGCTGGGAGGTACCGGGCGGCCGCGACGGCGGCGGGCGGCCTGGGCAGGGTGCGGGGCAGCAGGGCGCTCTGCAGCTCCTGGGCGCGGGCGTGCTCCAGGTCGTACAGCCGGGCCCGCTCCAGGGCCTGGCCGACCAGGGCGCTGAACGTGGTCAGCAGGGTGCGGTCCGCCTCGCCGAAGGAGTGCGGCCGGCTGTACGACAGGATCGCCATCCCCACCGCCCGCCCGGAGGCGACCAGCGGCAGGAACGCCCAGGCCATCTTCGGCGAGGTGCCCATCAGGATCCGGTCGGTGACCGCGGGGTAGCGCTGGTAGATCTGGGCCGGTGACTCCAGGAACAGCGGACTGCGGGACCGCAGCACGTCGGTGACGGGCAGGCCCGCGTGGAGCGGGCCCTCGAACCGCTTCAGGTAGTCCACCGGGTAGCCCACCTGGCCGACCCTGGTGAGCCGGCCGTTCTCGAACACGGAGACGATCAGTCCCTCGGCGCCGAAGGGGGCCAGGACGTGTTCGGCCACGGCCCGTACGACGTCCTGGACCGTCACCGCCTCGGCGAGCGCCGAGGTCAGCTCCGCCGCCCTGGCGGTCCGCTCGTGTCCGGGCACGGAGTCCCTCTGCGGGGGCCGGCCGCCGGGGCGTTCCAGGTGCTCGGCGGTCCAGGCGGCCACGGCATGGAGGAAGGACAGCTCCACGTCGTCGGGTCCGTCCGTCCCGGACAGCATGACCGTCAGGGCGCCGATCGGGCCGCCGGCCCCGACCAGCGGCACCGCCACGGTGCCCGCGGCGCCGGTCGCGAGGCGGTCCCCGGCCGTGCGGACGAGGACACCGCGCCGCAGCGCACAGGACGGCGGCACGTCCTGCTCCTCGCGCAGCACGTGCCAGGGCCGGGCGGCCTCGGCGCTGACACCCTCCGCCGCCACCAGGTCGAGCCGGCGCGTGCCGGGGTCCCAGCGGTGGACGAGGGCGCCCTGGCCTCCGACGCCCGCCACCGCCTGCCGAAGCGCCAGGGCCAGCGCTTTGTCCCGCGCCCTCACGACCGGGTCGGTTTCGTCCCCCTCCGGGCGGTTCGGGCACATAACGACAGGTTAACGCCATGGAACGGGGCGACCACCGGAGAGAGCCGCGCGGTGCGCGGCGCGCGGCTAGAGCGTCGGCGGTGGTACCAGCCGGCCGCGGGAGATGAGGGAGGCCGCCTGTTTCAGGCGGCGGACCCGGATGCTGACGCTGTAGCCGTCGATGCCCTCGATCGCCGCGATGCTCGTGGTCAGGTACTGGTAGAAGTCCTCGGCGTCCCGGGCGATGACGATGACCATCAGGTTGTACTCGCCACTGACGGCTCCCACGAAGGCGACCTCCGCGTGGCGGGCGACCGCCTCACCGACCCGTTCCAGCCCGGCGGGGGCGACCCGCAGCCAGACGATGGCGTTGAGCTGGAAGCCGAGCGGTTCGGGGAGCAATTCGACGTCGTAGGTGAGGGTGCCGGAACTCTCCAGCGCCTCCAGCCTCCGGGCCACCCGGGACAGCGACCAGCCGGTGAGTTCGGCGAGCCGAGTGTGGGTGGTACGGCCGTCCTCGGCGAGGGCGTCGAGGAGCGGGGCGTCCTCCTGGGCCGGGGGCGTCGGCGGCACGGGAGCGGGCGTCGGCCGCTGCGCGGTGAGCTGCCGTACCTGCTCGTCGGTGAGGTCGTCCCCGTAGCCGGTCCACTCGCTGCTGCCGGGCGTCCCGTAGGCGTGGATGAGCAGGTCGACGGCGATGTCCAGGACCGCGGCGGCCCGCGGCAGCCGGCGCAGCAGGATGTCGTCGCGCTGCATGTCGAACGGCGCCCGAATGATGCAGAAGATCTCCGAACCGCCCGAGGCCAGATGGGCATAGGCGATGTCGGGGCGCCGGGCGAGGCCGTCGGCGAGCGGGCCGACCAGGTCGGGGCGGCAGCGGATGCGGGTAACCCATTCCGCGGTGCCGTACACCCGCGGGTTGACCAGGCCCAGCACCCGCAGGGCGCCGGAACGCCGCAGCGCCTGGTACCGGCGGGCCGCGGTCTGCTCCGAGACTCCGGCCACCTCGCCGATCCGGCGGAAGGGCAGCCGGGGCGCGCACTGCAGGGCGCGGAGGATCTTTCTGTCCACGGAGTCGAGCATGGTGGAAGTCTGCCATCGGGCGCAGCGGATATGGAGGTTTTCGTAGGTCGGCGGGGATGTGTGTGGCGGTTGCGCGGCCTCCGGCCGGATGCTGTGGCGGCGGGTCTCCCCTCGGCGGCCCGGACGTCAGCGGGCCGCCGCACATGCCGGCGGCCTTCGAGCGCGGTGCCGTGCGCCGCGAAGGAGTGTCCCCGTGAATCTCACGACACCGGCGAACGGGCCGGTCGAGCGTCGGACGGCCACGATCGTGATGGCCTGCCTGGGCGTCTTCGTCGCCTATCTGCCGGTCACCACCGTCGCCGTGAGCCTGCCCGCCCTGCAAGCGGCGCTGAACGCCTCGACCGCCCAACTGTCCTGGGTGCAGGACGCCTTCGTACTGCCGATGGCCGCGTTCATCCTCACCGCCGGTGTCTTCGGCGACGTGCACGGGCGCAAAAAGGTGTTCCAGGCCGGGCTGCTCTTCTCGGCGGCGGGCGCGGTCACCGCGCTGTGCGCGCACTCCATCGAGGTCGTCTGGGCCGGACAGGCCCTGGCCGGAATCGGCGCGGCGGCGCTGCTGCCGACCACACTGGCGCTGATCAGCCACGCGGTGCCGGACCACCGGGAGCGTGGGAAGTTCATCGGCATCTGGGCCACCTGCCTGATGACGGCGCTGGCGGTCGGCCCGGTCATCGCCGGTGTCGTCGTCGCGCACTTCTCCTGGCGCTGGATCTACCTGCCGTCCGTGCCCGTCGCGCTGCTCTCGGTCGCGATCGCGGCCGGGCAGCTGACCGACTCCCGCGCCCCGCACGGGCGCCGGCTGGACTGGCCCGGCCAGATCACCGCGACTCTCGCGATCACCGCGCTGGTGTACGGCGTGATCGAGGGCGGCGCCGGCTCGTTCACCGACGTCAAGGTGATGGTGGCGCTGTTCACCGCGGTGGTCGCCGGTGTCGCCTTCGTGCTGGCGGAGCGGCGCAGCGCCAGCCCGATGCTGGACCTGAGCCTGTTCCGCAGTCCGGCCTTCACGGCCACCACGCTCGTCGCGCTGACCAGCTTCCTCGCGCTGATCGGGTTCTTCTTCGTGCTCAGCCTCTACTTCGGCATGGTGCAGCGGCTGGACACCCTGCAGGCCTGCTGGCGGCTGCTGATGGTCACCGGGGCAGCCCTGCTCGTCGGCGGACCGGCCGGGCGGCTGATGCACCGGCTCTCGGCCCGCTGGATGATCACCTGCGGTCTGCTGATGGTCGCCGCCGCGCAGTTCGCGCTGACCGGCCTCGCCGCCGACACCTCCTTCGGCTCGGCCGCCTGGCGGCTCGTCCTGCTGGGCCTCGGCATGGGGCTGGTGATGACGCCCATGACGGCGACCGCGGTGGCCTCCGTGCCCCACCACCTGGCCGGTATGGCCGCGGCGGGCAACAACGCCTTCCGGCAGGTCGGCGGGGCTCTCGGCCCGGCCGTCCTGGGCGCCCTGCTCACCACCCGAGCCATCGACGCACTCCCCGGTCACCTGACCGACGCGGGAGTCACCGGCGCGGCCCAGGACCGGATCGTCTCCGTCGCGCGGGCGGACGGTCTCGGCGCGGTCGCCGGGCTGGACCTGGGCGCGCGGACCGGACAGGCGATGGGTGCGCTCGGCGACGCGTTCCTGGACGGGATGCGGCTGTGCCTGATCACGGCGGGCAGCCTCACGGTGCTGGCCGCCCTGGTCGCGGCGGTACTGCTGCGCACGCCCCGGCAGCAGCGCACGCTCCGGACGGCCGGAGCGGAACCCCCCGCGAAGGAGAAGAACGCCCAGGTCGCACAGGACGCGTGACGGCGCGGACACATCGGGGGTTGCCGGCTCACGGGTACGACCGCCGCCGGTTCACCCGGTTCACGGACGGCACGGCCGCTACCCGCTCACCGCACCATGCAGGGCCGCTTGGCGTCGAAGGTCCAGCCCTCCACCAGGTACCGCATCCCGGTCGCGTCGCCCGGGCCCGCGCCGAGGTCACGCTCCTGGTGGAGGGCGTGGGCCTGCGAGCAGGCGGCCCACGTCGAGGCGGACACCGAGACCGGGGGCGTCGGTGACCGCGACCTCGCCCCGACGACCCCTCGGCGGCTCGACGGTGAGCCGCTCCTGGCCCTCCTGCCAGATCCAGTGCGTGTCCAGGGCGTTGTACTCGCCGGGGGCGGCGGCGCAGCAGTGGGCCATGGCATGGCTGGGCCACCCGCACCGAGCCGCGCAGGGTCCAGAAGTGTGGGTCGGCGAGCGTGATCGACACCGACTGCAGGGCGAGGGCGTGGGTGAGGTGCCGCCGGTCGGTGGCGATCATGTTGGTCGCGGTGGGCAGCCCGGTGGCCCGGCGGAACTCGGCGAGGATCTCGCGCCCGGGGCGTGGTCGCTGCGGGAGGCCGTCGAACTGTGCCGGCTGCTGCTCGGCACCCTCGCCTACGCCGAGGACCCCTGCGTAAGCGCTCCTTCAGCGCCTGTACGGCCTTGACCTCCTCGGCGCCCGTGAGGGCCCCGCCCTTCGGCTTGAAGTCCCGGAAGCCCCAGTGGTCGCAGACCGCCTCCCTCTGGCGGACGATCGCAGGTCAGTGGGTGCGCGTACACGGGTGCCACCATCGACGCGCCACTCGCTCCCGAAATGTTCGGTAAGTACCGGATGGGCCTGCATGTTCCGGGGCACTCAGCAGGCAGAAGGAGCGATCCCGGCAGTGACGAGGAGTAGTCATGGCTGAGCAGAAGTCGTCCTCGGCCCTCACCGCGCCCCTGCGGAACGCGGCCTCGGCGGTGCGGAAGGTACCCGGCGCCGGAGCCGTGACCAAGGCCGCGGAGGGAACGCTGGACAAGATCGGTGCGGTGTCGCCCCGAGGCCGCCGGATGGCGGTGTACGCGGGAGCCGGGGTGCTGGGGGTGACCGGAGTCGTGGAGTGGCCGGTCGCGCTGACCGGCGCCGCGGTGGCCTGGCTGACCCAGCCGCGGCCGGGGCCGAGCGGCGAGAGCGCGGCCATGAACGCGCCGGCCCGGGAGACGACGGAAAGCGCGGGCCACGGCGCCTATGTGGCGATGGGCGACGCCGTGACGGAGCCCGGCCCGGGCGCGGGCGTGGCGGGTCCGGGCCCGCTGCGGGGGGACGAGATGCCGGACGGCCCGGCCGCAGCGTCGGCCGGGCCCGCCACCACCGCGGCCGCGGCTGCCGTCCTCGGACCGGACGGACCGGCCGCGACACCCCACGGCCGGCCCGCGCCCGCCGACCTCGACAGGCCCACCGGACAGCTCCTGTCCACCGACCTCGACATCCTGTCCACCGACCTCGACACACCCGCCGAACAGGACGCCACGGCTGGACCGAGCACACCCGCCGAACAGGACACGACGGCTGACTTCGGCACACCCGCCGAACAGGACACAGCGACTGGTCTCGGCGGGTCCGACGAGCAGGAATCGGCAGCCGGACCGGGCACGCCCGCCGAACCGCACGACCCCGATCCGTACGACGACCCGCTCGCCCCGCCCACCGGATCGACCGCACCGGCCCCCGCCGACGACGACGATCCCCCGCACGTGGTCGCACCGCCGGCCGACCCGACCGCCCCGCCCGCCGGCTGATGCGGGCCGGGGGTGCGTGATGGCGTTCGGACTGCCGAGAGTGCCGTCCCTGGCCGTGCGGGCGGTGTCCACGGCGCCCGGACTGCTGGCCAGGGCGGCCGCGCCGGGGATCGGCGCGGCCGCCGGAGCCGCCGCCGGGACCGCGCGGGCCGGTGTCCGGAGCCTGGACATGGCCACCCGCATGACGCGTGCGGCACGCAACGCGCTGCTCGGGGCCGAACGGCAGTGGCGCTCCGGCGCCCGGGCGCACCTCGCGCTGCGGGCGGCGGATCCGGCGCGGGCCGGCAGGGCCGGCGGGGTGCGCCGGCTCGCCGTGCAGGTCGCCGCCGAGCTGGCCGAGCATCCGGACGTGCTCTTCGCCTACTGGGACGAGGGGCTCGGGCGCCTGGTGGTGGCCGCGGCCGAGGAGGCGGTCACCGACGAGGTTCTGGAGTACGCGAGCGATCTCGCCGTCCGTTCCGGTCTCGTGGCGGACGACGCCGGCCCCGAGGACATCCCGCACCCGGCGGACCGGCGGGGGATCCGGGCGGCCCTGGCGACCCTCGCGGCCGACCTGGTCGGCACCGGCGTGGGCGTCGCCGCGTACACGCTGCGGCTGCCGCCGTCGCCGCGGGTGGTGACCGCGGTGGTGACCGTCCTGCGGGAGAACCCCCGCTTCCGCGGCCTGCTCCGCGACCACCTGGGTGCCGACGCCATGGACCTGCTGCTGACGTGCGCGAACGCGGCGGCCCACGGAGCCGGGCAGACCCCCGCGGCGCTGCTGCTCGACGGAACCCTGCGCGGCTGCCGGCTCGCCGACACGATGGCACGGGCGGCCGCCTTCGAGCTGTTCCACGACGAACTGTGCAACCCGGACCGGCCGAGCACCGGAGACGACGGCCGCCCACGCCCGCCCCTGCGCACCCCCCCGTCCGCGGACTACGCCAACCACGCGTTCGCCGGCGGCGTCCTGGGGGCAGCCGCCACCCTGCTGGTCAAACACGACGTCACCGAGGCGGCGGAGGCGGTGCTCGCGGCCTCGCCGAAGGCCGCCCGGTACGGGCCGACCGCCTTCGAGGCGGTCCTCGGTGCCGTACTGGCCCGTTCGGGGCTGCTGGTCCGCGACCCCGAGCGGCTGCGGGAGCTGGAACTCGCCGGCACCCTCGTGCTGCATCCGAGCGCGGTCCGGGGCGCGGACGGGGAGGCCGATCCCTGGACGGAGCCGGTGCTGGACGCGGCCCGGCGCGCCGGGCTGCGGGTCGTCCTGGTGGACGACCCGGCGCTGGAGGACTACACCGGCCTCGCCGACCAGGTGGTGGACGCCCGACGGCCGCTGGACGACGTGGTGTGCTCCCTGCCCGAGGACTCGGGCGCGGTGATCACGGTGGCCCGGCTGTGGTCGGAGCGGGACCACGGGCTGCTGGCCGGGCTGCTCGCCGGGGACATCGCGCTCGCGCTCGCCGACGCCGGCAGCACGGTCGTCTGGGGTGCCGACGCCCTCGCCCTGCACGGACTGCCCGACGTGTGGCGGCTGCTGACCGCGGTACCGGCCGCGCGCCGGGTGGGCCGGCGCTCGCAGATCCTGGCCCGGTCGGGGGCCGCGCTGTCCGGGCTGCTGGTGGCCGTCGGCGAGTCGAGGAGCGGGCGCGGCCGGCTGGCCGCGCTGCCCGGGATGCGGCACGCGCCGGTGGACGGTGCCGCCGCGACGGCCCTGCTGTCGGGGACCTGGGAGGCGCTGCGGGTGGCACGGGCCGGCGCGCCGCACCCCAGGGCCCGGGTGCACTGGCACGAACTGGGCGCGCGGGAGACCCTGGAGCGCCTGGAGCACGAACGGGAGCCGGTGTCGCCCGAGGAGCGGCAGCGGGCCGCGGAGCCGTCCCGTAACCCGCTGCTCACCCCGGTGCGGTGGACGCTGCGGCTCGCCGGTGCCGTGCGCAGCGAACTGGACGACCCGCTGACCCCGGTGCTGGCGGTCGGCTCGGCCGCGTCCGCGATCGTCGGCTCGGTGGTGGACGCCCTGCTGGTGGTCGGCGCGCTCGACCTGAACGCGCTGATCGGCGGCATCCAGCGACTGCGGGCCGAACGGGCCGTGTCCGGGCTGCTCGCCGAGCAGAAGCGGCAGGCGCGGGTGGCGGACTCCCCCGACGAACCGGACACCCACACCGTCGACGCGGCGCGCCTGGCGCCGGGCGACGTGATCGACCTGCACACCGACGACGTGGTGCCGGCCGACGCCCGGGTGCTGTCGGAGGACGGCCTGGAGGTGGACGAGTCCGCGCTGACCGGCGAGTCGGTGCCGACGGAGAAGCACACCGCGGCGACCCCGCACGTGCCGGTGGCGGACCGGCACTCCATGGTCTTCGAAGGCACCACGGTGGCCGCGGGGCAGGCGCGCGCGGTGGTCGTGGACACGGGCGAGCGCACCGAGTCCGCGCGCGCCGTCCACCTGGCCGCGCGCACGCCCCCGGCCGCCGGAGTCCAGGCCCGGCTGCACGAACTCACCGCGCAGGCCCTGCCGTTGACACTGGGTGGCGGCGCCGCGGTCACCGGTCTCGCACTGCTGCGGGGCAGCCCGATCAGGGAGGCGGTCAGCGGCGGTGTCGCAGTGGCCGTGGCCGCCGTGCCGGAGGGGCTGCCGCTGGTGGCGACGGTCGCCCAACTGGCCGCCGCCCGGCGGCTGAGCCGGGACGGGGTGCTGGTCCGGGCGCCCCGCGCGCTGGAGGCGCTGGGCCGGATGGACACCGTCTGCTTCGACAAGACCGGCACGCTCACCGAGAACACCCTGCGCCTGGCGCGGGTGACCGACGGCGAGGGACACGGCCACCCGGCGGGCGACGAACGCGTGGCCGGCACATTGCGGGTGGCGGCCCGGGCCTGCCCCCAGGTCGGCAACGGCGACAAGCCGCCGGTTCACGTCACCGACGCGGCGGTCCTGGAGGCGGCCGAACCCGACCCCGACTGGGTGCAGGTGGAGGGACTCCCGTTCGAGGCGGCCCGCGGGTACGCGGCCGCCGTCGGCCGGTCCGGCGACGGACCGCCGCTGCTGGTGGTGAAGGGCGCACCGGAGACCGTTCTGCCGGCCTGCTCCGGCCGCCCCGAAGCCGCCTCGGCGACGGCGCAGTCGCTGGCCGCCGAGGGCCTGCGGGTCCTCGCCGTCGCCCAACGTCGGCTCGACGACGCCGAGGACGTCTCGGGCGTCCTCGAACAGCCTCTGGAGCAGCTTGAGTTCGTCGGCCTGCTTGCCCTCGCGGACACCCCGCGCGAGACCTCCACCGCCTTGGTGCGCGGTCTGCGGGAGGAGGGCGTACGACCGGTGATGCTCACCGGCGACCATCCGGGGACCGCGCGGACGATCGCCGCCGAACTGGGCTGGCCCGCGGACACCGTCGTGGTGACCGGCGACGACCTCGCGGCCGCCGACCGTTCGGGCAGGGCCCGGGTGCTGCGCGACGCCGGTGTGGTGGCACGTGTCGCGCCGGAGCAGAAACTACAGGTCATCGAGGCGCTGCGGGACGCGGGACGGGTGGTCGGCATGGTCGGGGACGGCGCCAACGACGCGGCGGCGATCCGTGCCGCCGATGTCGGCGTGGGCATCAGCACCCGCGGTTCGGCCGCCGCCCGCAACGCCGCCGACCTCGTCCTGACCGATGACGATCTGACGGTGCTGATCGACGCGGTGCGGGAGGGTCGGTCGCTGTGGCACGGGGTCGCGGACGCCGTGGCCATCCTCATCGGCGGCAACGCGGGCGAGGTCGGTTTCGGTGTGCTCGGCACCCTGCTGGCCGGCCGGGCTCCGCTGTCCACCCGGCAGATGCTGCTGGTCAACCTCCTCACGGACCTGTTCCCGGCGATGGCGGTGGCCGTCACCCCGAAGGCGCCGGCCGAGCGGGAGGACCCCGGCTCGCCGTCGGCCGCGCTCGGAGCGCCGCTGCTGCGGCAGATCCGGCACCGTGCGCTGACGACCAGCGTGGGCGCGCTCCTGGCCTGGCTCGCCGGCCGGGCCACGCCGGGAACGGCCCGCCGTTCCAGCACGATGGCGCTGGCCGCGGTGGTCGGCACCCAGCTCGTGCAGACACTGCTGGACCGCCGTGACAGCCCGCTGGTGCGGCTCACCGCGCTCGGCTCGGCGGCGGTGCTGATCGCTCTCATCGAGACGCCGGCGGTCAGCCACTTCTTCGGCTGCACCCCGCTGGGCCCGGCGGCCCTGACCACGGTGGCCGCGTCGATCGCGCTGGCGGTCCGGAGTCAGCGCGCTCTGCCGTTCCTGGAGCGGAAGGTCACGGATCTGCTGCCCGCCACGCGAGCGCCTGCACCGTGAGCGTGCCGTGCCCGCGGGCCCGGCGCGGACCGACGACCGCCGCTGGACGGCCGGATGGCGAAGCGTGAGACTGAGGGGATCCGACACCCCTGCCGCCAGGACGGTGACCATGGACGAGACGACAGCTCCGCCGCGTGTGGAGCTCACCGCGCAGGCCGCCGATCTGGTGCGCCGACTGCACGCCGCACACGGTCCGCTGATGTTCCACCAGTCGGGCGGCTGCTGCGACGGCAGCGCGCCCATGTGCTACCCGGACGGCGAGTTCCGCACCGGCGGCTCGGACGTGCTGCTGGCCGAACTCGCGGTGGACGGCGTCGCGGAGCCGGTCACCTTCTGGATGTCCCGCAGCCAGTACGAGGCGTGGAGCCACACCCGCCTGATCGTGGACGTGGTCCCCGGACGCGGTAGCGGATTCTCGCTGGAGGCGCCCGAGGGGGTGCGTTTTCTCACCCGTTCTCGCGTAGTCGACGGCTAGCGGCCTCGTAGGTCACCCGCGTCTGCTGCACTTCCCTGTGTCCTGTGGAACTTGACGAGACATCAGGGGGTGCGGTGACGCATCGTCGGAGACGACCGGCAGCGACGACCCGAACTCTGTTCACGATTCTCACCACGTCCGGCGTGCTGGCCGGTGCGGCCCTCACGGGAGCGGCACCGGCCGGCGCCGTGCCGGGGGCCGGCCGGATCCCGTCCGGGATCACCTACCGGCAGTTCGACGTCCCGGCGGTCCGGGGCACGGTCCGGGCCCACGTGCTGACCGTCGACCTGACCGACCCGCACGTCCGGGTGGACCTGCTCACCCCGGGCGCGGTGGCCGCCCGTGCGCGGGTGTCCGCCATGGCCGACGCGGCCGGTGCCGTCGCGGGCGTGAACGGCGACTTCTTCGACATCACCGAGACCCAGCATCCGGGCGTCGAGGCGACCGGGGCGAGCGTCGGCCCGGCGATCGCCCACGGCAGGGTGCTCAAGGCCGCGGTGCCCACGGCCCAGCGGTTCGGTCCGTCGCTGCCGCCGGGCACCGCCACCACCGACGTCTTCGGCGTGGGCGTGGACCGCCGGGCCCGGCTCGACCGGCTGGTGTTCACCGGCACGGTACGCACCCCCGCCGGGAGCCTCCCGCTGCGCGGGCTCAACCAGTACGCGCTGGCGCAGGGCAGCGTGGGCGTCTACACCGCCGCCTGGGGGTCGGTCTCCCGCAGACGCGCCACCTGCGGTTCGGACACCGACCGGGCGGCCGGGTGCAGCAGGGACACCTTCGAGGTCCGGGTCCGCGACGGCAAGGTGGTCGGCACCTCCCGGGCCCCGGGCAGCGGCCCGATCGCGGCGGGGACGACCGTCCTGCTGGGCCGGGAGGCGGGCGCGGACCGGCTGCGTCGGCTCGTCCGGGGGGAACCGGTCACGGTCCGCGGGCGGCTGCTGGCGTCCGGCGCCAGGACCCCCTACCGCTTCGCGGTGGGCGGCTACCCGGTGCTGCGCGCCGGCGAGCCGCTGCCCGGTCTGGACGACAACGTCTCGGCCGTGCGTACGGCGGTGGGATACGCGAGCGGCGGACGCAGGCTCCTCCTGCTCGCTCTCGACGGCGCGACCGCCTACCGCAAGGGCATGACGATCGCGGAAGTCGCCTCGGAGATGCGGGCGTTGGGCGCGACCGACGCGTTCAGCCTGGACGGCGGCGGCTCCACGACCATGGTGGCCAGGACGGCGGGGGCGAAGACGGTGCGCGTGCTCAACCACCCGACCGACAGCCCGGAACGCGCCGTGGCGAACGGCATCGGGGTGTTCTGGAAACCCTGACCGGTGGTGGGCCGACGGCGGGGGCCGTCGGCTCACGGCCGCAGGCTGCTGACCAGGTCGGCGGTCGCGGTGAGCCCGGTGCTGATGGTGGGCGCCATGCTGGTACTGGCCAGGAAGAAGCCGAGCACCATGCAGACCAGGGCGTGCGAGATCTTCAGCCCGCCCTGGCGCATGAAGAGCACGGCCACGAACAGGAGCAGCAGCACCACAGAGATGGAAACGGCCATCGCGAACCTCCTCCGCCACGCCCTGTCCGGGGCGTTCGGCCGCAAGTGTGGCGTAGCGGAGGGTCGGCCCGCGCAGCTGACACGTCCCCCGTTCGAGTGGTGTTACCGGTGTGACGGCCGCCGCGTCACGGCGCCTGGAGATCGACGAGCCCGGCAAGCGTCTCCCGATGCGCCCCCGCCGTCCCGAAGGCGATCGAATCCGCCTTGGCCCGCTTCAGGTACAGATGGATCGGATGCTCCCAGGTCATTCCGATCCCCGCGTGCAGCTGCAACGCCTCCTCGGCCGCGCGCACGGCGACCGGCCCCGCGTACGCCTGGGCGACGGCCACCAGGACATCCGTGTCTTCACCGGAGGCCAGCGCGTCGGCGGCGCCCCGCGCGGCGGCGCGCAGGTTGACGACCTCCAGCCACAGCTGTGCCAACCGGTGCTTGAGCGCCTGGAACCCGCCCACCGGCCGGTTGAACTGCTTGCGTTCCTTCAGGTAGCGGACGGTCTCCGTCAGCGCCCACTCGGCGACCCCGAACTGCTCCGAGGCCAGCAGCCCGGCCCCGGCCCGCAGCGCACGCCGTACGGCCGGTTCCGCGTCACCCAGGCGACGCCCCGCGGCCCCGTCGAGCGTGACCGTGGCCGGCGGCCGGGTGAGGTCGAGGGCCGGCTGCGGGGTGACGGTCACCGCCGCCGCCTCGACCGCGTACAGGCCGCCGTCGTCCCCCGGCACCAGCAGCACGTCCGCGGCGAGCGCGTCCGCGATCCCGGTCAGCTCGCCGTGCAGCAGCCCGTCCTCGACCCGTGCGGCGTCGAACGCGGCGCCTGGCGCCACGTGCAGACCGACGGCCAGCGCCCCGATCGTCCGCCCGGACGCGAGTCGCCCCAGCAGCTCCGCGTCCCCGCAGGCCAGCAGTGCCTCGGTCGCCACCACGGCACTGGTCAGGTACGGCACGGGCGCCACCGCCCGCCCCAGCTCCTCCAGGACGACGGCGGCTTCCCGGTGCGAGGCGCCCTGGCCGCCCAGCTCCTCCGGCACCAGCAGACCGGCCAGGCCCATGCCGTCGGCCAGCGCCTTCCAGGCCGCCAGGTCGTGCGGGGCGTCCGACTCGGTGCGGGCGATGACGCCGGGGGCGTCACAGTGGTCGGTGAGCAGGTCCCGCACGGCGGAACGCAGCGCCTCTTCCTCCTCCGAGTACAGCAGGTCGGGCTGTGTGCTCATCGGGCCAGGTCCTTCCATGCGACGTCCTTGTCGGTGCGCGGCTCCGCGGGCAGGCCCAGGACGCGCTCGGCGACGATGTTCAGCAGGACCTCGCTGGTCCCGCCCTCGATGCTGTTGCCCTTGGCGCGGAGGTAGCGGTAGCCGGCGTCACGGCCGGTGCAGTCGACCAGTTCGGGCCGGCGCATGGTCCAGTCGTCGTACAACAGGCCTTCCGCGCCGCGCAGTTCCACCTCCAGGCCGCTGATCTCCTGGTTGAGGCGGGCGAAGGCGAGCTTCATGCCGGCGCCCTCGGGGCCGGGCTGGCCGGCGACGAGCTGCTGCCGCAGGCGTTCGGCGGTGAGCCGGGCGACCTCGGACTCGACCCACAGCTTCAGCAGCCGCTGGTGCAGGTCGTGGGTGCGCAGCTCGGGGCGTTCGCGCCAGGTCCTCGCGACCGGGCCGATCATGCCGCCCTCGCGGGGCAGCCGCATGCCGCCGATGGCGACGCGCTCGTTGTTCAGCGTGGTCTGGGCGACCCGCCAGCCGTCGCCGACCTCACCGAGACGGTGGGCGTCGGGGATGCGGACGTCGGTCAGGAAGACCTCGTTGAACTCGGCCTCGCCGGTGATCTGGCGCAGCGGGCGCACGTCCACGCCGGGGTCGGTCATGTCGCAGACGAAGTAGGTGATGCCCGCGTGCTTGGGCACGTTCGGGTCGGTGCGGGCGATGAGGATGGCCCACCGGGAGTTGTGCGCGCCCGAGGTCCACACCTTCTGGCCGTTGACCACCCACGCGTCACCCTCGCGCACGGCCCGGGTGCCGAGCGCGGCGAGGTCGGAACCGGCGCCCGGCTCGCTGAAGAGCTGGCACCAGACCTCCTCGCCGGTCCACAGCGGCCGCAGGAAGCGCTGCTTCTGCTCCTGGGTGCCGTACTTGAGGATGGTCGGCGCGGCCATGCCGAGGCCGATGCCGTTGCGCCGGGGGTCGTTGTCGGGGGCGCCGGCGGCTTGCAGCTCGGCGTCCACGACGGCCTGGAGGGAGCGCGGAGCCCCGAGACCCCCGAGCCCCTCCGGGAAGTGCACCCAGGCGAGTCCCGCGTCGAAGCGGGCCCTGAGGAAGTCGAGCCTGTCCGTCGAGGCGGGCGGGTGGACGGCCAGCAACTCGGCTGTGCGGCGCTTCAGTTCGGCGGCGTCGGTCATGCCGCGGCTCCCTTCGGTACGACGGCGACCCGGCCGGTGGTGACTCCGTCGCCGACCCGCTGCACGGCCGCCGCGGCCTCGGTCAGCGGTACCCGCTCGCTGACCAGCGGCTTGATGGCGCCGGTCGCGGCCAGCTGGGTGAGCTGCTCGTGGCAGTGCGCGATCAGCTTGGGGTTCTTGGTGGCGTAGAGGCCCCAGTGCAGGCCGAGGATCGAGTAGTTCTTCACCAGGGCGTGGTTGAGCGCCGGGCTGGGGATGGTGCCGCTCGCGAAGCCGACGACCACGATCCGTCCCTCGAAGGCGACGACCTTGGCGGACTGGGCGTAGGCCTCGCCGCCGACCGGGTCGAAGACCACGTCGGCGCCCCGGCCGCCGGTGGCCTCCTTCACGGCGGCGACGACGTCCTCGGAACGCCGGTCGATCACGGCGTCACAGCCCAGTTCGCGGGCCACGGCCGCCTTGTCGGCGCCGCCGACGACACCGATGACCGTCGCCCCGGCGGCCTTGCCGAGCTGCACGGCCGCGCTGCCGACCCCGCCCGCGGCGGCGTGCACGAGGAGCGTCTCGCCGGCCTGGAGCGCCGCCCGGCGGTGCAGGGCGAACCAGCCCGTCTGGTAGCCGATGTGCAGCGCGGCGGTCTCGGCGTCGTCCAGCGCGTCCGGCGCGGGCAGCAGGGCGGCGGCGTCCGCGACCGCGTACTCGGCGAAACCGCCGTACGGCAGCGCGGGGTTGGCGATCACCCGGCGTCCGTCCTCGGTCTCCCCGCAGATCTCCACACCGGGGGTGAACGGCAGCGGCGGGCGCACCTGGTAGTGGCCCCGGCACATCAGCACGTCCGGGAAGTTGACGTTGGCGGCGCGCACCTTCAGCAGGACCTGGCCGTCGCCGGGGGTGGGCCGCTCCACCTCCTGGAGCCGCATCACCTCGCTCGGTTCACCGTTCTCGTGCACTTGCCATGCCTGCATGCGGTGCCTCCAGGGACTGCTTCGTCGGGTCCACCGCATACTAAGCGGTCGCTTGCCACCGGGGGAACAGTGTCCTGGGCAACAGCCTCACCTCTTGGGGCGCGCCCGGACGTGCATCCGCTCCCCCTGCGGTCCGAAGAGGCTGAGGAACTCCACCGGCCCCTCCCCCGTCGACCCGAACCAGTGCGGCACCCGGGTGTCGAACTCCGCCGCCTCGCCCGCCCCGAGGACGACGTCGTGCTCGCCGAGCACCAGCCGCAGCCTCCCCGCCAGCACGTAGAGCCACTCGTAGCCCTCGTGGCTGCGCGGGTCGGGTTCGAGGTTGCGTTCCGGTTCGACCACCTTGAAGGCCTGGAGGCCGCCCGGCTGCCGGGTCAGCGGATAGAAGGTGCGGCCGTGCCGCTCCATCGGCCTCGCCCGCACCCGGGGGTCGCCGACCGGCGGGGCGCCGACCAGTTCGTCCAGAGGCACCTGGTGGGCCTGCGCGATCGGCAGCAGCAGCTCCAGGCTGGGCCTGCGCAGCCCGGACTCCAGCCGGGAGAGGGTGCTGACCGAGATGCCGGTGGTCTCGGCCAGGGCGGCCAGGGTCACCTCACGCTCCTTGCGGAGCCGGCGCAGGCGTGGCCCCACGCCCGCGAGAACGTCGTCGGTGGTCATGCGGGCATTGCAGTTTCGGCAAAGCGGTTTGTCAATCCCGCAGCGGCGCGCCGTGCGCGGCCGGCCCACCGGGGTTACGGTCGCCGGAGCGCACCCGGCCACCCGCCAGGGCGACCGGAACCGCGCCGGAGAACCGGTCCCGGGGCTTCCCGGACCGTGCCGACGAGCGGGGGCCGAGGAGACGGCGTGGACGGTCGAGAACGGCGGGGGGCACCCCCGGTGCCCGGCTCCGGAACCGCCCGCAGGCGGTTCCTCGGTCTGTGCGCGGGCGTCGGACTGGGGACGGCGGCCGCCTGCGAGCGGGCCGCCCCGGCCCGCCCGCCCGCCGCGCCGGACGCCCGGCTGCCCGAGGCGGAGCGCGAGCGTCCGGGGACCGCCGACTGGCGCATCGGGTCCCTCGGCGCGCCCGACGCGATCGCCGGCTACACCGACCGGGTGAGCGTGACGCCGGGCGAACCGTTCGGCCTGTCCGTGTCGACCACGGCCGCCGCGTTCCGGATCTCGGCGCTGCGGGTCGGCTGGTACGGCGGGAAGCGGGCCCGGCGGGTCTGGCACTCGCCCCGCATCCCGGGCCGCGCCCAGCCGGCCCCCGGCATCCTCGCCGCCACCCGCACCGTGCGCGCCGGCTGGCCGCGCACGCTCACCGTGGACACCACCGGCTGGCCGGAGGGGGCCTACCTGCTGCGCCTGGAGGCCGAGAGCGGCCACCAGCAGTACGTGCCGCTGATCGTCCGCTCCACGCACGGCGCCGGCCGTACCGTCCTGCTGCACGCCCCGGCGACCTGGCAGGCGTACAACAGGTGGGGCGGGCTCAGCCTCTACGCCGGTGCCGACGGCGGTTACGCGGGCCGCTCGCTGGCCGTCACCTTCGACCGGCCCTACGACCTGAGCGGCGCGGAGAAGTTCCTGGTGTACGAGTGGGCCGCGGTCGTGCTGGCCGAACGCCTGGGCATACCCCTCGCCTACACCACCGGGACGGACGTGCACGCCGACCCGGGCGTGCTGGCCGGGGCCGCCGCCGTCGTCTGCCTGGGCCACGACGAGTACTGGACGCCCGAGCAGCGCCGCCATGTCACGGCCGCCCGGGACGCGGGCACCAACATCGCCTTCCTCGGCGCGAACACCTGCTTCCGCCGGATCCGGCTGGAGGCCTCGGACACCGGTCCCGGCCGTACCGTCGTCTGCTACAAGTCCTCGTACACCGCCGACCCCTGTTTCCCCGCGCGCCCCGCCCTGGTCACCACCGACTTCCGCGCCGCTCCGGGTGCCGACCCGGAGTCCTCCCTCACCGGAGTGCTCTACGAGGGCTACCCGGTGGACGCCCCCTACGTCGTCACGGCGCCGGACCACTGGCTGTACGAGGGCACCGCAGTCCGCGCCGGCCAGGGCTTCGGTCATCTGGTGGGCGTCGAGTACGACCGGGTCCCGCCCGGTACGACCGCCCCGGGTCCGCTGGAGATCACGGCCCACTCCCCGCTGGTGTGCACCGGGCGGAGCAGCCACAGCGACTCGGCGTACTACACCGTGGCCGGCGGTGCCGGGGTCTTCGCGTCCGGCACCATGCGCTGGGTGGAGGCGCTGATGGCGGCCACCGCCGACGGCGCCCGGCACCACGGCATGGACGCGGCCACCCGTGTCTTCGTCACCCGCACCACGGAGAACCTGCTGCGCGCCTTCGCCGAGGGCCCGGCGGCCCGCCACCGACCGGCGCCGCGCCCCAACACCCGGCAGGTGTACGCGACCGCCCCGGCATGACCCCGGCACCGGCACCGGCACGGGGTGTCGACGGGCCGTATCCGGAGCACTATGGCTGCATGCTGCTGACCCGGCTCGCCGAAGTGTCCCGGGAGGTGGCCGCCACCGCGGCCCGGTCCCGCAAGACCGCCCTGCTCGCCGAGCTCTTCCGGGAGACGGCCCCCGACGACGTACCGGTCGTCATCCCCTATCTGGCCGGGCGGCTCCCGCAGGGCCGCCTCGGCGTCGGCTGGAAGGTGCTGAGCCGGCCCGTCGAGCCCGCCGCCGAACCGACCCTCACGGTCCGCGAGGCCGATGCCCGGCTGAGCGAGCTCGGCAAGGTCTCCGGAGCCGGTTCGCAGGCCGAACGGGTCCGGATCGTGGGCGCGTTGATGGGCGCGGCGACCGCGGACGAGCAGCGGTTCCTGCTCGGCCTGATCACCGGGGAGGTCCGGCAGGGCGCCCTGGACGCGGTCGCCGTCGAGGGACTGGCCCAGGCGACCGGCGCGGACGCGGCCGACGTGCGGCGCGCGGTGATGCTCGCCGGGTCGCTCCAGGCGGTGGCCGAGGCGCTGCTCGCCGACGGTCCGCCGGCCCTCGCCCGGTTCCGGCTCACCGTGGGCCGCCCGGTCCATCCGATGCTGGCCCACACCGCCGCCTCGGTCGGCGAGGCGGTGCGGAAGCTGGGCGGCTGCGCGGTCGAGGAGAAGCTGGACGGCATCCGGGTCCAGGTCCACCGCGACGGGGACACGGTGCGCGTCTTCACCCGCACACTGGACGACATCACCGACCGGCTGCCCGAAGTCACCGGCGCGGCAAGGGAGCTGGCGGGCGACCGGTTCGTCCTGGACGGGGAGGTGATCTCCTTCGACGCGGCCGGCCGGCCGCGCTCGTTCCAGGAGACGGCGGGCCGGGTCGGTTCCCGCACGGACGTGGCGAAGGTGGCGCGCGAGGTCCCGGTGTCGCCCGTCTTCTTCGACGCGCTCCGGGTCGGCGACCACGACCTGCTGGACCTCCCCTTCGCCGAACGCCACGCGGAGCTGGCCCGCCTCGTCCCCGAGCCGATGCGGGTGCGCCGGGCACTGGTGGCCGGGGAGCAGGAGACGACGGCCGCCGAGGAGTTCCTCACCGCCACCCTCGACCGCGGCCACGAAGGGGTGGTCGTCAAGGCCCTGGACGCCCCGTACAGCGCGGGCCGCCGGGGCGCCGCCTGGCTGAAGGTCAAGCCGGTGCACACGCTCGACCTGGTCGTCCTGGCCGCGGAATGGGGCCACGGCCGGCGCACCGGCAGGCTCTCCAACCTCCACCTGGGCGCGCTCAACCGGGACGGCACCCTGGCCATGCTCGGCAAGACCTTCAAGGGCATGACCGACGCGATGCTCGAGTGGCAGACCGCCCGGCTGAAGGAGCTGGAGGTCTCGGACGACGGCCGGGTGGTGACCGTACGCCCCGAACTCGTGGTCGAGATCGCCTACGACGGCCTGCAGCGGTCCACCCGCTACCCGGCCGGCGTCACCCTGCGGTTCGCGCGGGTCGTGCGCTATCGCGAGGACAAGCGGCCTCAGGAGGCCGATACGGTGGAGGCCCTGTTGGCCGCCCATCCGGAGGTACGGCGTTGACGGAGCCGAAGCGGAGCGCGGGACTGCTGTTGTTCAGGCGCACGGGTGAGGGCGTCGAGGTGCTGCTCGGGCACATGGGCGGCCCGTACTACGCGAAGAAGGAAGCGGGGGCGTGGGGCGTCCCCAAGGGCGAGTACGAACCCGGTGAACCGGCCTGGGAGGCGGCCCGGCGCGAGTTCCGGGAGGAGCTGGGCCTGGCGCCGCCGGACGGCGAGGCGATCGCCCTGGGCGAGGTCCGGCAGGCCAACGGCAAGATCGTCACGGCGTGGGCGGTCGAGGCGGACCTGGACCCGGCGACGATCGTCCCCGGGACCTTCACGATGGAGTGGCCGCCCCGCTCGGGCCGGATCCAGGAGTTCCCGGAGCTGGACCGGGTGGCCTGGTTCGCCCCGGACCGCGCCCGCGAGGTGATCATTCCCGCCCAGGCCGCGTTTCTCGACCGGCTGGCGGAGCACTCGGGCTGAACAGGGGCCTACGCGTTGCGGTCGCCCGGACCGCGCGGGAAGGTCGTAGCAAGCCCGCTCCCAGGGAGGTCAGCCATGCCCATCGCCACGGTCAACCCGGCGAACGGCGAGACGCTCGAAACGTTCGAGCCCATGGACGAGGACGAGCTCGAACGCCGGCTCGAACTCGCCGAGGCGACGTTCCGTACGTACCGCACGAGCAGCTTCGCCGAGCGCGCCCGGCTGCTGCACCGGGCCGCCGAGCTGCTGGACGCGGACCAGGACGACATCGCCCGCACCATGACCACCGAGATGGGCAAGCCGCTGAAGCAGGCCCGCGCGGAGGCCGCGAAGTGCGCGAAGGCGATGCGCTGGTACGCGGACCACGCGGAGGAGCTGCTGGCCGACGAGGAGCCGGCCGAGACGGACGTGAAGGAGTCGGGCGCGTCCCGGGTGCGGGTGCGCTACCGCCCGCTCGGGCCGGTGCTGGCCGTGATGCCGTGGAACTTCCCGCTCTGGCAGGTGGTCCGGTTCGCGGCGCCGGCGCTGATGGCGGGCAACGTGGGCCTGCTCAAGCACGCGTCCAACGTCCCGGGGACCGCGCTGTACCTGGAGGACCTGTTCCACCGGGCGGGCTTCACCGAGGGCTGCTTCCAGACCCTGCTGATCGGTTCCGGCGCGGTCGACGACATCCTGCGCGACGACCGGGTGAAGGCGGCGACGCTCACGGGCAGTGAGCCCGCGGGCCGGGCGGTGGCGGCCACCGCCGGGGAGATGATCAAGAAGACGGTGCTGGAACTGGGCGGCAGCGACCCCTTCGTGGTGATGCCGTCCGCCGACGTCGACCGGGCCGCGAGCGTCGCGGTGACCGCGCGGGTGCAGAACAACGGGCAGTCGTGCATCGCCGCGAAGCGGTTCATCGTCCACACGGACGTGTACGACGCGTTCGTCGAGAGGTTCGTGGCCGGCATGCGGGCGCTGACGGTCGGCGACCCCATGGACGAGGGGACGGACGTCGGCCCGCTCGCCAGCGAGCAGGGGCGCGCGGACCTGGAGGAACTCGTCGAGGACGCGAAGCGGTCGGGCGCCGAGGTGCTGTGCGGCGGGGAGCGGCCGGAGGGGCCCGGCTGGTTCTACCCGCCGACCGTGCTCGCCGGGATCCACCGGGACATGCGGATCCACCGCGAGGAGGCGTTCGGTCCGGTGGCCACGCTGTACCGGGCCGGGGACCTGGACGAGGCGGTCCTCATCGCCAACGACTCCCCCTTCGGACTGAGTTCGAACGTATGGACGCGTGACGAGGCCGAAGTGGACCGGTTCGTGCGGGACCTGGAGGCGGGCGGTGTGTTCGTCAACGGCATGACCGCCTCCCACCCCGCGTTCCCCTTCGGGGGTGTGAAGCGGTCCGGATACGGCCGTGAGCTGTCCGGGCACGGAATCCGGGAGTTCTGCAACATCACCACCGTTTGGCAGGGTGCGTGACGGTCGCGCGGTTACGATCCCGGGTGTGAACCGCGAAGTGACCCTGCCTCTGATCGTCGACGACCGCGGTACCTTGCAGGTGGCCGCGGCCGACGTGAGTAAGTTGTTGCGGACGTTGGGGGCGCGGTGGCTGCGTCTTGTCGAGGCCGACGAAGGCGGGCTGGACGAGGACACGGTGGCCGCTCTGACCATCGAGCTCGCGAAGCTGGCCGACCGGATCGACGTGGCCTGCATCGCCCACAGCAGTGGGCAGGGGGGGTAGTCCGGCGGGTTCGCGGCGAAGCGGGGGCGGTCCGGCAGCGCGCGACGCTACCGCGACTGCCCTGACCTGGTCTTATTCGGCCTTTCCGCGGCCGGGCCGGACGGCGTGTCCTGCTCCTCGGGGGTATCTCTGCGGTGATTCGACCCTGACACGGGGTCACCGGTTCGGAGTAGTCCGACGCGAGATCGTCGCCCTCTCGGGTGATCGTGAGGGGACCACCTCCTGAGGTGAACCACCTTCCAACCGGCGGGCCCAAACCCGCCGGAAGGCTGAAAGCAGGCACGGTTCATGGCGACTTTGTGCAAACCCTCAGTGTCGGTCCCGGAGTACGTGATCACGATGGAGGAGACGCTGGAACTGGCGCGCTCCCACCACGAGAACCACCCGCAGCTGCCGTTGGCGCTGAGACTGATCGAGAACACGGGCGTTCGCACCCGGCACATCGTGCAGCCGATCGAGGAAACCCTCAAGCATCCCGGATTCGAGGAGCGCAACAAGCTCTACGAGGCCGAGGCCAAGGCTCGGGTCCCCGCAGTCATCCAGCGTGCGCTCGACGACGCCGAACTCCTCACCACCGACATCGACGTGATCATCTACGTCTCGTGCACGGGCTTCATGATGCCGTCGCTCACCGCGTGGCTGATCAACGAGATGGACTTCGACTCCACCACCCGTCAGCTGCCCATCGCCCAGCTGGGCTGCGCGGCCGGCGGAGCGGCCATCAACCGGGCGCACGACTTCTGCTCGGCGTACCCGGACGCCAACGCGCTCATCGTGGCCTGCGAGTTCTGCTCGCTGTGCTACCAGCCCACCGACCTCGGCGTCGGCTCGCTGCTCTCCAACGGCCTGTTCGGTGACGGCATCGCCGCCGCCGTGGTCCGCGGCAAGGGCGGCACGGGCGTCGAGCTCGAACGCAACGGCTCGTACCTGATCCCGAAGACCGAGGAGTGGATCATGTACGACGTCCGGGCCACCGGGTTCCACTTCCTGCTGGACAAGCGGGTGCCCGCGACGATGGAGCCGCTCGCGCCGGCCCTCCAGGACCTGGCGGGACTGCACGGCTGGAACGCCGCCGACCTGGACTTCTACATAGTCCACGCGGGCGGCCCCCGCATCCTCGACGACCTGAGCAAGTTCCTGGAGGTCGATCCGCACGCGTTCCGGTTCAGCCGGTCCACGCTCACCGAGTACGGCAACATCGCGAGCGCCGTCGTCCTGGACGCGCTGCGCCGGATGTTCGACGAGGGCGGCGCCGAGCACCGGGCGCGCGGCCTGCTCGCCGGGTTCGGTCCCGGCATCACCGCGGAGATGTCGCTGGGTCGCTGGCGGCGTTCGGACGCAGAGGCGGCCTGACCGAGATGACGCTCACCGAACCACTCGACCCGGCCGACGAGGCACCCGGCGCGGTGCCCGTGGAGGCCGCCTGCCCGGTCCGGCACTGGGAGGTGCCGGACCTGGCGGGGGTGGACTTCGACCCCACCCTGGCCGAGCTGATGCGCGAGGGCCCGGTCACCCGGATCCAGCTGCCGAACGGCGAGGGCTGGGCGTGGCTGGTCACCCGGTACGACGACGTACGCATGGTGGCCAACGACCTCCGGTTCAGCCGCGAGGCGGTGGCGGATCAGCCGGTCACCCGGCTCGCCCCGCACTTCATCCCGGACCGGGGCGCGGTCGGCTTCCTCGACCCGCCCGACCACACCCGGCTGCGCCGTACGGTGGCCCCCGCGCTCACCAGCAAGGGGGTGGAGCGGGTCCGGGAGAAGGCGCGCCGGATGCTGGACGAGATCGTCGACGAACTCGTCCGGGACGGCCCGCCGGCGGACCTCACGGCGACGGTCCTCAGCCCGTTCCCCATCGCGGTGATCTGCGAGGTGATGGGGGTACCGGCCGCCGACCGGCACAGCATGCACATCTGGACCCAGCTGATCCTGTCCTCCAGCCACGGCAAGGAGGTCAGCGAGAAGGCCAAGCGTGAGATGAGCGCCTACTTCGGCGATCTGATCGCGCTGCGCGAGGACAGCACCGGCGAGGACGTGACGTCGCTGCTCGGCGCCGCGGTGGGCCGCGGCGAGGTCACGCTGGAGGAGGCGGTCGGTCTCGCCGTCCTGCTCCAGATCGGCGGTGAGGCGGTCACCAACAACAGCGGGCAGATGTTCTACCTGCTGCTGACCCGCCCCGACCTCCTCGACCGGCTGCGCACCGAGCCGGAGATCCGTCCCCGGGCGATCGACGAACTCCTGCGCTACATCCCGCACCGCAGCGCGGTCGGGCTGTCCCGGATCGCAGCGCGGGACGTGGAGATCAAGGGTGTTCTGATCCGCGCGGGCGACCCGGTCTACGTCTCGTACCTGGCCGCCAACCGCGACCCGGACGTCTTCCCCGACCCGGAGACGATCGACTTCGCCCGCAGCCCCAACCCCCACCTCGCCTTCGGGTTCGGCCCGCACTACTGCCCCGGCGGCCAGCTCGGCCGACTGGAGGAGGAGTTGCTGGTCGACGCCCTCCTCGACCGGCTGCCCGGACTGCGGCTCGCCGTGCCCCCGGAGCAGGTGCCCTTCCGGAAG
Source organism: Streptomyces sp. NPDC020958 (assembly GCF_055562175.1). NCBI lineage: Bacteria > Bacillati > Actinomycetota > Actinomycetes > Kitasatosporales > Streptomycetaceae > Streptomyces > Streptomyces sp. NPDC020958. Next base: position 199,594 of record NZ_JBVHFU010000001.1, on the reverse strand, counting down.
GGCGCGTTGATCCGGGGACCCGAGGCCCTTCCGGTGACCTGGTGAGCGGCCCATGACGACGACCGAGGGACTTCTCGTACCGCCGGGCCACGGGCGCGTGGTCCACACGCCGGCCCAGCGTGTCACGTTCAAGGTGACGGGCGCGCACTCACGGATGGCCTCCACCTTCGAGGTGGAGGTCCCGCCGGGCTTCGACGTGGGCGCCCATGTGCACACCCGCAGCGAGGAGCTGTTCTACGTCCTCGAAGGCGAGCTGGACGTCCTCGCCTTCGAGCCACGCATCCGCACCCCCGACAACTGGCAGCGCTGGGAGTCGAGTTCGGGTTCGAGAGTGGTGCGGGCGACCCCAGGCACGGTGATCGCCGTCCCCCCGGGCTGCCCGCACGCCTTCGCCAACCCGACGGACACCCCGGCGAAGATGTTCTTCCAGGCATCCCCGCCACCGGACCACGAGCGCTACTTCGAGGAGCTGCTGGAGATCCTCGGGAGCGGCGGCCCACCCGATCACGAGGCGATCGAGGAACTCCGCAGGCGCTACGACATCGAGCAACTGACACCGCTGAAGCACAGGTGAGGAGATGTGCCCAGGGGCGCTGGGGGTACCCCCGGCCGAAGGCCGGGGGAGGAACTGCGCGAGCAACCACGACGCACCGCGAGCCCGCGACGCACCCGCACCCCTACGGCGCTACCGGATCGGCATCCCCGCCAGCGTCCGCGCGATCACCAGCCGCTGGATCTCACTCGTGCCCTCGAAGATCGTGTAGATGGCCGCGTCCCGGTGCATCCGCTCCACCGGGTACTCCCGTGTGTACCCGTTGCCCCCGAGGATCTGGATCGCCTGCGCGGTGACCTGCTTCGCCGTCTCGCTGGCGAACAGCTTCGACATCGACCCCTCGGCCGCGGTGAACGGCTTCCCGTTGATCCCCATCCAGGACGCCCGCCACACCAGCAGCCGGGCCGCGTCGATGGCGGTACGCATGTCCGCGAGCTGGAAGGCCACGCCCTGGTTGTCGATGATCGGCCGCCCGAACTGCTCACGGGTCCTGGCGTAGTCGAGGGCGACTTCATAGGCGGCACGTGCCGTGCCGACCGCCATGGCACCGACCGCGGGGCGGCTCGCCTCGAACGTGGCCATCGCCGCGTTCTTGACGCGCTCGCCGCCCGACCTCGCCCGCTCCCGGGCCCGGGCCAGCCGCTCGTCCAGCTTCTCCTTGCCGCCGAGCAGGCAGGAACCGGGCACCCGGACGTCGTCGAGGATGACCTCGGCGGTGTGCGAGGCGCGGATCCCGTGCTTCTTGAACTTCTGCCCCTGGGCGAGCCCGGGCGTCCCCGGCGGCACGATGAAGGACGCGTGGCCCTTGGAGCCGAGCTCCGGGTCGACGACCGCGACGACCACGTGGACGTTGGCGATACCGCCGTTGGTCGCCCAGGTCTTCGTGCCGTTGAGCACCCACTCGTCCTTGGCCTCGTCGTAGACGGCCTTGGTGCGCATGGAGGCCACGTCGGAGCCGGCGTCCGGCTCGGAGGAGCAGAACGCGGCGACCTTGACGTCGTTCGGGTCGCCGTACATCTGGGGGATCCAGGTGCCGATCTGCTCCTCGGTGCCGTTGGCGAGGACGCCGACGGCGGCCAGACCCGTGCCCACGATGGACAGGGCGATGCCCGCGTCGCCCCAGAACAGCTCCTCCATGGCCATCGGTATGCCGAGGCCGGTGGGGTCGAAGTACTGCTGCGCGTAGAAGTCGAGGGAGTAGATGCCGACCTTCGCGGCCTCCTGGATGACCGGCCAGGGAGTCTCCTCACGCTCGTCCCATTCGGCGGCGGCGGGACGGATGACGTCGGCGGCGAAACCGTGCAGCCAGTCCCGGACCTCCTTCTGTTCGTCGTTGAGCTCCATGGTGAACTCGGCCATGACCCCTCCAGCGGCGGCGCATAATGTGTTACTAGCGGTAACCCAAGTCTGTTACTGGTCAGTAGGAAAAGTCAACTCCCGAGGTCACCTCGGCAGCCAGTTCGATACGGGGCGGCTGTCAGGTGTTAGTTTGCGCAGGCGTCAGCGAAACAGCACGGGTGGGGAGAGCAGATGGACACCACACAGCGGACCGAACAGCAGCGGTCCGCCGACCGCCGACGGCGTGAGCTGCTGGAGGCCGCCGACCGGGTGGTGCTGCGCGACGGCCCACAGGCTTCCATGAACGCGATCGCGGCGGAGGCCGGCATCACCAAACCGATCCTGTACCGGCACTTCGGCGACAAGAGCGGGCTCTACGCGGCGCTGGCCAAGCGGCACACCGACGCGCTGCTGAACTCGCTGCGCGCGGCGCTGGACGCGCCCGCGGACCGCCGGGAGCGGGTCGAGGCGACGCTGGACACCTACCTCGCGGCGATCGAGGCGCGGCCGCAGGTGTACCGGTTCCTGATGCACCCCGCCGAGGGCGGCACCGGGGCGGACCAGGGGTTCGATGTCGGCAAGCACTCGGCGCCGCTGTTGCGCAGGATGGGCGAGGAGCTGGCGCAGGTCATCGAGGACCGGTTGGACCTGGGGCCGAACAGCCAGCAGCTGGCCCGGGTGTGGGGGCACGGGATCGTCGGGATGATGCACGCGGCCGGGGACTGGTGGCTGGGGGAACGGCCGTGTTCTCGTGACGAGTTGGTGAAGAGTCTGGCCGACCTGCTGTGGGGGCGGCTTGCCGCGGCGGGGGACAGAGTGGGGGGTCCCGGGTTCTGAGGGTCGTGTGTCGTCGCACGGCCGATGAGGGCTGGTCGCGCAGTTCCTCGCGCCCCCTTCGGGGCGTGTCCGCTCACCGGTGCCAAGAGGATTTCGTCACCTGTCGCATCAGTCTGCGCTTGCGCCAGCCCGTGACGTGGTCGGCGTAGACGTGGCCCTCCAGGTGGTCGGTCTCGTGCTGGAGGCATCTCGCGAAGAAGCCCGTGCCGTCGATCGTGACCGGGTCGCCCTGGGCGGTGAAGCCCTCGACCACCGCGTGGTCGTAGCGCTCCGTGCCCGCCTCCAGGCCCGGCAGGGACAGGCAGCCCTCCGGGCCGCGCAGCGTGACGCCGTCCGTCAAGACCAGGCGCGGGTTCACCACGTGGCCCAGGTGGCGGACGTCCTCGTCGTCGGGGCAGTCGTAGACGAACACCCGCAGCGACTCCCCCACCTGGTTGGCCGCCAGGCCCACCCCCTCCGCCGCGTACATCGTCGCGAACAAGTCCTCCACCAGACGGGAGAGTTCGGGGCCGAAGTCGGTGACCTCCGCGCAACGGGCGTGCAGGACGGGGTCGCCGAGCAGGATGAGGGGCCGGACCCGCCCGTGGGCGCCCGGAATGGAACCGTGTCGCATGGCCGCAAGGGTACGGTTCGAATCAGCCCCTGCCCGCCGCGCTGGCGAGGGCCGCAATTCGGGTGTGCGAACGGATCTCGATAGGCTTGCCTCACACCACGTTGCCGGATGGCTGAGGCGCGGCGCGTACGCAAGGAGGATCGAGAACTGATGGCAGGCAACTCGGACCCGCTCACGCCGCGGGCCAAGCTGGCCGTGACCGCGGGCAAGGCGGTCGCGGCGGCATCGCGGGCAGCGGGGCGCGGCAGCGGATCCGTGATCGGGGGCCGGGTCGCGCTCAAACTCGACCCCGACCTTCTCGCCCGGCTCGCTCAGAACCTGGACGTGACGCTCGTCTCGGCGACGAACGGCAAGACGACGACCACCCGGCTCATCGCCGAGGCGCTGAAGGCCGCGGGGCCGGTCGTGTCCAACGCGCTCGGGGCCAACATGCCGGCCGGCATCACGTCGGCGCTCGCGGGCGGCTCGGAGTCCAAGTTCGGTGTCATCGAGGTCGACGAGAAGTACCTGGCCGGGGTGGCCCGGGACACCGACCCCAAGTGCATCGCCCTGCTCAACCTCTCCCGCGACCAGCTCGACCGCGCCGCCGAGACCCGGATGCTCGCCGAGAACTGGCGCGAGGGCCTGGCCGGGTCGAAGGCCGTCATCGTGGCGAACTGCGACGACCCGCTGGTGGTGTGGGCCGCGTCCTCCTCCCCCAACGTGGTCTGGGTCGCCGCCGGGCAGATGTGGAAGGACGACGCCTGGTCCTGCCCGTCCTGCGGTGGCGTGATGCAGCGGCCGGGCGACGACTGGTTCTGCGGCGAGTGCGGGTTCCGCCGGCCGACGCCGAGCTGGGTGCTGTCCGGGGACCACGTGCTCGACCCGCACGGGTCCGCCTGGCCCATCCACCTCCAGCTCCCGGGCCGTGCCAACAAGGCGAACGCCGCCTCCTCGGCGGCCGTGGCCGCCGTCTTCGGGGTGCCGCCGCAGGTCGCCCTGGAACGGATGTACCAGGTGCAGGCCGTCGCGGGACGGTACGACGTCGTGCAGTTCCAGGGACGGGACCTGCGGCTGCTCCTCGCCAAGAACCCGGCCGGCTGGCTGGAGACGTTCTCGCTGATCGACCCGCCGCCGACCCCGGTGATCCTCTCGGTGAACGCCCGCGGCGCGGACGGCACCGACACCTCCTGGCTGTGGGACGTGGACTACACGCGCCTCACCGGCCACCCGATCTTCGTGCTCGGTGACCGCAAGCTCGACCTGGCCGTCCGTCTGGAGGTCGCGGGCCAGCACTTCCAGGTCTGCGACTCCCTCGACCAGGCCGTGCAGATGTGCCCGCCGGGCCGTATCGAGGTCATCGCGAACTACACGGCGTTCCAGGACCTGCGCCGCCGCGTCGGCAACTGACTGACCCCCGAAGGAACGATCACCTCATGAGCGACAACCAACTGCGGCTGGTGTGGATCTACCCGGACCTGCTCAGCACCTACGGCGACCAGGGCAACGCCCTCGTGGTGGAGCGCCGGGCCCGGCAGCGCGGTCTCGACGTGGCCCGGCTGGACGTGCGCAGTGACCAGCCGATCCCGACCTCCGGTGACATCTACCTGATCGGCGGCGGCGAGGACCGTCCGCAGCGGCTCGCCGCGGAGCGGCTGCGCCGTGACGGGCACCTGTACCGGGCGGTGGAGAACGGCGCGATCGTGTTCTCCGTCTGCGCCGGCTACCAGATCCTCGGGCACGAGTTCATCAACGACCTGGGGCAGCGGGAGCCGGGACTCGGCCTGCTGGACGTGACGACCGTGCGCGGCACCGGCGAGCGGTGCGTCGGTGACGTCCTCGCGGACATCGACCCGCGCCTGGGGCTGCCCCAGCTCACCGGGTTCGAGAACCACCAGGGCGTCACCCAGCTCGGCCCCACCGCCCGCCCCTTCGCCCGGGTCCAGCTGGGCCGGGGCAACGGCACCGGGGACGGCACGGAGGGCGCGTACAACGAGACCGTCTTCGGTACGTACATGCACGGGCCCGTGCTCGCCCGCAACCCGCTCATCGCCGACCTGCTGCTGAAGCTGGCGCTCGACGTCAACGCGCTGCCGCCGATCGACGACCGGTGGTACGAGGCGCTCCGCACCGAGCGCATCGCGTCCGCCCAGCAGCCCGCCTGAGCTGGGTCGGAGAGGCCGGTTCCGGGCCCGCCTGACAGGGTGTCCGCTCACATGTGCGGGCACGTCCAGCAGGCGGACGCCCGGTGCGGAGGGACCCCCTCGCGCGGGTAGGGTGACGGCGATGACAGCCGGACAGCGTGGTCCGGTCTCCGGCCCACGTGGAGAAGGTTGTTTCGGGCTATGCGCATTGGTGTCCTCACGTCCGGCGGCGACTGCCCCGGCCTGAACGCCGTCATCCGGTCCGTCGTCCACCGTGCCGTCGTCGACCACGGCGACGAGGTCATCGGTTTCCGGGACGGCTGGAAGGGCCTCCTGGAATGCGACTACCTCAAGCTCGACCTCGACGCCGTGGCCGGCATCCTGGCCCGCGGCGGCACCATCCTCGGGTCCTCCCGGGTCCAGCCCTCGCACCTGCGGGACGGCGTGGAGCGGGCCAAGGGCCACGTCGCCGAGCTCGGCCTCGACGCGATCATCCCGATCGGCGGTGAGGGCACGCTGAAGGCGGCCCGGCTGATGTCGGACGCCGGCCTGCCGATCGTCGGCGTCCCGAAGACCATCGACAACGACATCGCCGTCACCGACGTCACCTTCGGCTTCGACACGGCCGTGGGGGTCGCCACCGAGGCCCTCGACCGGCTGAAGACCACCGCGGAGTCCCACCAGCGGGTGCTCGTCGTGGAGGTCATGGGGCGGCACACCGGCTGGATCGCTCTGCACTCCGGTATGGCCGCCGGCGCCCACGCCATCGTCGTGCCCGAGCGGCCCTTCGACATCGAGGAGCTGGCCCGCCGGGTCGGCGAGCGGTTCGAGGCCGGGAAGCGGTTCGCCATCGTCGTCGCGGCGGAGGGGGCGAAGCCGAAGGCCGGCAGCATGGAGTTCGACGAGGGCGGCAAGGACATCTACGGGCACGAGCGGTTCGCCGGGATCGCCCGGCAGCTCTCCGTCGAGCTGGAGCAGCGGCTCGGCAAGGAGGCGCGGCCGGTGATCCTCGGGCACGTCCAGCGGGGTGGCACGCCCACGGCGTACGACCGGGTGCTGGCGACGCGGTTCGGGTGGCACGCGGTGGAGGCGGCGCACCGCGGGGAGTTCGGAAACATGACCGCGCTGCGGGGGACGGACATCGTGATGGTTCCGTTGGCCGAGGCGGTGGAGACGTTGAAGACGGTTCCTTCGGAGCGGTACGACGAGGCGGAGACCGTGCTGTGAGGGTCGTGGTCGTGTGTTGCCCGCGGGTGAGCTGTGGCTGGTCGCGCAGTTCCCCGCGCCCCTGACGGGGCGCTCCGGTGCCCCGGTCGCAGGGGCGCCCGGGGACGGTTCTAAGGTGGGGCCCGAGAGAAACCGCACAACCCCCCACGAATCAGGAGCCGCCGGATGGATCACAGCGGGCACGGCATGACCATGGATCTGCCGCCGTTCACGCTGGGGCGGGGGCTGGAGTGGTCGGCCGATCCGTTCTTCCTCGTGGCCTGTGTCGCGGGGCTCGCGCTGTACGCGTGGGGTGTGGTGCGGCTGCGGCGACGCGGGGACTCCTGGTCCGCGGGGCGCACCGCGTCGTTCGGGGTCGGCGTGCTGACCGTCGTGCTCGTGATGTGCACCCGGCTGAACGACTACGGGATGGTCATGTTCAGCGTGCACATGGTGCAGCACATGGTCATCAGCATGCTGTCACCCATCCTGATCCTGCTGGGCGCCCCGGTGACGCTCGCGCTGCGGGCGCTGCCGGTCGCCGGGAGGGGGCGGAAGGGGCCTCGCGAGCTGCTGCTGGCCCTGCTGCACAGCCGGTACATGCGGATCATCACCCACCCCGCCTTCACCATCCCGCTGTTCATCGCGAGCCTGTACGCGCTCTACTTCAGCCCGCTGTTCGACTTCCTCATGGGGTCGAAGGCCGGGCACGTCGCGATGATGGTGCACTTCCTCGCCGTCGGCGTCGTCTTCTTCTGGCCGATCATCGGTGTCGACCCGGGACCGCACCGGCCGGGGCACCTCATGCGGATGCTGGAGCTGTTCGCCGGCATGCCGTTCCACGCGTTCTTCGGCATCGCGTTGATGATGGCGTCCGAGCCGATGGTGGAGACCTTCAAGAACCCGCCCGCCTCGCTCGGCATCGACGCGCTCTCCGACCAGAACGCGGCCGGCGGGATCGCCTGGGCGTTCAGTGAGATCCCGTCCGTGCTGGTGCTGATCGCACTGCTGTTCCAGTGGTACGGCTCCGAGCAGCGCCAGGCGCGGCGCACGGACCGGGCCGCCGACCGGGACGGCGACAAGGAGCTGGAGGCCTACAACGCCTATCTGGCTTCGCTCAACGCCCGCAAGGGCTGATCCGGGGCACCATGGAGGGGGCACCATGGAGGGGGACGGACCACGAGGAGGGTGTCGCGATGCCCGGTTCTGCGAACGGTTCGAACGGTTCCACCAAGGCGATGGGGGTGCTGACCGTGGGCGGCCTGGTGGTGGTGACCGCCTACACGGTGGCGCTCGGCAGCAACGGCTGGCTGTGGTTCGGCTGGGTGGTGCTCGGGCTGCTCACGCTGGCGATGGTGATGACCCGGCAGAGCGGCTGACCGGTCAGTCCGTGGCGAGGGGGGCGGCCCGGTGCACGCCGGGCTGGTACTTGGGCAGCCTGGCGGTGATCTTCATGCCCGCGCCGACGGCGGTCTCGATGACGAGGCCGTGGTCGTCGCCGTAGACCTGGCGGAGCCGGTCGTCGACGTTGGACAGGCCGATGCCGCCGGACGGGCTGAGTTCGCCGGAGAGGATGCGGCGCAGCAGCGCCGGGTCCATGCCCGCGCCGTCGTCCTCGATGACGACCAGCGCCTCGGCGCCCGCGTCCTGGGCGGTGATGTGGATGTGGCAGGTGCCGGTCTTGCCCTCGAGGCCGTGCTTGACGGCGTTCTCCACGAGCGGCTGGAGGCAGAGGAAGGGCAGGGTGACCGGGAGCACCTCGGGGGCGATCTGGAGGGTGACGGTGAGACGGTCGCCGAAGCGGGCCCGGACCAGCGCCAGGTAGTGGTCGATGGCGTGCAGTTCGTCGGCGAGGGTGGTGAAGTCGCCGTGCCTGCGGAACGAGTAGCGGGTGAAGTCCGCGAACTCCAGGAGCAGCTCGCGGGCGCGTTCGGGGTCGGTGCGCACGAACGAGGCGATCACCGCGAGCGAGTTGAAGATGAAGTGCGGGGAGATCTGGGCGCGCAGGGCGCGGATCTCGGCCTCGATGAGCCGGGTGCGGGAGCGGTCCAGGTCGGCCAGTTCCAGCTGGACGCTGACCCAGCGGGCGACCTCGCCGGCCGCGCGGACCAGGACGGCGGACTCGCGCGGGGCGCAGGCGACCAGGGTGCCGTGCACGCGGTCGTCGACGGTCAGCGGGGTGATCACGGCCCAGCGGACCGGGCAGTCCGGGGTCTCGCAGTGCAGCCGGAAGGCCTCGCCGCGGCCGGACTCCAGGGGGCCGGTGAGGCGTTCCAGGATCTCGGTGCGGTGGTGGCCGCCGGCGCCGTCCCAGACCAGCAGGTTCTCGTGGTCGGTGAGGCAGAGGGCGTCGGTGCCGAGCAGGGTGCGCAGCCGGCGGGCCGAGCGGCGGGCGGTCTCCTCGGTGAGGCCCGCGCGCAGTGGGGGCGCGGCGAGGGACGCGGTGTGCAGGGTCTCGAAGGTGGCGTGTTCGACGGGGGTGCCGAGGCCGCCGAGGCTCTCGGGGCGTGCGGTGCGGCGGCCCAGCCAGAAACCGGCGGCCAGCAGCGGGAGGACGGCCACGCACAGGCCCGCGAGGAAGCCGGTCACGCCTTGGCCTCCGCCCGCAGTTCCTCCGGCAGGTGGAAGCGGGCCAGGATCGCCGCCGTCCCCGGGGGCACCCGGCTCGCGGTCGCCAGGGACACCAGGATCATGGTGAGGAAGCCCAGCGGCACCGACCACAGGGCCGGCCAGGCGAGCAGGGCGTGCAGGTCACCGGTGCCCGGGAAGTCGGCCATCGTCGCGGCCACCGCGCAGAACGCCGAGCCGCCGCCGACGAGCATCCCGGCGGCCGCGCCGGGCGGGGTCAGCCGCCGCCACCAGATGCCGAGCACCAGCAGCGGGCAGAAGGAGGACGCCGACACGGCGAAGGCGAGCCCCACCGCGTCGGCGACCGGCAGTCCGCCGACCAGGACGGCGGCGGCGAGCGGTACGGCCATCGCCAGCACGGTCCCGAGCCTGAAGTGCCGTACCCCGCGGGACGGCAGGACGTCCTGGGTGAGGACGCCGGCGACCGCCATGGTCAGGCCGGAGGCGGTGGAGAGGAACGCGGCGAAGGCGCCGCCGGCCACCAGGGCGCCGAGCAGTTCGCCGCCGAGGCCGCCGACGACGCGGTCCGGCAGCAGCAGCACGGCGGCGTCCGCGTCGCCGGTGAGGGTCAGCTCGGGGGTGTAGAGCCGGGCGAGGGCGCCGTAGACGGGGGGCAGCAGGTAGAAGAGGCCGATCAGGGCGAGGACGGCGACCGTGGCGCGGCGGGCGGCGACGCCGTGCGGGCTGGTGTAGAAGCGGACGACGACGTGCGGCAGGCCCATGGTGCCGAGGAAGGTGGCGAGGATCAGTCCGTACGTGGCGTAGAGCGGGCGTTCCTCGCGGCTCTCGGCGAGCGAGGTGGACATGCCGCCGTTGGTGCCGCGCTCGGTGGCGGGGACCCGGGTGCCCCGGGCGAAGGTCAGACGGGTGCCGGCGGCGATGCGGTGGCTGCCCTCGGGGAGGGTCACCCTGGTGTCCCGGTACGGGCGGCCGTCGACGGTGCCGGTGACGGTGACCGTCAGGGGGCGGTCGAGCCTGAGGGCGAGGGCGTCCTGGACGTCGACGGTGCGCCGGTCGCGGAAGGCGGCCGGTTCGTCGAAGGCGTGGGTGGGGGCGCCGGCGCCCTGCCAGGCGAGGACGAGGAAGAGGGCGGGGACGAGCAGGGCGGTGAGTTTCAGCCAGTACTGGAAGGCCTGGACGAAGGTGATGCTGCGCATGCCGCCCGCGGCGACCGTGGCCACCACGACCACGGCCACGATGAGGCCGCCGAGCGCGTCCGGCGCGCCCGTGAGGACCGCCAGGGTCAGCCCGGCCCCCTGGAGCTGGGGCAGCAGGTAGAGCCAGCCGACGCCGACGACGAACGCGCCGGCCAGCCGTCGTACCGGCTGCGAGGCGAGCCGGGCCTCGGCGAAGTCGGGGAGGGTGTAGGCGCCGGAGCGGCGCAGCGGGGCCGCGACGAACAGCAGCAGGACGAGGTAGCCGGCGGTGTAGCCGACCGGGTACCAGAGCATGTCGGGGCCCTGCACGAGGACCAGCCCGGCGATGCCCAGGAAGGAGGCGGCGGAGAGGTACTCGCCGCTGATCGCGGCCGCGTTGAGGCGGGGGCCGACGGTGCGGGAGGCGACGTAGAAGTCGGAGGTGGTCCGGGAGATGCGCAGCCCGAAGGCGCCGACGAGGACGGTCGCGACCACCACCAGGGCCACGGCCGGTACGGCATAGCTGGAGTTCATCTCACCTCGTCGCGACGGGAGTTCATCGGTCCTCGACGAGACGGACGAAGTCCTCCTCGTTGCGTTCGGCGCGGCGCACGTACCAGCGGGCGAGCAGGATCAGCGGGGCGTAGAGGCAGAAGCCGAGCACCAGCCACTCCAGTCGGCGCGCCTCGGGGGCGGCCGTGAACACCAGCGGGAGCGGGCCGACCAGCAGCACGAGCACCGCCAGGACGGCGAGGGCGGCGCGCAGTTGGGAGCGCATGAGGGAGCGGACGTAGGTGTGGCCGAGGGTGGTCTGCTCGTCGATCTCGGTGCGCGGCCGGTAGTAGCCCGAGGCACGGCGGCCGCGGCGGGGCGGTCCCGTGACGGTGACCCGGCGCTCGACGGGCTCGCCGGGCACCTTCAGGCCCTCCTCATCAGCAGGTCCCGCAGCTCGCGCGCGTGGCGCCGGCTGACCTGGAGTTCCTCGCCGCCGACCAGGACGCTCACCGTGCCCGCGTCCAGGCGGAGTTCGCCGACGTGCCGGAGGGCGACGAGGTGGCGGCGGTGGATGCGCACGAAGCCCCGGGAGCGCCAGCGGTCCTCCAGGGTGGAGAGCGGGATGCGGACGAGGTGGCTGCCGCGGTCGGTGTGCAGCCGGGCGTAGTCGCCCTGGGCCTCGACGTGGGTGATGTCGTCGACGGCCACGAACCGTGTGACGCCGCCGAGTTCGACCGGGAGGTGGTCGGGGTCGGGTTCGTGGACGGGTATCCGCGGTTCGGTGCCGCGCAGTTCGGCCACCCGCCGGACCGCCTCCGCCAGGCGTTCCTTGCGGACCGGCTTCAGGACGTAGTCGACGGCCTTGAGGTCGAAGGCCCGCACCGCGAAGTCCTCGTGGGCGGTCACGAACACCACCAGCGGCGGCCGGGCGAATCCGGTGAGCAGACGGGCCATCTCCAGCCCGTCCAGGCCGGGCATCTGGACGTCCAGGAAGACCACGTCGACGGCCTCGGGTCCCCGGGGCCCCGACTCCAGGGCGCGGGTGATGCGGCGCAGCGCCTCCGTGGCGTCCCCGGCGCCCGCGACGCTGCCGATGCGCGGATCGGCGTGCAGCAGGTACAGGAGCTCCTCCAGCGAGGGGCGTTCGTCGTCGACGGCGAGAGCGCGCAGCATGAACGGAGTGTAGGCGGCGGGGCGGGGCGCTGGACATGTCGCGGACGTCGTCGTTCGCGCCGGACGAAGCGGTGTTCCCGAAGTGCCGTTCCGCGTGGTTACAGTGCGGACATGAACAGCGGCACCGCCCCTTTCGACGATCTCGACCGGAAGATCACCACCGCGCTGATGGCGAACGCGCGGACCAGTTTCGCCGAGATCGGCGCGGCCGTCGGGCTCTCCGCGACGGCCGTGAAGCGGCGGGTCGACCGGCTGCGCGGGACCGGTGTGATCACCGGGTTCACGGCCACCGTGAAGCCGTCGGCGCTCGGCTGGCGCACGGAGGCGTACGTCGAGGTGTACTGCGAGGGCGCGGCGCCGCCCCGGCGGCTCGCGGAGGTGGTGCGCAACCATCCGGAGATCACCGCCGCCATGACGGTGACCGGTGGCGCGGACGCGCTGCTGCACGTGCGGGCCCGGGACGTGGACCACTTCGAGGAGGTGCTGGAGCGGATCCGGGTCGAGCCGTTCATCCGGAAGACGATCAGCGTGATGGTGCTGTCGCATCTGCTGCCGGAGAGCCCGGAGGCGGGGGCGACGGCGGCGGCTCCGGAGTAAACGCATCGACGCTGCGTTTGTATGACCGGACACGCAGGATTCCTGCGCAGACGCGCAGCATTCGTTTCTTGTCGCCCGTATCCGGCGCTTTCTACCTTGGTGTCAACCCTCAGTCGACACCGCGGGAAAGCGGAGGAACCCCTCTGTGTCCGAAAGCCGTGTGCCGCGCCTCAAGCGCTTCCTCGTCTGTGAACCCAGACATTTCGCCGTGCAGTACGCGATCAATCCCTGGATGAACCCCGACACCCAGGTCGATGTCGATCTGGCCCAGGAGCAGTGGACGGCGCTGATCGACGCCTACCGCGCCCACGGCCACAGCGTGGAGCGGCTGGACCCGGTCCCCGGCCTGCCCGACATGGTCTTCGCCGCGAACTCGGCGGTGGTCGTCGGCGGGCGGGTCTTCGGCTCGCTGTTCCACGCCCCCGAGCGGCGCCCCGAGTCGGGCCACTACGACCTGTGGTTCAAGACCGCGGGCTACGACGTGCACCGTCCCGGCTCGGTGGTCGAGGGCGAGGGCGACCTGGTCTGGACGGGCCGGTACCTGCTGGCCGGTACCGGCTTCCGGACGTCCCGGGAGGCGCACCGGGAGGCGCAGGAGTTCTTCGGCCACCCGGTGATCAGCCTGACGCTGGTGGACCCGTACTTCTACCACCTGGACACCGCGCTGTTCGTCCTGGACGAGGAGAACGTCGTCTACTACCCGGAGGCCTTCTCCCCCGGCAGCCGGGACGTGCTGCGCCGGCTGTTCCCGGACGCGGTGCTCGCCACCCGTGACGACGCGCTGTCCTGGGGGCTGAACTCGGTCTCCGACGGCCGCCACGTCTTCATCGCGCCGCAGGCCGAGGCGCTGGCCGCCCGGCTCGCCGACCAGGGCTACGAGCCCGTCCCCGTCGACCTGTCGGAGTTCCACAAGGCAGGCGGCGGCATCAAGTGCTGCACCCAGGAAATCCGCTGAGGACCAGGAGATCCCCTCATGACCGCACCCGCACGCACGCGCACCTCCGCCGAACTGATCGAGGCGGAGCAACCGGTCCTCGCGCACAACTACCACCCGCTGCCCGTCGTCGTGGCACGCGCCGAGGGCGCCTGGGTGGAGGACGTCGAGGGCCGCCGTTACCTCGACATGCTGGCCGGCTACTCGGCGCTCAACTTCGGCCACCGGCACCCCGCCCTGATCGAGGCCGCGCACCGTCAGCTCGACCGGCTGACCCTCACCTCCCGCGCCTTCCACAACGACCGGCTCGCCGAATTCGCCGGGCGGCTGGCGGAGTTGACCGGGCTGGACATGGTGCTGCCGATGAACACCGGCGCGGAGGCGGTGGAGAGCGGCATCAAGGTGGCCCGCAAATGGGCCTACGACGTGAAGGGCGTCCCCGCCGACCGGGCCACGATCGTCGTCGCCGCGGACAACTTCCACGGCCGTACGACCACGATCGTCAGCTTCTCCACGGACGAGACCGCCCGGGCCGGCTTCGGCCCCTTCACACCGGGCTTCCGGGTCGTGCCGTACAACGACCTGGCGGCGCTGGAGGCGGCCGTCGACGGGACGACCGCGGCCGTGCTCATCGAGCCCATCCAGGGCGAGGCCGGGGTGCTGATCCCCGACGACGGCTATCTGACCGGTGTCCGGGAGCTGACCCGGCGCGCGGACTGCCTGTTCGTCGCCGACGAGATCCAGTCCGGTCTCGGCCGCACGGGACGCACCCTGGCCGTCGACCACGAGGACGTCGTCCCGGACGTGCTGCTGCTGGGCAAGGCGCTGGGCGGCGGGATCGTGCCGGTGTCGGCGGTGGTGGCCCGGCGGGAGGTGATGAGCGTGCTGCATCCGGGTGAGCACGGCTCGACGTTCGGCGGCAACCCGCTCGCCGCGGCCGTCGGCACGGCGGTGGTGGAACTGCTGGAGGGCGGCGAGTTCCAGCGCCGGGCGGCCGAGCTGGGTGCCGTCCTGCGGGACGGCCTGGCGGCGCTGGTCGGCAGGGGCGTGATCGACTTCCGGGCGCGCGGGCTGTGGGCCGGCGTCGACGTGGACCCGGCGATCGGCACCGGGCGCGAGATCAGCGAGCGTCTGATGCGCGAGGGCGTCCTGGTCAAGGACACCCACGGCGCCACGATCCGGCTGGCCCCGCCGCTGACCGTCACGGCCGACGAACTGCGCTCGGCGCTGGGGGCGCTGGAGAAGGTGCTGGCGGTCTGAGCGGACGGCGGCCGCGCCCACCGGCGCGGCCGCCGCTGCTGCTCAGCCCTTGCCGAGGAGCTTGTTCATCTCCTTGATCTCGGCGTTCTGCCCGGTGACGATGGAACCGGCCATGCTCGTGGCCGGGGCGTACGCGCCCTTGGCCTTCTCGGTCCCGGCCATCTCGACGGCGCCCTGGTGGTGCTGGACCATCATGGTCAGGAACATCGTGTCGAAGTCCTTGCCCTTGGCCTGCTTCAGCATGGTCATGTCCTTGTCAGACATCATCCCGGCCATGCCGCTGTGACCGCTGTGGTCCATGCCCGCCATGGGCACCTCCTCGCCCCAGGCCTTCAGCCAGCCGGTCATGGTGTTGATCTCCGGGTCCTGGGCCTTCTCGATCCGGGCGGCGAGGTCCTTCACCTGCGCGGAGGAGGCCCGGTCGGCGGCGAGGGAGGCCATCTCCAGGGCCTGCTGGTGGTGCGGGATCATGGTCTGGGCGAAGGACACGTCCTGCGCGTTGTGCGTCCCGGCGGAGGCGGATGCGGATGCTGTCGCGCCGGCCGCCGCCGAGTGGGACGCGTGCGCGCTGCCGGCGCTGTCGTCGCCGCCGCAGGCGGTGAGGGTGAGGGCGGCGGTCGCGGTGAGCGCGACGAGGACGGCACGGGTACGCGTGGTGGTCATGCTGGATCTCCTGCGATGGGTGTGAGTGGGCACGCGGGAGCGCGACCGGCGCGCCGCACGCGCGCGGCCGGCTCGGGTGCCGCTAGATCCGCAGGAGTTGGAGTTCGGCCAGATCGGGTGGGGCACGGGCGGCGTCGGGTGCCGTGGCCGCCCGGGAGGCGGCGGTGCGGTCCGGCACGGGGACGTGCACCGGGTCCGGGGCCGGGGCGGGCAGCGCGGGGCCACCGCTGAGCGCTCCGGAGGCGCAGGTCGCGTCGGCGTGGTGCGCGTGGTCGTGGCCGCAGTGACCGTCGTCGTCGGAGCAGCCGTCGGAGGCGGTGACCATGACCGCCGTGTGCGGGACGGCCCGAGCGGGTGCGCCGTGGTGTCCCACGACACCGCCGGGGGCCAGCGCGTGCATGCCGAACAGCCCGGCCAGCAGCCCGAGGACGAGCAGCGCTCGCCACCGCCGGTGGGGCGGTCGCTTCGGGGGCGGCTCGGTCGGACGCATCGGGGTCATCCTACGCATGCCCTGAGAGCGGCCCCGCACGGGTACCGCCGGGGACGCGCGGGGGCGCCGGCGTCAGCCGGTGAGGTCGCCGAGGCGGCGGCGGACGGACTCGGGGTCCGTCAGCTCGGCGCGGTGGAGGACGAGTTCGCGGCCGAGGAGCAGGGAACGGCGGGAGGCGGTCAGCTGGGAGGGGGCCGGGCAGGGTGGTCCCGGACCGGCTGCCCCCGGCCCACGGAAGAACCAGGACGGGCGACGACTCGGGCGCCGGCGTGGTGAAATCCAACGAGACGGTGTCCGACCCGCTGCGTGCCTTCACCGGCACCCGGTGGGCATGAGACCGACCGGACATGGCCACAGATGACGACAGGCGCACATCACCCCGGGCCCGCCGAGGACGAGCCGACTCGGCAGGCCGCCGGTTCCGGCGGGGACCGGCAGAAGTGAGGAGAGAGCCGTGTTCTACCACCTGCTCAAGTACGTACTGCTCGGGCCGCTGCTGCGCGTGGTGTTCCGGCCCCGGATCGAGGGCCTGGAGCACGTGCCCGCGTCGGGGCCGGCCATCGTCGCCGGCAATCACCTCTCCTTCTCCGACCACTTCCTGATGCCGGCCGTCCTGAAACGGCGCATCACCTTCCTGGCCAAGGCGGAGTACTTCACCGGACCGGGTCTCAAGGGCAGGCTGACCGCGTTCTTCTTCCGCAGCGCCGGACAGATCCCGGTGGACCGCTCGGGGAAGGAGGCCGGCCAGGCGGCGATCCGCGAGGGGCTCGGGGTGCTGGCCAAGGGCGAGCTGCTCGGCATCTACCCGGAGGGCACCCGCTCGCACGACGGCCGTCTCTACAAGGGCAAGGTCGGGGTCGCCGTGATGGCGCTGCGCGCCGGTGTCCCGGTGATCCCGTGCGCCATGATCGGCACCTTCGAGGCGCAGCCGCCCGGGAAGGTCGTCCCCACCCTGCACCCCGTCGTGATCCGCTTCGGCAAGCCTCTGGACTTCTCGCGCTACGCGGGCATGGAGAGCGAGAAGGCGATCCTGCGCGCCGTCACCGACGAGATCATGTACGCCATCCTGAACCTCTCCGGGCAGGAGTACGTCGACCAGTACGCGGCGGTCGTCAAGGCGGAGCAGACGGCGGCGAAGGGCGAGAAGGAGCGCAGGTTCCCGCGCGCGCCGCTGAGTTGAGGCCGGACAGCGAAGGGACGACGGGAGGGACGGCGGGAAGGGGCGGCGGGAACGCTCCCGCCGCCCCGCACCGCGGTGCGCGAAGGGTTACGGCTGCGGTGTGGCGTGCGGTGCGCAGGTGACGTCCGCGCCGTCCAGCTTGCCGGTGAGCAGGTAGGAGTCGACACGGCTGTTGATGCACGGGTTGACCAGGCCGGTCACGCCGTGCGAGCCGGCGCCCTGCTCGGTGATCAGGCGGGAGCCCTTGAAGCGCTTGTGCAGTTCGACGGCGCCCTGGTACGGGGTGGCGGCGTCACGGGTGGACTGCACGATCAGCACCGGCGGCAGGCCCTTGTGGGTGGTGACGTCCACCGGGGTCTGCTGCTTGACCGGCCAGGTGGCGCAGGGCAGGTTCATCCATGCGTTGGCCCAGGTCATGAACGGGTACTTCTTGTTGAGCTCGGTGTTGTCGCGGTCCCACTTGTGCCAGCTGGTGGGCCACTTGGCGTCGGTGCACTCGACGGCGGTGTAGACGGCGTTGCCGTTCTCCGAGGAGATGTTGCCGGCGGTGTCGGAGAGGTCCGGGGCGGCGGCGTCGACCAGCGCCTGGGTGTCACCGGCGACGTACTTGCTGAACACCGTGGCGACCGGGACCCACGAGGAGTCGTAGTACGGGGCGCTCTGGAAGAAGGAGATCAGCTCGGCCGGGCCGACGACCCCGCCGATCGGGTTCGCCTTGGCGGTGGCGCGCAGCTGGAGCCACTTGGCCTGGACGGCGTCGCGCGTGGTGCCCAGGTGGAAGGCGGAGTCGTGGGCGGCGACCCAGTCCTCCCAGTCCTTCCAGCGGCCCTCGAAGGCGATGTCCTGGCCGAGGTTGGCCTCGTACCAGATGTTCTCGCGCGACGGGTTGACGACGCTGTCCACGATCAGCCGGCGGACGTGACCCGGGAACAGCGTCCCGTACACGGCGCCGAGGTAGGTGCCGTAGGAGACACCGAGGTAGTTGAGCTTCTTCTCGCCGAGCGCGGCCCGGATGACGTCGAGGTCACGGGCGGTGTTCGGGGTGGTCATCTGCTGGAGCATCGCCTTGCCGGTGCGCTCGGCGCAGCCGTCCGCGTACTCCTTGGCGAGCTTGCGCTGGGCGGTCTTGTCGGCCTCGGTGTCCGGCACCGGGTCGGCCTTGGGCGCCTTCACGAACTCCTGCGGGTCCATGCAGGAGATGGGCGCGGAGTGGCCGACGCCGCGGGGGTCGAAGCCCACGAAGTCGTACGCCTTGGAGGCGTTGACCCACAGGGGGTTCTTGTTGACGACCCGGAGCGGGAAGCGCATCCCGGAGCCGCCCGGGCCGCCGGGGTTGTAGACGAGCGAGCCCTGGCGCTCCGCCTTCGTCCCCGTGCTGGCTATTCGGTCGACGGCGAGCCGGATCTGCTTGCCGTCGGGCTTCGTGTAGTCGAGCGGCACAGTGACCCAGCCGCACTGGACGGGCTTGGCGAAGCCCCAGTCGGCCGGGCAGTCCGCCCAGTCGATACCCGCCTTGGCGGCCCGCGCGGCGGCGATCGCCGCGCCGCGCTGCTGCCGGTCCTGGCCGCCGTGCCGGGCCTCGGCGCCGGCCGCGGGGGCCGCGAGCGCCCCGGTGATCAGGCTCGCGGTGACGAGCGCGCCCGCCGAACCGAGCGCCAGCGTCCGGCTCCTCGATCTGAAGTTGTCCCTCAAGTGGGCCCCTCCCCGTACATAGTTGCGAATGGTCAGGGAGGATCTTTCCGGCTGTGACTCTGCTGTGCACAAGGCATGTCAGCCGTTCTTTACCAATCCGATATCCGGATGGCGTGGTCCCGCTGAGCGGATCACGCTCCCCATTCACCCAGGGCCGCGTCCAACACCCGCCGGAGCCGCAGCGCGTCCGCCGCCACCGCGCTCACCAGCACCGCGGGCCCTGCCAGCGGAGTGAGCGCCGCGTACTCCCCCAGCATCCGCGCCCGCACCGGCTCGCTCGCGAACTCCGGTCGAACGAGCACGAGTTGCCCGACGGCCCGGTGTCCCGCCAGGACGGCGGGGCCGTCCCAGCCGCCGGGTGCGCCGGGCCCGCAGGCCAGTTCCTGATCGAGTACGACGCTCCCGGCGACCCGCACGGTGAGCCGGCTGCCCAGCCGTCCCGGCGTCTCCCCGGCCCGTCCGAGCACCTGCTCCTCACGCAGCACGAGCCGGCCGCCCGCACCCACGTCGACCCGGGTGGTGACGTACAGCTCGCTCCCCTTGGCCGAGATCAACTGCTCGGGCAGCCAGTGCAGTTCACCGCCGTCGGCGACGTCGAGCCGGACGTCGTACCGGGCCTCGCCCTTCGCCTGTCCCGGCAGCGCGATGGTCGCGGCGGCCGACCCCACCCGCAGCCGGGCGCCGCGCTCCACCGTGGCCTCGACGGCGAACCGGTCCCCGCCGAGCGGCCCGCTCATCGCCCCGACGACCATCACCCGGGCCTCGGCACCGCTCCCCCGGGTACGCCGCAGGGCCAGCGGCCCCTCGCCCTCCAGCACGGGCAGCGAGGTGCCGCCCCGCCCGTCGTCCCGTGCGACCATCCTCGCGGTCGCACGCACGCCGGTGGCGGTCACGCCGTCCACGCGGCGAGCCGCTCCCGCACCCAGCCGGCCACGTCGCCGACCCCGGTCTCACCGCGCAACGACTGGAAGACCACCGGCAGTTCGGCGCGCTGCGCCTTGGCGTCCGCGGCCATCCGGGCCAGGTCGGACCCCACGTACGGCGCCAGGTCGGTCTTGTTGACGACCAGCAGGTCGGCGGTGGTGACACCGGGTCCGCCCTTGCGGGGGATGTCGTCGCCCCCGGCCACGTCGATCACGAAGATCTGCGCGTCCACGAGTCCCCTGGAGAAGGTGGCCGTGAGGTTGTCCCCGCCGGACTCGACGAGGATGAGGTCCAGCGGCCCGACTTCGTCCTCCAGGTCCTCCACGGCTTCGAGGTTGGCGGAGATGTCGTCCCTGATCGCGGTGTGCGGGCAGGCCCCCGTCTCGACGGCGGCGATCCGCTCGGGGGGCAGCACGGCCTCCCTCAGCAAGAACTCGGCGTCCTCGCGGGTGTAGATGTCATTGGTGACGACGGCGAGGGACAGTTCGTCCCGCAGCAGCCGGCACAGGGCGGCGACGGTGGCGGTCTTGCCGGATCCGACCGGCCCGCCGAGTCCGATCCGCAGGGCGCGCCGGGACCCGTCGGGCCGGCGGGCGTCGGCGCTGACGGCGACGGGACCGTGCCGGTGATCGTGGTCGAGGTGCATGTACGGCTCCTTGTTCAGCAGTTTCTGCGGGTCAGCCCGTCCGGGACGCTCCCGTCGGGGCGGGTGCGGGTGGAGACGGCTACGACGCGAACAACCGCACCGCCCACCCCGCATGCCACTCGGCGCCGATCTCGAGCAGCGGCGCGGACGCCGCCGGCAGTGTCCCGGCGCCGTCCCCGACCGCTCTGCGCGCCGCCTCCACCGCCCGGTCGGCCACCCGGTCCACCTCGGGCGCCAGCCGCCCGAGCACACCCGTCGCCTCGAACGGATCCAGGCTCAGCAGCCGCACCACCGCCGTGGCCGGCCCGCTGACGCACTCGTACGCCGCGCAGTGGGCGGCGTCCTGAGCGGAGAGACCCGCCGCCCGGGCCACCACGCCCAGCACCACCGGCTGGTGCGCACCCTTGGGGAACTTCTCGGCGACCGCGTCGAGTTCGGTGCTCGGCCAGGTGGCCCGCGCGGCCCTCAGCAGCTGCCGCCCGAGGCGCCGCGCGGCGCCCCGCAACGCGGGCGACGGGGTCCGTGCGTCGGCCGCGGCGTCCAACTCCCCCACCTCGACACCGAGTACGGCGGCGGCGGCGAGCGCACCCGCCACCAGCCCCGTGGTGTGCAGGCGGCCACGGCAGAACTCCTCGAGGCTCGCCGCCCCGGTGATCCGTCCGGCCTTCACGGCCGCCTCCGCGCCACCCGAGTGCGCATGGCCTCCGGCGGGGAAGCGGCCGTCGGCCAGCACCAGCAACGCTGCCCGGGACATCAGGGACCTCGACTCTCAGAAGAGGAAGTAACGCTGGGCCATGGGCAGTTCGGCGGCCGGTACGGCCTCCACCAGCTCTCCGTCGATGTGCACGGCGAAGCTGTCGGGATCGATCCGGACGCTGGGCCGCGCGTCGTTCTCCCGCATGTCCGCCTTGGTCACACCGCGGGTGGAGTCGATGGCGACGAACCGCTTGCCGAGCTGCAACCGCTCGGGCAGTCCGTCCTCGATCGCCAGCGGGGCGACGAAGTTGAAGGAGTTGGCGGCCGGGGCCCGTCCGATCGCCCCGTACATGGGACGCGGCAGGATCGGCTGGGGCGTCGGGATCGAGGCGTTGGCGTCGCCCATCTGCGCGTAGGCGATCTGGCCGCCCTTGAGGACGAGGTGCGGCTTGACCCCGAAGAACGCGGGCTCCCAGAGCACGAGGTCGGCGAGTTTCCCGGTCTCCACCGAACCGATCTCCCGGGCCAGGCCCTGGGCGAGCGCCGGGTTGATCGTGTACTTGGCGACGTACCGCCGTACCCGGTGGTTGTCGGCCCGGCCGTCGCCCGGCAGGGCGCCGCGCCGCCGCTTCATGACGTGGGCGGTCTGCCAGGTCCGCAGGATCACCTCGCCCACCCGGCCCATGGCCTGCGCGTCGGAGGAGATGATGGAGATCGCGCCGAGGTCGTGGAGTATGTCCTCGGCGCCGATGGTCGAGGGCCGGATCCGGGACTCGGCGAAGGCCAGGTCCTCCGGCACCGCCGGGTTGAGGTGGTGGCACACCATCAGCATGTCGAGGTGTTCCTCGGCGGTGTTCACCGTGTACGGGCGCGTGGGGTTCGTCGAGCTCGGCAGCACGTGCGGCTCGGAGACGACGGTCATGATGTCCGGCGCGTGTCCGCCGCCCGCGCCCTCGGTGTGGTAGGCGTGGATGCCGCGCCCGCCGATCGCGGCGAGCGTGTCCCCGACGAACCCGGCCTCGTTCAGGGTGTCCGTGTGGATGGCCACCTGGATGCCGGTCCGGTCGGCGACGGTCAGGGCGGCGTCGATGACGGCGGGGGTGGAGCCCCAGTCCTCGTGGAGCTTCAGGCCCAGGGCGCCGCCCCGGATCTGGGAGAGCATCGCCTCGTGCGAGACGGTGTTGCCCTTGCCGAGGAAGCCGATGTTGAGCGGGTACTGCTCCATCGCCTCCAGCATCCGGGCGAGGTGCCAGGGCCCGGGGGTGACCGTGGTCGCCTTGGATCCCTCGGCGGGGCCGGTGCCGCCGCCCACCAGGGTGGTGACGCCCGCCGCCAGCGCCTCGTCGGCGATCTGGGGGCAGATGAAGTGGACGTGGGCGTCGATGGCGCCCGCGGTCAGGATCCGCCCGTTGCCGGCGATGACCTCGGTCTCGGGCCCGATCACCAGGTCCGGGTGCACCCCGTCCATGGTGTCGGGGTTGCCGGCCTTGCCGATGCCGGTGATGCGGCCGTCGCGGATGCCGACGTCGGCCTTGACGACGCCCCAGTGGTCGATGATCACCGCGCCGGTGACGACCGTGTCCGGGGTGCCTTCCGCGCGGGTGGCCCGGGACTGGCCCATGGACTCGCGCAGGACCTTGCCGCCGCCGAAGACCGCCTCGTCACCGGCGAGCCCGGGGCCGCCGGAGCGGTCCTCCTCGATCTCCACGAGCAGGTCGGTGTCGGCGAGCCGGATCCGGTCGCCGGTGGTCGGGCCGAACAGGTCGGCGTAGGCGGCGCGGGAGATCTCAGGCATCGAGGGCACCTCCGGTCTCCCCGCGCAGCCCGGGCACCACACGGGCGCCGGCGAGCGGGACGAGTTCGACGTCGACGGGGATGCCGGGCTCGAAGCGGACGGCGGTGCCTGCGGCGATGTTCAGCCGTTTGCCGCGCGCCGCCGCCCGGTCGAACTCCAGCCCGGGGTTGGCCTCGGCGAAGTGGTAGTGGGAGCCGACCTGGACGGGCCGGTCGGCGGCGTTCAGGACGGTCAGCGAGGTGGCCTCGCGGCCCTCGTTGTACACGACCGGCCCGTCGGCGAAGAGGATCTCTCCGGGAATCATCGGCGGCCTCTCAGACGATCGGGTCGTGGACGGTGACGAGCTTGGTGCCGTCCGGGAAGGTCGCCTCGACCTGTACGTCATGGATCATCTCGGGGATGCCCTCCATGACGTCGTCCCGGGTGAGCAGCTTGCGCCCGGAGGCCATCAGTTCGGCGACGGTACGGCCGTCACGTGCGCCTTCGAGGATGTGCGCGGTGATGAGGGCGACCGCCTCGGGGTGGTTCAGCCTCAGTCCGCGGGCCCGGCGCCTCTCGGCCACGTCGGCCGCCACATGGATCAGCAGCCGCTCTTGCTCGTGCGGGGTCAGTTGCACGTCCCACCTCACAGTCCTCGCTCCGGACCGTGCGGGGTCCGGTTGCCGCGGCCACCGCGGCGGATCGGGCCCGCGAACCCGATCCGGCCAGGAAAACCGCTGGTGGCATGGATCGGCAGGCTAGTTTGCCGGAGTTTCGGTGACGTTAACCGGACCTTGATCACGTCATGACCGGCGCATGGGGGCGCACGGCTGGGCCGAACGGGTGATCCCGGCACCGGCCGCCCCGCGCACGGCCGTCCGGGTGACCACCGCACGCCGGGCACACGCCATCGGCCCTCACCCGGACACCCCGGGGAGGGCCGATGCCGGTACCGACCACCGCGCCGGCCGCGCTGCCGGCGGCTACGGCGTGTTGCGAAAGTCCCGCCTGCCGCGCGACGCCATGCACGCTCCCCCGGCCTCCGGCCGGGGGACCCCCACTCGCCGCACCGGACCCTGACCCAAGTACATCCAGTACGTGGATCAGAGCAACACACCCTAGGAGCCCGTGGCCCCGCGGTGCTCCGCCGCGATGCCGAAGCGGCCGCGCTCCGGGCGTACGGCGGCTGTCTCGCGCACGGAGGAAACAGAGCTGACCACCTGGCTCTCGGTGGCTTCGGGGAGCTCTTCGAGGCGCTCGAGGTCGGCGGCGGAGACGAGGGCGACCAGCGGCTTGCCGTGCCGTGTCACGACCACGCGCTCACCGCCGTACACCACCCGGTTGATCAGTTCGGCGAGCTCAGCCCTGGCTTGCGTCACCGGAATCTCGTAGGCCATACACCCCAGCTTACGGGGCGCCCGCGGCGACACCTCTTGTTCGGCGACAGCGGAATCCCCACCCTGATATCTGTACGTCCTGTACGTTTCTTACGTCTGCTCGGCCGTCGAGACGCCCAGCCGCGAGGAGTGGTACTGCCATGACCCGACCGTCCGCCCGTTACGTCCTGCCCGAGTTCACCGAACGAACGACCGCCGGTCAGCGCACCCTGGACCCGTACTCCAAGCTGCTGGAGGAGCGGATCGTCTTCCTGGGCGCCCCCGTCGACGAGACCTCGGCCAACGACGTGCTGGCGCAGCTCATGTACCTGGAGTACGCGGCTCCGGAGCGGGACATCGCGCTGTACATCAACTCCCCGGGCGGGTCGTTCGGCGCGATGGCCGCGATCTACGACACGCTCCGTTACGTCACCTGCGAGGTGCAGACCGTCTGCCTGGGGCAGGCCGGCGCCTCGGCCGCGGTGCTGCTCGCGGCCGGCACCCCGGGCAAACGGTCGGTGCTGCCCGGCGCCCGCATCGTGCTGCAGCAACCGGCCCTGCCGGAACCGGTGCAGGGCCGGCCGAGCGATCTGTTCATCCAGGCGGCGGAGTGGGAACGGACCCGCGGGATGGTGGAGGAGATGCTCGTCCGGCACACCGGGCGCACCCTCGAGCAGGTCCAGCGGGACCTGGAGCGGGACCTGGTCCTGGACGCGCCGGGGGCGGTGGCGTACGGGCTGGCGGACCGGGTCATGCCCACGCACCGGCCCCCGCTCGGCCGGCCGCACGCGGGGTGAGCCGCCGATGCTGCCACCGGAGCTGCCGCCGCTGCCCGCGCTGACCCGCGCGGAGGGTGAGCTGATCGACCGTTACCTGGACGTGGTCGACCTGCTGGGCCGCATCAACCCGGCGCAGAACGAGGACACCTACCGCGGTCTGCGCGCCGCGCAGGCGCTGGTGCGCGCGGCGTCCGAGCTGCGCGACGCGCTGGCCCTGATGCATCGACGGGGCGAGACGGAGCTGCACGGGGACACGCTGGCACGGGCGTTGCGGGTGCTCGACGGCGAGCGCCGGACCGCTCGCGTCGCACTCCCGCCCGACTGCGTACGGTGACCTCCGCAGGAGTCCGGTCCGATGTGTCGACGCCACGCCCGGGCCGGAGTTGAAACGACCCAAAGGGGTTACCGCCGTTCGGCGGAGTGTGGCGTGGTTTTACCTGACCGAAAAAGCCGCTCGACTCGCCTGCGCCAGGGTGGTCGTGGAGGGCTTCGGCGCAGGTCCGGGGCTACGCAGTGGAGTTGACGGATAATCGAACACAGGGTTGTCCACCCGAACGGGTGGGTGGTGAGTAACCCCACAAATCCCCGGTTCCGTTGGGATTTTCGGACACGAGTGCGTGAAGATCCCTGTCTGACGACAAGCCCCCGCCACCACGGCGGGGCGGTCCGGGCGGACGCCGAGTCCTGCCGCCGCCCGGATGACGTCGACAGCAGTGCATCGGCAGGAGTGGAGGACCCAAGCACGACGGGTCGCCGGAACGGTCACGCCATGACCGGACCGAGCAGCCCTTGGGGTGAAGCCGTGGCAACACGGCCGGGCAACTTCGCCAGCCCGAATCCGACAGGTCATCCTTCACAGGCGGCTGACGAAGGGTTGCGCATGACTGCGCTCAATCGGGTTCCGTCGCTCATGGCCCGGGCCGGTACGGCCTCGGCGCTGACGATCGCCGCCGTGGGCGGCTCGATCGTGATCCCTGGTGTCGCCTCCGACGCCTCGGCCGCCACGCTGGCGACGAAGGCACTGCAGGTCGCTGCCTCGAAAAAGGGCTCACCCTACCGGTGGGGCGCCACCGGACCGAACAGGTTCGACTGCTCCGGGCTCACGCTGTACTCGTTCAAGAAGGCGGGCAAGACCCTGCCGCGGACGGCGGCCCAGCAGTACAACAAGACCCGTCACATCTCGGCCGGCAGCCGCAAGGCCGGGGACCTGGTCTTCTTCCACTCGGGTTCCAGCGTGTACCACGTCGGCATCTACGCCGGGAAGGGAAAGATCTGGCACGCCCCGAAGACCGGGGACGTGGTGAAGCTCCAGAAGATCTGGACGAAGAGCGTCTGGTACGGCCGGGTCAGCTGACCCCGCCGCGCACCGGCCGGCGGGAGCTCAGGGCTACGGCTCCTGCTGGCCGGCCGCGGTGACGGGGTGGGCCGGAACCGTCCAGGGCAGTTCGACGAAGACCGTCTTGCCTCCCTCCCGGGTGGGGCGGACCCGGAGTCTGCCGCCGTACTCGGCGGTGAGCCAGCGGATGATGACCATGCCGCGGCCGTTGTCCTGCTGGACCGCGGCGGGAAGTCTCCTGGGGAAGCGCGGATGACTGTCCGTGACGCCGATGCGCAGGTGCTCGTCACGGTCGAGGACGAGGTCCAGCGTGAAGGTGGGCGACTGCCCGAAGGTGTGCTGCACGGCGTTGGTGGCGAGTTCGGAGACGATGAGGCGGATGGTGTCCGCCGTGTCCGTCTCCGGTGGCAGTCCCCACTCCGCGAGGGTGTCCAGCGCATACGCCCGGGCCGCGGCGACCGAGGCGGGTTCGCTCGGCAGGGTGACGGATGCTTCCAGGTGGTCTGCCATGGCGACGTCGTCCCTTTCCTCGGGACCGGAGTCCGACTTCCTCGGGACCGGAGTCCGGCACGGTGGGGATGGTTCGAGTACGGTCCCGGACTGGTACTTCTCCGCCAGACTGCCATTACGGGGCCGGTCACGGGGAGCGATCCACCAAGATGTGCATATATCTGTCGCTCGAAGCGGTGAACTCTGCGACACCGGACCGTATATGGGCGGCCAGATTGAGTAAGGAGTAGCCCATGCAGAACGGTCCCGCGGTACGCCGCCGGAAACTGGGCGCCGAACTGCGCACGCTGCGCACCGGCGCGGGTCTCACGAGCGGCGAGGCCGCCCGCCTGGTGGGCTGGCACCAGTCGAAAGTGAGCCGGATCGAGACCGGCGCCAGCGGTGTGAAACCGGCCGATGTGCGGTTACTCCTCGACGCCTACGGGGTGGCCGAGGGGCAACTGCGCGAGTTGCTGCTGGTATTGGCGGGGTCGGAGGACACCGCGGGACGACATCACTGGTGGCACGCCTACCGGGGGGTGCTGCCGCCCGCCTACCGGGATTTCATCAGCCTGGAGTCGCAGGCGGGCGCGATGCGCACGCTGGAGACCTCGGTGGTGCCGGGGCTGCTGCAGACCGCCGAGTACGCCCGCGCGGTGACCCGGGTGGCCGCCGACGGGCTCGACGACCAGGCCCTCGACGCCCTGGTGGAGGTGCGTCTGGCCAGGCAGGACGTGCTGCGGGGCGATCCGCCGCTGAAACTGAGCGCGGTCCTGGACGAAGCGGTGCTGCGGCGGGAGGTGGGCGGCCCGGGGGTGATGGCCCGCCAGCTGCGGCGGCTGACGGAGGCGGCCCGGTTGCCGCAGGTGCGGCTCCAGGTGCTGCCGTTCGCGGCGGGGGCGCATATCGGCATCACCGGTCCTTTCGTAATCTTCTCATTTCCGAGCACTTCTGATCTGGACGTGGTTGTTCTCGACCAGTTGACGAGTAGCCTTTACCTCGAACGGAAAGAAGACCTCCAGGCCTACGCGGAGGCCTTCAACACCCTTCAGATCCACGCCCTTTCACCCGAGGACTCGTTGGATTACATCGCCGGGATAGGTGACGGCGCGTAAGGAGGCACCATGACTGCACTGCCTCGGAACGTACCTTCAAGTACGGATCTGCGCGGTGTGCGATGGCTGCGCAGCAGCTACAGCACCGGAGCGAACAACTGCGTGGAGACGGCACGGCCGCACTCCGGCCCACCGGCCGGGCTGCTCGCCGTACGCGACTCCAAGCACCCCGCCGGGCCCGCGCTGCTCTTCTCCCCCGAGAGCTGGGCGGGTTTCGTGGCCACGTTCACCGGCTGATCAGCCGGTAACCGATTCCGTATCCGCATGCGCGCAAGGCCCGGCCGTGTCACGCCGACTCATGGTCGTGTCTCGCCGATCACACGTACAGCGCGTTCGATCTCGGCCCCGGAGAGGTCGGCACGGGCGGTCAGCCTGAGCCGTGAGACGCCGTCCGGCACGGAAGGCGGACGGAAACAGCCCACGGCCAGGCCTGCCGACCGGCAGTCGGCCGCCCACCGCACGGCCTCCTCCGGGGACGGGGCCCGCACGGAGACCACCGCGGCGTCCGGTCGTACCGCCGACAGGCCCGCGGCGGTCAGCCGTGCGTGCAGTTCGGCGGCCACCTCGCGCGCCCGGGCCGCGCGGGCGGGCTCGCGCCGCAGCAGCCTGAGGGCCGCCAGCGCCGCGCCCGCGGCCGCGGGCGCCAGACCGGTGTCGAAGATGAAGGTCCGCGCCGCGTTCACCAGGTGGTCGATCACCCGGGCAGGCCCCAGCACGGCCCCGCCCTGGCTGCCCAGCGACTTGGACAGGGTCACGGTGACCACCACGTCGTCGGCGCCTGCGAGACGGGCCGCGTACGGCGCGCCCCGCCCGCCGTCCCCGATGACCCCGAGTCCGTGGGCGTCGTCCACGAGCAGTCCGGCGCCGCGCTCCCGGCACGCCTCGGCCAGCGCGGCGAGCGGCGCCGCGTCGCCGTCGACCGAGAACACCGTGTCGGAGACGACCAGCGCGGGCCCCTCGCGCGTGCCGAGCGCCTTGCGCACGGCGTCCGGGTCGGCGTGCCCGACGACCTGGGTGGTCCCCCGCGCCAGCCGGCAGCCGTCGATCAGGGAGGCGTGGTTGAGGGCGTCGGAGACGATCAGGGAGCCGTGCGGGCCGAGCGCGGTGACGGCGGCGAGGTTGGCCGCGTAGCCCGAGGAGAAGACCAGGGCCGCCTCGAACCCGCAGAACCCGGCCAGCTCGCGCTCCAGCTCGGTGTGCAGCTCCGTCGTGCCGGTCACCAGCCGGGAGCCGGTGGAGCCACCGCCCCACGTCCGGGCGGCCTCGGCCGCGCCCTCGGCGACCTCGGGATGGTGGGCGAGGCCCAGGTAGTCGTTGCTCGCCAGGTCCAGCAGCGGTGAGTCGGCGGGACGGGGGCGCAGGGTCCGTACGAGTCCGGCGCGGCGGCGGAGTTCCGCCTGTTCGTCGATCCAGCCGAACGCCATGGCCCCTCCGGTGCTTTTGTAGGCAGTGGACAGACCCTAGCGGGACCGTCGGCCGCCCACTGTGTGGCGATACCCACATGTCGATCTGCCAGGGTTGTGCGAACTCTCCTTGGCCCGGAGCAGCCTCTTGGTACAGGATCGGCTCTCATGGACCTGCTGAACACGCTGGTGGACAAGGGGCTTCGGCGCGAGCTGCCGACCCGCGAGGAAGCGCTCGCCGTGCTGGCGACCTCCGACGACGACGTGCTGGACGTGGTGGCCGCGGCGGGCAAGGTGCGCCGGCAGTGGTTCGGCCGGCGCGTGAAACTCAACTACCTGGTCAACCTCAAGTCGGGCCTGTGCCCGGAGGACTGCTCGTACTGCTCGCAGCGCCTCGGCTCCTCGACCGGGATCCTGAAGTACAGCTGGCTCAAACCCGACGAGGCCTCCAAGGCGGCGGCCGCGGGCCTCGCCGGGGGCGCCAAGCGGGTGTGCCTGGTGGCCTCCGGGCGCGGTCCGACCGACCGGGACGTCGACCGGGTCGCCGGCACCATCAAGGCGATCAAGGAGCAGAACGAGGGCGTCGAGGTGTGCGCCTGCCTCGGACTGCTCTCCGACGGCCAGGCGGAGCGGCTGCGCGAGGCGGGCGCGGACGCCTACAACCACAACCTCAACACGTCCGAGGGGACGTACGGGGACATCACGACCACGCACACGTACGCCGACCGGGTGGACACCGTCAACAAGGCGCACGCGGCCGGCCTTTCGGCGTGCTCCGGGCTGATCGCCGGCATGGGCGAGACGGACGAGGACCTGGTCGACGTGGTCTTCTCGCTGCGCGAGCTGGACCCCGACTCGGTGCCGGTCAACTTCCTGATCCCGGTCGAGGGCACTCCGCTGGCCAAGGAGTGGAACCTCACCCCGCAGCGCTGTCTGCGCATCCTGGCGATGGTGCGGTTCGTCTGCCCCGACGTCGAGGTGCGCATCGCGGGCGGCCGTGAGGTGCATCTGCGCACCATGCAGCCGCTCGCCCTGCACCTGGCCAACTCGATCTTCCTCGGCGACTACCTGACCACCGAGGGCCAGGCCGGCCAGGCCGACCTGGAGATGATCGCGGACGCCGGGTTCGTGGTGGAGGGGTCCGAGGAGACGACGCTGCCCCGGCACCGGGCCGAGGCCAGGGACGCGGTCCCCGGGGCGCACGCGGGCGCCGGGTGCGGGGCGGACGCCGGGTGCGGGTCGGGGTGCGGTTCCCACGAGGGTTCCGGTTCCCACGCAGACGTGTGCGGTACCGCCGTCGCCAACGAGCCCCGCACCGACCTGGTCGCCGTCCGCCGCCGGGGGGCCGGAACGGACCTCGCGCCCAATGCCTGACCTGAGCCTGGGCGAGCTGCTGGAACTGGACCGGCGGCACGTCTGGCATCCGTACGGTCCGATGCCCGGCCGGGCCGAACCGCTCGTCGTGGAGTCGGCGAGCGGGGTCCGGCTGCGGCTCGCGGACGGCTCGGGTGAACTGGTCGACGGCATGTCGTCCTGGTGGTCGGCGATCCACGGCTACAACCACCCCGTGCTCAACGAGGCCGCGCGCGACCAGCTCGGCCGGATGAGCCATGTGATGTTCGGCGGGCTCACCCACGAGCCCGCCGTCCGGCTGGCGAAGCTCCTTGTCGACATGTCTCCCGACGGTCTCGAGCACGTCTTCCTGGCGGACTCCGGTTCGGTGTCCGTCGAGGTCGCGATCAAGATGTGCCTCCAGTACTGGCGTTCCCTCGGCCGTCCGGCGAAGCAGCGCCTGCTGACCTGGCGCGGCGGCTACCACGGCGACACCTGGCAGCCGATGTCCGTGTGCGACCCCGAGGGCGGGATGCACGAGCTGTGGTCCGGGGTACTGCCCCGCCAGCTCTTCGCCGACGCGCCCCCGGCGGAGTACGACGAGCGGTACGCCGACCGGCTGCGGTCGATGGTCGAACGGCACGCGCACGAACTGGCCGCGGTGATCGTGGAGCCGGTGGTCCAAGGGGCGGGCGGGATGCGGTTCCACTCCCCCGCCTACCTGCGGGTGCTGCGCGAGGTGTGCGACGCGCACGACGTGCTGCTGGTGTTCGACGAGATCGCGACCGGCTTCGGACGCACGGGGGCGCTGTTCGCGGCGGACCACGCGGCCGTCACGCCGGACGTGATGTGCGTGGGCAAGGCGCTGACCGGCGGCTACCTGACCATGGCGGCCACGCTGTGCACGTCCCGGGTGGCCGAGGGGATCTCGCGGGGCGAGGTGCCGGTACTGGCCCACGGGCCGACGTTCATGGGGAACCCGCTCGCCGCTTCCGTGGCCTGCGCCTCGCTCGGGCTGCTGCTGGGGCAGGACTGGCTCACGGAGGTCAAGCGGATCGAGTCGGGCCTGCGGGAGGGGCTCGCGCCGGCCCAGGACCTGCCCGGGGTCAGGGACGTCCGGGTCCTCGGCGCCATCGGGGTCGTCCAGCTCGACCACGACGTCGACATGAAGGCCGCGACGGCGGCCGCGGTGCGCGCGGGCGTATGGCTGCGCCCCTTCCGCGACCTGGTCTACACGATGCCGCCGTACGTCACCGGTGACGCGGACGTGGCACGGATCGCGCGCGCGGTGTGTGCCGCGGCGCGGGAGGGATGAACATGCCGATCCTGGTGATCACGGGGACGGGCACGGAGGTCGGCAAGACCGTCACCACGGCGGCGGTCGCCGCCGCGGCGGTCGCGGCCGGCCGCTCGGTGGCGGTCCTGAAGGCCGCGCAGACCGGGGTACGACCGGACGAGCGCGGGGACGCCGACGAGGTCGCGCGGCTCGCGGGCGCCGTGACGGCGGCCGAAGTCGCCCGTTTCCCCGAGCCGTTGGCGCCGGGGACGGCGGCCAGGCGGGCGGGGCTGCCCCCGGTGCGCCCGCAGGACGTGGCGGAGGCGGCCGCCAGACTGGCCGCCGAGCACAATCTGGTACTGGTCGAGGGGGCGGGCGGGCTGCTCGTCCGGTTCGACGAGGCCGGCGGCACGCTGGCGGACGTGGCCCGGCTGCTGAACGCGCCGGTGCTCGTGGTGGCGTCGGCCGGTCTCGGCACCCTCAACACCACCGAGCTGACGGCCCGTGAACTGCAGGCGCGTGAGCTGGAGTTGCTGGGCGTGGTGATCGGCAGCTGGCCGGACTCCCCGGATCTGGCCTCGCGGTGCAATGTGGCCGATCTGCCGGACGTGGCGGGGGTGCCGCTGCTCGGCGCCCTGCCCGCTGGGGCCGGGGCGTTGGCCCCCGCCGACTTCCGTGCGGTGGCGCCGAGTTGGCTGTCGCCCCGCCTGGACGGCAGCTGGGACGCCGAGGCATTCCGGGCACGGGAGGCAGTGTAGGAGGGGGGCCGCGGGTCGGGTGCGGCGCCATCGTGGCTTGCCCGGATCGCGGAACCGCCGCCTACGGCGACTCTCCGAGCAGCCGGACCAGTTCGATGCGCGACCGGATGCCCAGCCGGGCGAAGACGCCTCGCAGATGGTGGTCGATGGTGCGCGGGCTGAGGTTGAGGCGGTCGCCGATCTCCCGGTTGGTGGCGCCGTCCGCCGCCATCCGGGCGACCGTCAGCTGCTGCGCGGTGAGGACGGCCGCCGGGTCGGCGCCGGAGTTCGGGGTGGACGGCGTTCCCAGGGCGCGCAGTTCCGCGCGGGCCTGGGCGGCGCAGTGCGGGGCGCCGAAGGACTCGAAGGCCTCCAGGGCGCTGTGCAGCCGGTCCCTGGCCTCGGCGCGCTGCCGGGTCCGGCGCAGCGCACCGGCGAACAGCAGCTCGGTGCGGGCGCGTTCGAAGTCACGCGTACCGCGGGCGTGCAGGTCGAGCGCGGCGCGGTAGTGCGGGACCGCCTCGGCGCCGGGGGCGAGCAGGGCCCGGCAGCGGGCGCTGAGCGCGAGGTCGTCGGGGCTGCGGACGGCCGTGGCCCACCGGTGGTAGTCGGCGTGCGCGGCACGGGCCACCCGGGTGTCGCCGGTGCGGACGGCGGCCTCGACGTAGTGCGGGGTGGCCAGGTGCCGGATCGCCCGGTGGCCGTGGCCGGGGCCGAAGCCCGCGAGGGCCCGCAGCCGGGCGGCCGCGGCGGGGAAGCGGCCGTGGGTCAGGTCGAGGAAGGCGAGGGCCCACTGGGCGAGGGCGGCGGCCAGGCCCAGCCCGTGGGCCACGGCGTACGACCGGACGGCCGCCGCGCGCTCCCGGCAGGCCTCCTCGTCGCCCCTGACCGCGGCGAACATGGCGAGGGCGGCCCGGAGATGGCAGGCGCCGTTGTCCTGCCCGGTGGCGTGGGCCAGGGCGAGGGCCTCCTGGGCGGCGGCCTCGGCGGACCGGGTACGGCCGGTCCAGAAGTCGGCGTAGACGCGGAACTCCATGGCCTGCACGACGGTCCCCGGGGTGCCGCGGGCCCGGGCCGAGGCGGCGGCGCGGAGGGTGGCGGCGACGGCCCGGGTGGGGTCGCCGAGCAGCAGGGCGGCGATGCCGGAGTGGATCAGCAGGCCGGGGTCGCCGCCGGGCCCGCTGCCTCCCGCGGTGCCCTTCAGCAAGACCCGGGCCTCGTCGTAGCGGCCCGCGACTGCGGCGGCGAGTCCGGCGAGGATGCCGGACGGTGCCAGTCCCAGCCAGTGGGCCACGGCCTGGGCCTCGTGGCAGCGTCCGAGGTCGCCGGTGTACACGGCGGCCTCGGTGGCGAGGGCGAGCAGGGCCGCGGCATCAGCGGAACGTTCCTGCCGGACGGCGGCGGTGAGCAGGGCGTCGAAGGCCTCGGCGGCGTTGCCCGCTCTGAGGGCGAGGACTCCGCCCAGGGCGGGGTTGTCGGTGCGGGCGGCGAGCCGTCTCGCCCGGTCGGGTTCGCCACAGCGCCAGGCGTCGGCGGCGGCCGCGGCGAGCAGCCTGGCCTCCACGACCGGGTCCGGGCTGAGTTCGGCGGCGCGTTCGGCGAGGGCGCGGGCGAGCGCGGGTCTGCCCTCGGCGCGGGCCCGGTCGGCGGCCAGGCGCAGTTCCGCGGCGAGCCGGGCGCTGGGGCCGAGCGCGGCGGCGCCCCGGTGCCAGGTGCGGCGGGTCGTCTCCGCCTTGCCGCCCAGCACCCGGGCGAGCAGCTGGTGGGCCGCGCGCCGGTCGGCCGGTGAGGCGGTCTCGTAGGCGGCGATCCGGGTCCAGGCGTCGCGGAAGGACACCCCGCCGGCGCCGGCGTGCGCGATCCCGGCGGTCTCGGCGGCCTCCAGCGGGCGGGTGTCGACCCGGACGGCGGTGACCGCGCGCAGGAAGGCGTGGGTGGTGACCGGGTACTGGTCGGCGGCCGCGAGGAGCAGCAGCGACCGGGTGTCGTCCGGCAGGGCGCGGATCTCCCGGCGCAGGATGCCCAGCAACCGCGGTGCCAGTTCGGCCGGTTCGACGGGCAGCGGGTCGGCTCCCGCGGCCTGACGTTCGGTGAGGCGTGGCACGAGTTCGGCCACGGCGCGCTGGTCCTCGTACACGACGCGCCGTACCCGGGCGCGTACGCCCTCGGGGAGCGCCGAAGCCGGGCCCGGCCCCGCGTCGGTGGTCCCCGGTGGCGAAGTGCGGTCCAGAGGTGGGGGGTTCACCGGTATCACCACACGAATGACGTTACTGGCGAGTTAGTTGACTCGTAAAGACTGGCGACTTCGCCGATGCGGCGCGCGTAGACCCGTCCCGACACTCCTGACCAACCCCACCCGTTTCAGGAGGCATCATGCAACGCGCCAAGCGTCGCATCGCAACGGCTCTGTCGGCGATAGCCGGTTCGCTCCTTCTGTCACTCCCCCTGGCCGCGACTCCCGCGCAGGCGGCGAGCCACGACCCGATCGTGTTCGTGCACGGTCTGAGCGGCGACTCCAGCAGCTGGAACGACTGGATCGCCGACTTCGAGGCGGACGGCTACTCGTCCTCCGAGTTGTATGCGATCTCGTACGACTGGACGAAGTCGAACGTCACCACCGCCTCCACGCTGGCGACGTACATCCAGTCCGTCCTCTCCAAAACCGGCGCCTCGAAGGTCGACCTGGTGGTGCACTCCATGGGTGCGCTCAACAGCCGCTACTACCTGAAGAACCTCGGCGGGACCTCGTACGTGGACCACTTCGTGTCGGTCGCCGGGGTGAACCACGGGACGAGCATCGCCTCGCTGTGCGGGTGGCTCTACACGTCCTGCAAGGAGATGCAGACCGGCAGCTCCTTCCTGACCGCCCTGAACTCCGGTGACGAGACACCGGGCAGCGTCTCCTACGCGGCGTACTGGTCGGACTGCGACGCGGCCGTCGTCCCGAACTCCTCGGCGGAGCTGAGCGGGGCGACCAACGTGGACGTCGGGTGCATCTCGCACACCGACATGAACAACGACCACGGCGTGTACGAGCAGGTGCGGGCCTTCATCTCCTGAGCCGCCGCGGGCAGCGGGGGGTGCGACGGGCTCCTTCGGGGGACAATCACCGTAGACCTGCTTCCTTCCGTCCGGGAGGTCGTCATGCGGCTGATGTCCGCCAGTGCCGGGACACCGGTGCGCGATCCCGTCCACCACCCGCTGTTCGCCCGTGTCTACGCCCGGTGCAGTGTGAGCGCCGAGACCCGCCTGGGGATGGCCGCGATCCGGGAGCGATTGCTGTCGGGGCTGTCCGGGCGGGTGATCGAGATCGGCGCGGGCAACGGGCTGAACTTCGCGAAGTACCCGGGTTCGGTGGCGGAGGTGGTCGCGATCGAACCGGAGCGCGCCCTGCGGCTGTTGGCGGTTCGGGCCGCCGTGCGCGCCGAGGTGCCGGTGGACGTGGTGCCGGGCGCGGCGGAGGCACTGCCGGTCAAGAGCGAGGCCTTCGACGCGGCGGTGCTGTCGCTGGTGCTGTGCAGCGTCCGGGACGTGCCGCGGGCGCTCGCGGAGGTACGGCGGGTGCTGCGGCCGGGCGGGGAGCTGCGGTTCTTCGAGCACGGGCGGGGTGGCGGCCCGGCGATGCGGTTCACCCAGCGGGCCCTGGACCGGACGGTGTGGCCGATGCTGGCCGGCGGCTGCCGGCTGTCCCGCGAGCCGGTCGCCGCCCTGCGCGCCGCCGGGTTCGAACTCGGCCCGTACCGGCGGCTGTCGGTGCCGGAGACCGGGCCGCGGCTGCCGTCCTCGTACTGCGTGCTGGGGGTCGCGCGGCGCCCTCCGGAGCCCGGGGCGTGAGAACCGCTCAGCCGCTCACAGGCTCCAGCTGCGCAGTTCCTCGGCGATGTCGGCGACGCTCGCTCCGCCGGTCTTGACCAGCCGGGCCAGGTCGCGGACCTGCTCCGGCGAGGTGGCGATCTTCAGGCCGCTGGCGACCAGGTAGGCGTACGCGACCGAGGACGCGAACAGGGCGTTCGAGCGCTCCAGCGCCGGGACGTGGATGAGGAGTTGCAGCAGGGCCGCGGCGCGGGCGTGCGGGGTGTCGTAGACGGGGACGTCGAATATCTCGGCCTGGTGCCGGGCCACGGCCGCGATCAGTGCACCCCAGTCGGTGACCTGCGGGTCACCGGGGGTCTTCTGCTCGGCGAGCATGAGGAGCCAGGCGAGGTCGATGGTCAGGTCGCTCAAGGGATCAGTGACGGCCTTCGGTCTTGTCAGAGGTGTCGGTACCGTGCGTCTCGCCGAACTCCTCGGCGAAGACGGACTCGTACTGCTTCATGAAGTCGGCGGCGGCCTCGACGAAGGTCCGGCCCGCTTCACCCGTGTCCTGCATGACCAGTTCCTCTATGTAGCGGTTGACACTCATGCCGCGCGCGAGGGCGCGTTCGCGGGCCGCCCTGGCGGTGCCCTCGTCCACCCGCACGTTCAGCTGGGTCTTAGCCATACCTCGAAGCTAGCGCCGGAACGCTAGCAACGGCAAGCGCGCATCGGGACCGAAATGTGATATCGCCAGTGCGGCGGGTCACACTACGCTCGCCCCGGGCAAAGAGGTCGCGACCGGGGGAGGCAGACTTGTCCACAGCAGTTGCGAAGGCGCCCGCGGCCGACGGGATCGCGGCGCGCGCACGCGGACTGACCAAGGCGTACGGGGCGGGTGAGACGGCCGTGCTCGCGCTGGACTCGGTGGACGTGGACATCGCGCGCGGCCGTTTCACCGCGGTGATGGGCCCGTCGGGCTCGGGCAAGTCCACCCTGATGCACTGCCTGGCGGGGCTGGACAGCGTGTCGGCCGGTCAGGTGTGGCTGGGCGGCACCGAGATAACGGGGCTGAAGGACCGCGAGCTGACGCGGCTGCGCCGGGACCGGATCGGGTTCATGTTCCAGTCGTTCAACCTGATCCCGACGCTCGACGCGGCCGAGAACATCACCCTGCCCATGGACATCGCGGGCCGCAAGCCCGACCAGGAGTGGCTGGACCAGGTCATCGACACGCTCGGGCTGCGGGACCGGCTCAAACACCGGCCGGCCCAGCTCTCCGGCGGTCAGCAGCAGCGGGTGGCCTGTGCCCGGGCGCTGGCCTCCCGCCCGGAGCTGATCTTCGCCGACGAGCCCACGGGCAACCTGGACTCCCGGGCGGGCCTGGAGGTGCTGGGGTTCCTGCGGGAGGCGGTCGACCGGCTCGGTCAGACGGTCGTGATGGTCACCCACGACCCGAGCGCCGCCGCCCACTCCGACCTGGTGCTCTTCCTCGCGGACGGCCGTCTGGTGGACCGGATCGAGAGTCCCACCGCGCAGGCAGTGCTGGAGCGGATGCGGCTGTTCTCCCCGCGGCCCGAAAAGGAGTGAGCCGGTGCTCAAGGCAACCCTGCGCAGCTTCCTCGCCCACAAGGGGCGGCTGCTGCTGTCCGCGCTGGCCATCGTCCTGTCCGTGGCGTTCGTCGCGGGCAGCCTGATCTTCTCCGACACCGTCACGCGCACCTTCGACCGGCTGTTCGCCTCCACCTCCGCCGACGTGTCCGTGCGGCCGAAGGAGGACCTCAAGTCGTCGGTGCCGACAGGGGCCGTCCAGACCGTGCCCGCCGCGCTGGCGCACCGGGTGGCCGAGGTCGACGGGGTCGCCGCGGCGCACGCGGACGTGTCGGTGCAGAACATCGTGGTCGTCGACCGGCACAACAGGTCGGTCGGCCCCACGACCGGCGCCCCGACCATCGCCACCGACTGGTTCCTCACCCACCGCAGTCCCGTGAGACTCACCTCCGGGCACGCCCCGCGGGGCGCGGGGCAGGCCCTCCTCGACGCGGACACCGCCGACCGCAAGCACGTCCGCATCGGCGACACCCTGACCGTGCAGGCGCGGCCGGGCAGCTTCGAGGTCGAGATCGTCGGCATCGCCACCTTCACCACCACCAACCCCGGTGCCGCCCTCGTCTACCTGGACCCGGCGGTCGCGGCCAGGGAACTGCTGGGCTCCTCCGGCCGGGCCACCAGCATCTCGGTGGACGCGGCGAAGGGCGTGCCGGACGCCGTGCTCAAACAGCGGATCGGCGCGGCGATCGGCACCGGGACGTACGACCTGAAGACCGCCGACGAGCAGGCGAAGTCCTCGGCGGCGGACCTCGGCGGCTTCCTCGACGTCATCAAGTACGTGATGCTCGGGTTCGCCGGGATCGCGACCCTGGTCGGCGTGTTCCTGATCGTCAACACCTTCTCCATGCTGATCGCCCAGCGCACCCGGGAGCTGGGCCTGTTGCGCGCGCTGGGCGCGGACCGGCGGCAGGTACGCCGGTCGGTGCTCACCGAGGCCGCGCTGCTCGGGCTGGTCGGCTCGACGCTGGGGCTCGGAGCCGGGATCGGTCTGGCGTTCGGACTGATCGGGCTGATGACCGCGTTCGGTATGAACCTCAAGGCCACCGAGATGGTCATCGGCTGGGCCACACCGGTCGCCTCGTACGTCGTGGGCGTCGGGGTCACCTTCGTCGCCGCGTATCTGCCCGCCCGGCGCGCGGCCGCCGTGTCGCCGATGGCGGCGCTCGCGGACGCCGAGATCGCCGGGGTGGGCAAGCCGTTGAAGGCGCGGGCGGTCGTGGGCTCGGTCGTCGGGGCGCTCGGGGCGGCCGCCCTCGCGGGCTGTGCGGCGGCCACCAGGACCGCCTCCGCCGCCTCGCTGCTCGGTCTCGGCGTCGTCCTCACCCTGATCGCGACGGTCATCGCCGGACCGCTGCTGGTCCGGCCCGTGATCCGGGTCCTCGGCGCGGCCTTCCCCGCGCTGTTCGGCCCGGTGGGCCGGATGAGCCAGCGCAACGCCCTGCGCAACCCGCGCCGGACCGGCGCCACCGCCGCCGCGCTGATGGTGGGCCTCGCCCTGGTCGGCGGGATGTCGGTGGCCAGCGCCTCCATGTCCAGGTCGTTCGACCAGCAGATCGACAAGACGCTGGGTGCCGACTTCGTGATCCAGAACGGCAACTTCCTGCCGTTCACCAAGGAGATCACCGACAAGGTCCGCGGTACCGAGGGCGTGGGCCTCGTCGTGCGGCAGCGGTTCGCGCCGGTGGCGGTCCGGCTGCCGGACGGCAAGCGGGTCACCACCACCGCCGCCGGGTACGACCCGGGGGTCGATCGGGTCGCCCATGTCGTCTACCGGGGCGGCGACACCGCGGCGGCGCTGGCCGACGGCGGTCTCGGCATGGACGTCGGCTTCGCCGAGGACCACGGGGTCCGGCTGGGCAGTGAGCTCCACGTCGAGTTCCCGGGCGGCAGGACCACCGAGCTGCGGGTCGGTGCCCTCACCGACCAGGACGGCGGCAGTGGCTTCGGGACCCAGGGCGGGCTGTTCTTCGGCATCGCCACCGTGGAGAAGTACGTCCCCGACGGCCAGGACTCGTCGCTGTACGTGAACCGGACCGCCGGCACGAGCGCGGACCGGCTCCGCGCGAACCTGGAGCGGGCCCTCGCCCCGTTCCCGCAGGTGCAGGTCCGCGACCAGGCCGACTACAAGAAGCTGGTCCACGACCAGATCTCCGTGCTGCTCTACCTGGTGTACGCCCTGCTCGGCCTCGCGATCGTGATCGCGGTGCTCGGCGTGGTCAACACCCTCGCCCTCTCCGTGGTGGAACGCACCCGGGAGATCGGGCTGCTGCGCGCGATCGGACTGGCCCGGCGGCAGTTGCGCCGGATGATCCGGCTGGAGTCGGTGGTGATCGCGGTGTTCGGCGCCGTTCTGGGGCTGGCGCTCGGCCTGGTGTGGGGCGTGTGCACGCAGCGGGTGCTGGCGCTGCAGGGCATGAAGGCGCTGGCCGTCCCGTGGGGCACGATCGTCGCGGTCGTGATCGGCTCGGCGGTCGTGGGCATCGTGGCCGCGCTGCTGCCGGCGCTGCGCGCGTCCCGCATGAACGTGCTCGCCGCCATCGCGCACGACTGAGGCGCCCCGGCGGGTGCGTCCGCATACTGGAATTGCCGGGCGCGCGAGGACCGCGGTGGTGGGATCGGCGCATGACCGATCTGCGCATACGGGCCGCCGCGCCCGACGACCTGGACGCCGTGC
Source organism: Streptomyces sp. NPDC020958 (assembly GCF_055562175.1). NCBI lineage: Bacteria > Bacillati > Actinomycetota > Actinomycetes > Kitasatosporales > Streptomycetaceae > Streptomyces > Streptomyces sp. NPDC020958. The sequence goes on along the minus strand of NZ_JBVHFU010000001.1, from coordinate 158,716 downwards.
TCGCCTTCTGGAAGACGGCGGCCGAGGGCACGAGCATCAGCGATGACCGTGCCGGGGCGGACCGCCTGGTCGCCCGGGACCCCGGGGCACTGCTCCTCGCCGAACTCGACGGCGAACTGGTGGGGACGGTGATCGCGGGCTTCGACGGCTGGCGCTGCCACCTGTACCGACTGGCGGTGCATCCGGGGCGGCGCCGCCGGGGTGTCGGCTCGGCGCTGCTGGCGGCCGCCGAGGAACGCTTCGTACGGCTCGGCGGGCGGCGCGGGGACGCCATGGTGCTGGTGCGCAACGAGACCGCCCACCATGCCTGGCGCGCGGCTGGGTACGCGCCCGAGGAGAGGTGGCGTCGGTGGGTGAAGCCGCTGGCCGAGGCCACCGAGTGAAACGCTTTGCCGATCCTTTACTCTTGAGGGGTCGTCCCGTTTCTCCATGAAAGGTGCGTGAGCGTCCGCCCATGGGCGAGCCTCCCAGTGCGCAGCGCCGGCAACACCGCGCGGTCCCGTCCCCCCTGTCCGATCCTGGGACGGAGGTGACCCGATGACCGAAGTGCTCCTCCTGCTGGTGGCGATCCTGCTGTCACTCGCCTGCGGTGCCTTCGTCGCGGCCGAGTTCTCGCTGACCACGGTCGAGCGCGGCGAGCTGGAGCGTGCCGTGGAGCGCGGCGAACGCGGAGCCGCGGGCGCCCTCAAGGCCGTACGGAACCTGACATTCCAGCTTTCCGGGGCACAGCTCGGCATCACGGTCACCAATCTGGTGGTCGGCATGCTCGCCGAGCCCTCGATCGCCAAACTGCTGGCCGGTCCCCTGGAGGCGATCGGCGTCCCGGCCTCGGCGGCGAGCTCGGTCGCACTGGTGATCGGCACCGCGCTGTCCACGGTGTTCCTGATGGTCGTCGGCGAGCTGGTGCCCAAGAACTGGGCGATCTCCTCGCCGCTGTCCGTCGCGAAGCGGGTGGGCAACGCCCAGCGCTGGTTCAGTGCGGCCTTCCGGCCCTTCATCACCCATCTGAACAACACCGCGAACCGGGTGGTCCGGCGCTTCGGCGTGGAGCCGGCCGAGGAGCTGGCCTCCGCGCGCGGGCCCCAGGAGCTGGCGGCGCTGGCCCGGCACTCCGCCAGGCAGGGCGCGCTGGAGCCGGACACCGCCGAGCTGTTCGTGCGCACGCTGAACCTCGCCGACCTCACCGCCGAGAACGTGATGACCCCGCGCGTCCAGGTGGTCGCCCTGGAGGTCCGGGCGACCTGCGAGGACGTGGCGAACGCGACCCGCGCGACCGGCCTGTCCCGGTTCCCGGTCTACCGGGACACCCTGGACGCGGTCGTCGGCACCGCCCACATCAAGGACGTCCTGGCACTGCCCGCCGAGGAGCGGGCCCGGGTCCAGGTCGACCAGGTGATGCGCGAACCCCTGCTGGTCCCCGAGTCCCTCACCGTCGACCGTCTCCTGGACCGCCTCGGCGGCCGGCGCACCATGGCCGTCGTCATCGACGAGTACGGCGGTACGGCCGGTGTCGCGACCCTGGAGGACATCGTCGAGGAGGTCGTCGGCGAGGTCCGCGACGAGCACGACCCGCACGAGACCCCCGATCTCGCCCCCGCGGGCGCCGACGACCAGGGCCGCGCCCTGTACTCGGCGGACGGCGCGGCCCGCATGGACCAGCTCACGCGCGTGGGCCTGAAGGCGCCCGAGGGGCCCTACGAGACGCTGGCCGGTCTCGTCGCGGCCCAGCTCGGCCGGATACCCGAGACCGGGGACAGTGTGGAGGTCGCCGGCTGGCGGCTGGACGTGGTGGACGCGGCGGGGCGACGGGCGTCCCGGGTGCTGCTGCACGCGCCGCTGGACGACGAGACGGAGCAGGGGGCCGGGCGATGACCGCCGTACAGCTGTTGATCGGTCTGGCGACCCTGGTGGTGAACGCCTTCTTCGTCGGCGCCGAGTTCGCGTTGATCTCCGTGCGCCGCTCCCAGATCGAGCCGTACGCCGAGGCGGGCGACCGGCGGGCCAAGAGCGTGCTGTGGGGTCTGGAGCACGTCTCCGCCCTCCTGGCCGCCGCCCAGCTCGGCATCACGCTGTGCACGCTGGTACTGGGCGTGGTCGCGGAACCGGCGATCGCGCATCTGCTCGAGCCGGTGTTCCACGCGGTCGGCGTGCCCCCGGGCGCGGGCCACGTGGTGTCCTTCGTGATCGCGCTGGCCCTGGCGACCTATCTGCACATGCTGCTCGGCGAGATGGTGCCGAAGAACGTGGCACTGGCCGAGCCGGTGCGCAGCGCGCTGCTGCTCGGCCCGCCGCTGGTGGCCCTGTCGCGGGCGCTGCGACCGGTGATCTTCACGATCAACGCGTTCGCCAACACCCTGCTCAAGCTGCTCCGCGTGGAGACCAAGGACGAGGTCTCGGCGACCTTCACGGACGCCGAACTCGCCGAGATCGTCAAGGACGCCAGCGAGGCGGGCCTGATCGACGACCGGGCGCAGGAGCGGCTGCACGACGCCCTGGAACTGGGCCGTCGGCCCGTACGGGACGTGGTCGTACCGCTGGAACGCGTCGTGTACGCGCGCGTGGGCGTCACCCCGGTGGAGCTGGAGCGGCTGTCGGCCGAGTCGGGGTTCTCCCGCTTCCCCGTGGTCGACGAGGTGCGGAGGATCGTCGGCTATCTGCACGTCAAGGACGCACTGGACGCCCCGTCGCAGGACGTGCCGTTCCGGCTGCGGGACATGCGGCCCATCGCACGGGTGCGCGAGAACACACCGCTGGACGACGTGCTCACCGCGATGCGCGGCAGCCGCACCCATCTGGCGGGCGTGCTCGGCGACGACGGGCGGATGGCGGGCCTGGTGACCATGGAGGACGTGCTGCGGGAGCTGTTCGGCCAGCACGCGTGAGCCGGCGCCGGACCGGACCGACTGACTGACTGACCGACCGACCGACGGGTATGGGCCTCGGGATACCATTTCTGTCGCCATGCAGACGAACCCTGTGCCTCCCGCACACTCCAGCCTGGTCGCGGTCGGCGACTCCTTCACCGAGGGCATGTCGGACCTGCTGCCCGACGGCTCCTACCGGGGCTGGGCCGATGTGCTCGCCACCCGGATGGCCGCCAAGACCCCCGGCTTCCGCTACGCCAACCTCGCCGTGCGCGGCAAGCTGATCGCGCAGATCGTCGCGGAGCAGGTGGACGTGGCGGTCGCGATGCGGCCCGACGTGATCACCCTGGTCGGCGGCCTCAACGACACCCTCCGCCCCAAGTGCGACATGGCCCGGGTCCGGGATCTGCTCACCGAGGCGGTGGAGCGGCTGGCACCGGCCTGCGAACAGCTGGTGCTGATGCGCAGCCCGGGCCGCCAGGGCCCGGTCCTCGATCGGTTCCGGCCGCGCATGGAGGAGCTGTTCGCCTGCGTGGACGAACTGGCCGAGCGGCACGGCGCCCTCGTGGTCGACCTGTACGGCGCGCCCTCCCTGGCCGACCCCCGGCTGTGGGACGTGGACCGCCTGCACCTGACGGCCGAGGGGCACCGCAGGGTCGCCGAGGCGGTCTGGCAGACCCTCGGCTACGACCCCGAGGACACCGAATGGCGTACGCCGATACCGGCCTCCGCGCCGCCCGGCTGGGTCGCGCGCCGGGTCGCGGACGTCCGCTTCACCCGGCAGCACCTGCTGCCGTGGATAGGCCGCAGGCTCTCCGGCCGCTCCTCCGGTGACGGCCGCGTGCCGAAGCGGCCGGAGCTGCTGCCGTTCGAGGCGTAGCGTCGGTCCTGTGCGCACGCGGGTGATCAGTGTCAGGGGCCGGATCCACGAGTTCGGCCCCCGGCTCGAGGACGCCCCCGCGGACGTCGTCCACGTCGGCCGCCGCTGGAGCATGGGCGGCTGGGATCTGCCCGGCCACCCGCTCCGCAACCCCTTCGCCTACGACACCCCGAAGCGGAAGCGGGACGGCACCCGCGCCGAGGTGATGGCGATGTACCGGGCCCATCTGCTGGAGCGGCCCGAACTGCTGGAACTCGTGGCGGAACTGCGCGGGAAGACGCTGGCGTGCTGGTGCGCGCCGGAGCAGTGCCACGCGGACGTGCTGGCGGAACTCGCCGACCTGCCCCAGCCGTGACGTGGCTCTCGTAGCTTCGCACGACCGGGGCCGTGGCGCTGGCCTGCATGAATCGACCAGTAGAATCCGTACACGTGACCTCTGCCGCAGCCGCCAAGCCCCGCATCCCGAACGTCCTCGCCGGACGCTACGCCTCCGCCGAGCTCGCCACGCTCTGGTCGCCCGAGCAGAAGGTGAAGCTGGAGCGGCAGCTCTGGCTCGCCGTGCTGCGGGCCCAGAAGGACCTCGGCATCGAGGTGCCGGACGAGGCGATCGCCGACTACGAGCGAGTCCTCGACACCGTCGACCTGGCCTCGATCGCCGAGCGCGAGAAGGTCACCCGGCACGACGTGAAGGCGCGGATCGAGGAGTTCAACGACCTCGCCGGGCACGAGCACGTGCACAAGGGCATGACCTCCCGCGACCTCACCGAGAACGTCGAGCAGCTGCAGATCCGGCTCTCGCTGGAGTTGGTGCGCGACCGTACGGTGGCCGTCCTGGCGCGGCTGGGCAGGCTGGCCGGCGAGTACGCCGAGCTGGTGATGGCCGGCCGCTCCCACAACGTCGCCGCGCAGGCCACCACCCTCGGCAAGCGCTTCGCGACCGCCGCCGACGAACTGCTCGTGGCGTACGGCCGGGTCGAGGAGCTGCTCGGCCGCTACCCGCTGCGCGGCATCAAGGGCCCGGTCGGCACCGCCCAGGACATGCTGGACCTGCTCGGCGGGGACGCGGCGAAGCTGGCGGAGCTGGAGGACCGGATCGCCCGGCACCTGGGCTTCTCGCAGGCGTTCACGTCCGTCGGCCAGGTCTACCCGCGCTCCCTCGACTACGAGGTGGTGACCGCGCTGGTGCAGCTGGCGGCGGCCCCCTCCTCGCTCGCGAAGACGATCCGCCTGATGGCCGGGCACGAGCTGGTCACCGAGGGCTTCAAGCCGGGCCAGGTCGGCTCCTCCGCGATGCCGCACAAGATGAACACGCGGTCCTGCGAGCGCGTCAACGGCCTGATGGTGATCCTGCGCGGCTATGCCTCGATGACCGGTGAGCTGGCGGGCGACCAGTGGAACGAGGGCGACGTGTCCTGCTCGGTGGTGCGCCGGGTGGCCCTGCCGGACGCCTTCTTCGCGCTCGACGGCCTCCTGGAGACCTTCCTGACGGTCCTCGACGAGTTCGGGGCGTTCCCCGCCGTCATCGCGCGCGAGCTGGACCGCTACCTCCCGTTCCTCGCCACCACCAAGGTGCTGATGGGCGCGGTGCGGGCGGGGGTCGGCCGAGAGGTGGCCCACGAGGCGATCAAGGAGAACGCGGTCGCCACCGCGCTCGCGATGCGCGAGCAGGGCGCCGAGCGCAACGACCTGCTCGACAAGCTGGCCGCCGACGAGCGGCTGCCGCTCGACCGTGAGCGGCTGGCGGCCCTGATGGCGGACAAGCTGTCCTTCACCGGCGCGGCGGCCGCCCAGGTCGGTGTCGTCGTCGGCCGCGTCGAGGAGATCGTCAAGCAGCACCCGGAGGCCGCGGGTTACGCCCCCGGGGCGATCCTCTGACCGGCCGTTCCCCCCGCTTCACCGCGGCCGAGCTGGAGGCCGCCCGCGACCGGCTCGTCCCGGACGTGATCGCGGACGGTCTCCAGGTGCTGTTCTGCGGCATCAACCCGGGCCTGATGACGGCGGCCACCGGCCACCACTTCGCCCGTCCCGGCAATCGCTTCTGGCCGGTGCTGCACCGTTCCGGTTTCACCCCGCGGCTGCTGAAGCCCGCGGAACAGGGTGAGCTGCTGTCGTACGGGCTCGGCATCACGAACGTGGTGGCGCGGGCCACCGCGCGCGCCGACGAGCTGACGGCCGAGGAGTACGTCGCGGGCGGGCAACTGCTGACGGCGAAGGTGACGCGAACCCGCCCGCGCTGGCTGGCGGTGGTGGGTGTCACGGCCTACCGTGCGGCCTTCGCCGACCGCGGGGCCCGGGTGGGCCCGCAGGAGCGGACGATCGGGGACACGCGCCTGTGGGTGCTGCCGAACCCCAGCGGGCTGAACGCCCACTGGACCGCGGCGACGATGGCGGAGGAGTTCGCGCGGCTGCGGGACGCGGCACAGGACTAGGGTCCCTCGGGTGACAGGCACTCGATCAGGTAGTCGCCCGTGTCCTCGTCCAGGGTCACGCCGTGGGTCTCGCTGCGGAAGCCGGGGAAACGGCGGTCGAAGGACTCCAGGGCGGTGAGGTAGCGCAGCAGCGGGCCGTCGGGGGAGCCGGTCGACTCGCCGGGCATCAGGACCGGGATGCCCGGCGGGGTGACCGTCACCATGGCGGCGGCCACCCGGTCCGCCGCCTGCGAGATCCGGACCCGCTCGGTACCGCCGCGCACCAGCCGCTCGTAACAGTGCCGCGGTGCCGCCACGGGCTGCGGAAGCCGCTGGAACGCCGTGTCCAGCAGCTCCACCAGCCGTACCGAGCGCAACTGCTCGTGCATCTCCTGGCACAGCCCGCGCAGGGTCAGGCCCGCGTACCGGCGGGAGTGCGCGGCGGCGACCTCGGGCAGGACGCGCTCCAGCGGGACCTCGGCGTCGTAGAGGGCCTTGAAATCGGTCAGGGCGTCCAGCAGAGTGCCCCACTTGCCCTTGGTGATGCCCATGGAGAACAGGATCAGCGTGGTGTAGCTGTCGGTCTTCTCCACCACGATCTTCCGGGTGGCCAGATAGGCGGTGAGCACCCGCGCGGGGATGCCCTCCTCGGCCATCTCACCGGTGGCGTCGATCCCCGGGCAGGTCAGCGTGACCTTGACCGGGTCCAGCATGCAGTGCCCCTCGGTCAGCCCGGGGAAGCCGTGCCAGTCGGCGCCGGGCTCCAGCAGCCAGCAGGACTGGTGGGTGCGAAGCAGCTCCAGGGGTGCCTGTTCGAACGGCATCCGGTCGCCGGTCGCCGGGTCGGTGACCGTGTCCGGCTGCCACACCCCGAAGAACCACGGCGGCCGGTCCCCGGCGCTCTCGATCCGCCGCCCCAGGCGCACCGTCTCCTGGCGGAAGCGGATCGCCTCGGTCACCGCCTCGTCGATCAGCCACTCGCCCTGCGGGCCGTCCATCATCGCCGTCGCCACGTCGAGCGAGGCGATCATCGGGTAGAGGGGCGAGGTGGTGCCGTGCATCATCAGCGCCTCGTTGAACCGGTCGTGCTCCACCGGCGCCCGGGGCGCCGACCGGACGTGCACCATGGCGCTCTGCGAGAGCGCCGCCAGCAGCTTGTGCGTGGACTGGGTGGCGAACACGGTGGGTCGGTCCAGGCCGGGGAAGGACTCCTCGTCCACCGACATGCCGTACCGGCCCGCGTAGAGCGGGTGGAAGCGGGCGTACGCGAACCACGCCTCGTCGAAGTGCACCCGGGGCGTGCTGCCGGCGAACGCGCGGGCGGTGGGTACGGCGTCGTAACTGAGGCCGTCGTACGTGGAGTTGGTGAACACCGCGTACTGCGGGTGCGAGGACACCGCGCCGTCGGTGAGCGGGTGCGCGGCGATCCGGGCGGCCACCGCGTCCGCGGCGATCTCGGCCGGGGGCAGTGGCCCGGCCAGGCCGTAGCCGTTGCGGGTGGGGACCAGGAAGACCGGCCGGGCGCCGGAGACGACCAGGCCGTGCAGGACGGACTTGTGGCAGTTGCGGTCGACCAGCGCGATCTCGTCGCGGGTGACGCTGAAGTGGCCGACCAGGCGGTTGCACGTGGAGTCGCCGTGCAGCACGAAGTAGGTGAGGTCGGAGCCGAACACCCGGGCCGCGTTGCGCTCCGCCTCGCCGATCGGGCCGGTGTGCTCGAACAGCGAGCCCAGTTCCTCGACCGAGATCGACAGGTCGCTGCGCAGCAGCCGCTCGCCGAAGTAGTCGTGGAAGGCGCGTCCCGCGGGCGACTTGAGGAAGGCGACGCCGCCGGAGTGGGCCGGCGTGTGCCACGAGTACTCGTGGGCGTCGTCGAAGCGGCGCAACGCCCGGAAGAACGGCGGCAGTACGGACTCCCGGTAGGCGCGGGCGGCGGCGGTGACCCGGCCCGCGATGAAACCGGGGGTGTCCTCCAGCGGCCAGACGTACCCCACGACCGACTCGGACACCCACAGCGGCAGGTCCCAGGCCTGGTCGTCGGCCATCACCAGGAAGACCGGCAGGTCCCGGTACCGACGGCCGATCCGGCGCAGCACGGCGCCGCCGCCCGGGGTTCCGTCGAAGGTGGCGCCCGGCCGGACGAGCGCGCCGCGCGGCGCCGCGAGCGCGGTGCCGGGTCCGTCACCGGCGACGCACGGCAGGTCCCAGGCCACCACCGCCCCCGCCAGACCGGCCTCGGTGCGCAGCACCGCGTCCGCGTCCTGGGCGGTCACCGCCCAGCGGACCTCGAAGCCGCCCGCCTCGATCGCGTCCCGGATCTTCCGTAACTGCTCGGCCGCGGCGCCCTCGCTCCGCGGATGCTCCGGCACCGCGACCAGAATCCGACTGTCGGCCATGCGTCCCCCACCCTCCCCAGCGGCCCCCGCGACCGCCCCCACGCCCCAGTGTCCCGACGCCACCCCGCACGCCCCCACCCCGAACCGCCAAACCACCCTCGCGACGGAAACCAGCCCCCGGCCGTTGACTTCCGCGGCGTCGCAGGCGCGTCCGGGTGGGGGTTCGTGGCGTCGCGGTGAGGGTGCGTCTTTCGCGGGCCGGGGGTCGGGCACTCGCCGGGGTCGGTGGTGGGGAAGTACGATCCGGCCAACACGCGGAGCTAGCTGGGAGGACGGACGTTGGCGGGGCTGACCGGCGGTGATCCGTCTCTGTTGCGCAGGATCAATTCCGCGGTGGTGCTGCACGCGCTGCGGGCCACGGACTGCGCGACGCTCACCGAGATCACCCGGGTGACCGGGCTGTCCAGGCCGACGGTGGAGGGCGTGGTCGAGGGGCTGATCGAAGCCGGTCTGGTCGTGGAGAAGGCCGCCGAGGAGGGTGCCGCACGACGGCAGGGGCGGCCCGCCAGGCGGTTCCGGTTCCGGGCCGAGGCGGGGCACCTGCTCGGCCTGGAGATCGGCCCGCACCGCGTCGCGGCGCTCCTCGCCGACCTGGACGGCCGGGTGCTGGGCGCCCAGGCCAAGGAGGTCGACGAGACGGCCGACGCGGACGAGCGCCTGGAACGGCTGCGTACCGCGGTCGCCGAGTTGCTGCGCCGGGCCGGGGTGCCGCGCAGTTCGCTGCGCGCCGTCGGGGTCGGCACGCCGGGGATCGTCGAGGCGGACGGCAGGGTGCGGCTGGGCACCGCGCTGCCGGAGTGGACGGGGCTGCGGCTCGGCGAGCGGCTCAGCCGGTCCTTCAAGTGCCCGGTCCTCGTGGAGAACGACGCCAACGCGGCGGCCGTGGCCGAGCACTGGAAGGGTGCCGCCACCGAGTCCGACGACGTGGTGATGGTGCTGGCCGGGCTCAGTCCGGGCGCCGGTTCGCTGATCGGCGGGCGGCTGCACCGCGGTTACGGCGGTGCGGCCGGGGAGATCGGCGCGCTGCATCTGCTGGGCCGCGAGGTGACCCCGGAGACGCTGCTGTCGACCACCGACGAACCGCTGCACCCCCTGGACGAGCAGGCGGTCGCCGAGGTGTTCGCGCTGGCCCGGAAGGGGGACGCGCGGGCACGGGCCGCCGTCGACCGGTTCATACAGCGGCTGGTCCACGACGTGGCCGCGCTGGTGCTGGCGCTCGATCCGGAGCTGGTGGTGATCGGCGGCTGGGCGGCGGGGCTCGACGGCGTCCTGGAGCCGCTGCGCCGCGAACTCGCCCGCTACTGCCTGCGCCCGCCCAGGGTGGCCCTCTCCGTCCTCGGTGAAGCGGCGGTCGCGACCGGCGCGCTGCGGCTCGCCCTGGACCACGTGGAGGAACAGCTCTTCGCCGTCGACGGCACGGTCACCGCCCGGCGGTGAACAGCAGGGGGACGGCGGGCGGGTGCCCTGGAACGCGTCGCGCCCCGGAAGGGTTCCGGGGCGCGACGGGTCGTTCTGGGAGCTGTCGCTAGGAGGCCTGGCGTTCCGGACCGTGGTGGATCTCCACGCCGCCGGAGTCGCCGAAGGTGAGCCGGCAGGTGTCCGCGCGGTAGGTGGCGACGGACAGGGCGGCGGTGCGGCCGGCCGCGAGGAAGCGGGTCGTCACGACCAGGACCGGGGCGCCCGGCAGACGGTCGAGTTCCTTGGCGTCGTCCGCGCGGGCCGACCCGAGTTCCACGGCGCTGTCCCGGCCTTCCAGCTCCAGGCGCTGCAGCTCGCGCAGCACCGCACGCGCGCGTGCCGATCCGGCGGGCGCGTCGATCGCCGTCAGGTCCGGGACCGAGGACGCCGGGACGTAGAGCAGCTCGGCGGCGACGGGCTGCCCGTGGGAGACCCGGGAGCGCCGCACGACGTGCACGGGTTCGTCGGCGCCGCCGTCCAGGGCCGCGGCGACGGCGGCCGGCGGTGGCGCGAGGGTGCAGTCGACGGGCTGCCAGGCATCGTCGGGAGCGCCCGGCCAGGCGGGCTGGTCGGTGCCCACCGCCACGCCCACGCGCGGCGGTGCGACGGTCGTCCCGACACCACGGCGACGCTGGAGGCGGCCCTCCAGTTCGAGCTGTTCGAGGGCCTGGCGGAGGGTGGCACGGGCCACTCCGAAACGGGCGGCGAGGTCGCGCTCGTTGGGCAGGATCTCGCCGACCGAGAACTCCGAGTCGAGTGCCTCACTGAGCACGGTCTTGAGATGCCAGTACTTCGGTTCCGGCACCGTTTCCAGCTGCGTGGTCCCCACCCTGTCCTCCGCAATCGCCGTGGTCCGGCGGCGTTTTAGCGCCCTTGTTTATTAAAGGTTGTTGCACTTATCTGCGACCATAGGGCGGCGGACACCCTTGGTCAATACCAATCCTCGATCCCCGGCCACCGCACGGCGACGACGCCGCGGAGCGTTCACGAGGGGTTCGCACGGGGTGGTTCTCGTGACATGGCGGCAAAGCTCCCGTCGCAGTGCGGGAGCGAGTGACACGCGGGTTCAGCGAAGCGTGACCGACCGTAGTTTGTCGGGGTTGCTGATGATGTGGACGGTCCGGACCAGGCCGTCGGCGACGTCCAGCTGGACCACGCCGACCGGCTCGTCCCCGGCCAGCAGGAGCACGGCCGGGCCGCCGTTGACCTCAAGGAAGCGGAAGGACAGCCCCGTCATCCGCTTGCGGGCCACGCCGACGGCGAACCGGCCCACCTTCGCGGGGCTGACGACGACGCGCAGCGCCGCCGTCACCTTGCCGCCGCCGTCACTCACCAGGCGGACGTCCGGCGCGAGCAGGGACATCAGCCCCTCCAGGTCACCCTCGGCCGCCGCGGCGAGGAACCGTTCGGTCAGGTCCCGGCGCTGCGCAGGGTCGACCTCGTAGCGCGGCCGGCGTTCGTCGACGTGGCGCCGGGCGCGTCCGGCGAGCTGGCGCACCGCGGCCTCGCCCCGGTCGAGCATGGCGGCGATCTCGGCGTGCGGGTAACCGAAGGCCTCGCGCAGCACGAACACGGCGCGTTCCAGGGGCGACAGGGATTCGAGGACGACGAGGACGGCGAGCGATACGGAGTCGGCCAGTTCGGCACGTTCCGCGGCGTCGGGGGCGGCGCTGCCGAAGTCGGTGACGTACGGCTCGGGCAGCCACGGGCCGACATAGGTCTCGCCGCGCGCCTGGATCTGGCGGAGCCGGTCGATGGCGAGCCGGGTGGTGACGCGCACCAGGTAACCGCGCGGTTCGCGGACCTCGCCGCGGTCGCCGCCGGACCAGCGCAGCCAGGCCTCCTGGACCACGTCCTCCGCGTCCGCCACCCGGCCGAGCATGCGGTAGGCGACTCCCATGAGCACAGGGCGGTGTTCCTCGAAGACGTCGGTGAGGGTGTCGGCGGTCACGGCCCCCATCCCATCCGACACGTCCCCGGCCTGTCCAGCCGTGATCGGACCGTCCGGCGGGCGCCGCGCCCAGAATGGTCCGCGGGGCACGGGGGCGGCGGCCACGAAGACGCGACACACCCCACCGGGGTCTACCCGCCGGTAGCAATTGCTGACAAGCTGTCTACGGAGTCGACGAAGCCGCCAGCCCCGCCAGACGAGGAGCCTCCATGTCCGCCACCGTCTCCTTCAAGGTCGCGACCCCGCACGGTCAGCGGGACGTGACCGTCGCCTACGCGCGCGTGGGCCGCGGTGAACCCCTGGTCCTGATCCACGGGATAGGGCATCACCGGCAGGCCTGGGACCCGGTGGTGGACATCCTCGCGACCGAGCGGGACGTGATCGCCGTGGATCTGCCCGGCTTCGGCGCCTCCCCCGGCCTGCCCGACGGCCTCACGTACGACCTGCCGACGACCAACGTGGTGCTGGGCGCCCTGTTCGAGGCGCTGGGGCTGGACCGGCCCCATGTGGCGGGCAACTCGCTCGGCGGGCTGCTGGCGCTGGAACTGGGCCGCGAGAAGCTCGTACGGTCCGTCACCGCGCTCTCACCCGCCGGGTTCTGGTCGCAGGCCGAGCGGCGCTACGCCTTCGGGGTGCTCATCGCCATGCGGCGGATCGCGGAGCGTCTGCCGCTGCCGCTCGTCGAACGGCTGTCCCGGACGGCCGCCGGGCGGACGGCCCTGACGAGCACCATCTACGCCCGTCCGGCGCGCCGTTCACCCGAGGCCGTGGTCGCCGAGACCCTCGCCCTCGCACGGGCCACCGGGTTCGCCGACACCCTGCGGGCGGGCTCCCTGGTCCAGTTCACCGACGACATCCCCGGCGTCCCGGTGACGGTGGGCTGGGGCACCCGGGACCTGCTGCTGGTGCGCCGCCAGGGCGTCCGCGCCACGCAGATCATCCCCAAGGCCCGGCTGATCCGGCTGCCCGGCTGCGGCCACTGCCCGATGAACGACGACCCCGCGCTGGTCGCCCGGGTCATCCTGGACGGCAGCCGCTGACGAACGAGCCCCCGAAAAAGCCCGCATCCCACCCGCATCCGGACCCCGGCTGTGGCGGCCGGTTCCCGGTGGGTGCCGTCCGGGGCCCGGCCAGTGTTCACCCGCGGTTTCCGTGTGCGCTGCGGCGCACCAGTAGTTGTGGCGGTGCACATTGGCCGGATCCCGCCCTGGAGGCCCTTCCCATGTCCCTTCCGCTCCCCGGCCGTCGCAGCGTGCTGCGCGGCTCCCTCGCCGCGTCGGCGGCCCTGGCCCTGCCCACCGCGCTCGGTTCGGCGCCGGCGTTCGCACTGTCCGGGCGGCCCCGCGCCGACTGGGGCGTGCAGGCGGGCGACGTGACGGCCGACTCCGGTCTGGTGTGGGTCCGTTCGGACCGGCCGGCCCGCATGATCGTGGAGACCTCCGCCACCGAGTCGTTCCGGGGCGCCCGCAGGTGGCACGGCCCGCTGCTGGGCGCGGGCAGCGACTTCACCGGCACCACCCGGCTGCACGGCCTGCCGTCCGGCGAGCAGATCCACTACCGCGTGCTGCTCGCCGACCCCGACGACCCGCGCCGCACCGGCGAGCCGGTCACCGGCACCTTCCGCACCGCGTCCGCGCGCCGCCGCCAGGGCGTGCGGTTCGTTTGGTCCGGCGACCTGGCCGGGCAGGGCTGGGGCATCAACGAGTCCATCGGCGGCTACCGCATCTTCGACGCGATGGCGAAGCTGGACCCCGACTTCTTCCTGTGCAGCGGCGACAACATCTACGCCGACGGCGTGATCCCCTCGACGCAGGCGCTGCCCGACGGCAGCCTGTACCGCAACGTCACCAGTGAGGCGAAGTCGCACGTCGCGGTCACCCTGGACGACTTCCGCGGCAACTTCCGCTACAACCTGCTCGACCAGGCGCTGCGCAGGTTCAACGCCCAGGTCCCGAACGTCATCCAGTGGGACGACCACGAGGTCCGCAACAACTGGTACCCGGGCGAGGTCATCGGCACCGGCACCCCCTACCCGGCCGGCACCAGGCTGAACGACATGGCGGCGCGCTCGCGGCAGGCGTTCTCCGAGTACTTCCCGATCTCCACGATCAGCGGGCGCCCCGACGGCCGGATCTACCGGGTCCACCACCACGGCCCGCTCCTCGACGTCTTCGTGCTGGACATGCGGACCTACCGCGACGCGAACTCGCCCGACGACCAGACGACCGACCCGCAGGGCATCCTCGGCGCCGAGCAGCTGGAGTGGCTGAAGCGGGAACTGTCCCGGTCGCGTGCGGTGTGGAAGGTGATCGCCGCCGACATGCCGCTCGGTCTGGTCGTGCCCGACCCGGTCGAGGGCAAGCCGAACTTCGAGGCCGTCGCCCAGGGCGACCCGGGCGCGCCGCTCGGCCGTGAGCTGCAGATCGCGGAGCTGCTGCGGTACATCAAGCACCGGAGGATCACCGGCACGGTGTGGCTGACGGCCGACGTCCACCACACCTCGGCCCAGCACTACGACCCGTCGCGGGCCGCGTTCAAGGACTTCGCCCCGTTCTGGGAGTTCGTCTCGGGTCCGCTGAACGCCGGCGCCTTCCCTGCCAACGCGCTGGACGGCACGTTCGGCCCCGACCGGGTGTTCGTCAAGGCGCCGACCGCCTCGAACGTGTCCCCGGCCGAGGGTTACCAGTTCTTCGGCGAGGTCGACATCGACGGCGACTCCGGCGAGCTGACGGTGCGTCTGCGCGAGTACGACGGGACGGTGCTGTTCACCCGGACGCTGCAGCCGGGCCGGGTCGGCCAGTAACTCCCGTACGCTCTTCGCAGGGCCGCGCTCCGGCGTCATCCCCCGGGGCGCGGCCCTGCCGCATTCTCAGCAGAGCGCTCTTCGCGCCGCACCCGCAGCAGCGCCTGCGCGACTCCCGCTGCTCGCCGAGGCCGGCGGCACGGCAGGCGAGAGCACGCATCCGTGCGTGGCCTAAGGCCTGGGCACCCGACACCCCGAGGGCTGCGGCCGGCCGAGTCGGCGCGGACGGCGGCGGCCACCGGGGCGAACGCGCCCCTGTGGGAGATGCTCCGGCACGCCCTGCCCGTCCTGCTCGTCGATCTGGCGACCGCGGGGGCCTCCGGCTCGGCGCGTGGGCTCGGGGAGTTGCTCTCCGTTGCCGCCGAGTGCGCCGAGCGGTCCCTGAGCGGTAGTAAAAACATCAACAAAAGGAACATAAGCATGCTTTACCGATCGGTCACAGGGCGTTCGCGATCACGCAACACCTTTCCTTCACAGTGGCTGCATGAATCGAGACATGTCTGATGTGACACGCACGAGGAACGGACGCCCCGTGCACCACTGGCGACGGGACGTCGTCGAACTGGCCGCGCTGTTCACGGCGGTGGCGGTCGCGGACGGGGTGGCCAACCTGGTCGGGCACGGGCCGGACGGTCCGGTGCTGCTGGTCGTGTCGGCGCTGGTGCTGGCGGCGACCGCGGGCTTCCACGTCTGGTGGGCGAGGCGCCCAGGTCACGCACCGCCGGTGCCGGACACCGATACCGGCGCCCGGCCGACCGTCGACGCGACGGGGCAGGCCGGGCCCGAGGCGCAGGCCCCGGCGGCCGGGGGGACGCCCGCCACGCTGTGGCGGTTGCGCACGACGGTGCGGGACGAACCCGGTTCGCTGGCCGCGCTGTGCACCGCGCTGGCCGCGCACCGGGTGGACATCCTGAGCCTGCAGACGCATCCGCTGGCCGACGGCACCGTGGACGAGTTCCTGCTGCGGGGCCCCGGCGAGCTGACCGCGGGTGAGATCACCCGGGCACTCTCGCTGGCCGGGGGCACGGACACCTGGATCGAGCGGGCCGACACGCACGATCTGGTGGACGCCCCGACCCGGGTGCTGGGTCTGGCGACCCGCACGGCCTTGGACGCCGCGGAACTTCCGCTGGCACTCCGGCAGTTGTTGGGACGGTGCACGATCCGCTCGCTCCCCGCCCATCCGGTGGGCGGGGCCCGGCGCCCCGAGGCGGTTCCCGTCGAGGGCGTGCTGGAGGACACCGTGATGCGGCTGCGTGCGCCGGAAGGCGGAGTGATCACCGTGGAGCGGCCGTATCTGCCCTTCACACCCACCGAGTTCGCGCGGGCGCGGGCGCTGGTGGAACTGGACGCCCGGCTCGGGCCGCGCATCCCGCACGGCCAGGACGTGCTCACGCTGCCGGAGGGGGAAGCGATCACCGTGCGCCGGGCCGACACGGGTGACCTGGAGGCGGCCAAGGCGATGCACGAGCGTTGCTCGGCGCGGACCCTGGGACTGCGGTACCACGGTCCCGTAGGGGACGCGGACCGCTATCTGAACCACCTGCTGAGCCCCCGGTTCGGCCGGACGCTGGCGGTGGGGACCGCGTCGGGGCGCATCGTGGGACTCGGGCACCTGCTCTGGGACGGGGACGAGACGGAGGTGGCGCTGCTCGTCGAGGACGACTGGCAGCGGCGGGGCATCGGCGGGGAGTTGCTGAGCCGGCTGGTGGGGATGGCGGTCGAGGCGGGCTGCGAGAGCGTGTACGCGGTGACGCAGGCGTCCAACACCGGGATGGTGGCCGCGATGCGGGCACTGGGGCTGCCGCTCGACTACCAGGTCGAGGAGGGGACGCTGGTGATCACCGCTCGGCTGGATGCCGTAGGGGTCGCGACGTGGCTCTCCGGTGCGGGTGAGACGGGGAGGGCCGAAGCGCCGTAGGGGCCGGGGGGACCGCGGTGCCGCCCCCGGCCTTCGGCTGGGGGCACTCCGGCGCCCCGGGCGGGGTGCTACCGCCGCCCCAGGGCCCGGTCCAGGTCGGACCACAGGTCGTCCACGTCCTCCAGGCCCACCGACAGGCGCAGCAGCCGGTCGCTCACGCCGGCCGCTCTGCGGTCGCCCGCGGCCACGACGCGGTGGCTGATCGACGCCGGGTGCTGGATGAGGGTGTCCACGCTGCCCAGGCTGACGGCCGGGGTGATCAGCCCTACCCGGGAGACGACCTCGTGGGGGTCGCCGTGCACCTCGAAGGCGATCATCGCGCCGCCGAGCCGTGGGTAGTGGACGCGGGCCACCCGGGGGTCGGCGGTGAGCCGGCGGGCGAGTTCGGCGGCGTTGGCGGAGGCGGCGCGAACCCGTACCGGGAGGGTGGACAGGCCGCGCAGCAGCAGATAGCCGGCCAGCGGGTGCAGCACGCCGCCGGTCGCGAACCGGGTCTTGCGCAGCTGCCCGGCGAACTCCTCGTCGCAGGCCACCACCCCGGCCAGCACGTCGCCGTGACCGCCGAGGTACTTGGTCGCGCTGTGCAGCACCAGACGTGCGCCGAGTTCGGCGGGGCGTTGCAGGACGGGAGTGGCGAAGGTGTTGTCGGCGAGCAGCGGGACCGTGCCGCAGGCGTGGGCGACGGCGCGCAGGTCCAGTTCGGCCAGCGTCGGGTTGGCCGGGGACTCGACCAGTACCAGGCCGGTGTCGGGACGCAGCGCGTCGGTGATGCCGGCCGGGTCGGTCCAGGTGACCTCGGTGCCGAGCAGACCGGCGGTGAGAAGGTGGTCGCTGCACCCGTACAGGGGCCGTACGGCGACGACATGGCGCAGGCCCGCGGAGGCGCGGGCGAGCAGGACGGCGGACAGGGCGGCCATGCCGCTGGCGAAGGCCACCGCGGACGCGGTGCCTTCGAGGCGGGCCAGGGCGGTCTCGAAGCGGGCGACCGTCGGGTTGCCCAACCGCCCGTAGACCGGGGGTCCGACGGGGTCCGCGCCGTCGGTGGCGAAGGCGTCGATGCGGGCGGCCTCGGCACGGCTGTCGTATGACGGGTAGGTGGTGGACAGGTCGATCGGCGGGGTGTGCAGTCCCTGGCGGGCGAGGTCGTCGCGGCCGGCGTGCACCGCCTCGGTGGCCAGGGCGCGGCGGGGGCGGGCCGCCGCCGTGGCCGCCGTTCCCATGCATGCTGTGTCCGTACTTGCTGTGTCCATGACGGAAGGGTGAACAGGAGGCGGGCCGATCATGCCGAACGCCGTGCTACGTTCGGCACATGGCCGATTCCGTCGTACTGGATCCGGTGGACCTGCATCTGCTGCGGCTGCTTCAGAACGACGCCCGGACCACCTACCGCGATCTCGCCGCCCAGGTGGGCGTGGCGCCGTCGACCTGCCTGGACCGGGTGGCGCGGCTGCGCCGCTCGGGGGTGATCCTCGGGCACCGGCTGGAACTCGATCCGGCCAAACTCGGGCGCGGTCTCGAAGCGCTGCTCTCGGTGCAGGTCAGGCCGCACCGGCGGGAGTTGGTGGGCCCGTTCGTGGAGCGGATCCGGGCGCTGCCGGAGTCGCGTACGGTGTTCCACCTGACCGGTCCCGACGACTACCTGGTCCAGGTGGCCGTGGCGGACATGACGGACCTGCAACGCCTGGTCCTGGACGAGTTCACGTCCCGTCGGGAGGTGGCCCGGGTGGAGACCCGGCTGATCTTCCAGCGGTGGGACTGCGGACCGCTGCTCCCGCCTACGCCGTCAGCTCAATCCCAGTGACGCGCGGCGGCCGTCGTATCAGGATGGACCGCATGTCACAGACGAACAGCCCGCTGCCCCGTCAGGTCGCCGACACCTTCGTCGACGAACTCATCGCCCTCGATCCGATCACCGGTACGTTCCTCGGCGTGAAGGAGAGTTCGGGCCGGCTGCCCGACACCTCGCCGGCCGGTGACGAAGCGGTCGCACAGCTCCAGCGCGCCACGCTCGCCAAGCTCGACGAGGCCGAGCGGCAGCCCGGTGCGGACAGCGACATCGAGCGTCGCTGCGCCCGTCTGCTGCGTGAGCGGCTCACCGCCTCCCTCGCCGTCCACGAGGCGGACGAGAGCCTGCGTGCCGTCAGCAACCTGAGCTCGGTCGCGCACTCGGTGCGCGGGGTGTTCACCGTGACGCCCGTCGCCACCGAGGAGGACTGGGCGGCGGTCGCCGAGCGGCTGCGCGCGGTGCCGGCCGCGCTGGAGGGCTACCGGCAGTCCCTCGCACTGGGCCTGGAGCGGAAGCTCTACGCGGGCCCGCGGGCCACCGCCACCTTCGTCGGGCAGCTCGGCGAATGGGCCGACACGGGCGACGGCAGGGGCTGGTTCGAGCAGTTCGCGTCGGCCGGGCCCGAGGCGCTGCGCACCGAACTGGACGCGGCGGCCCGGTCCGCCACCGAGGCGGTCGTGGCGCTGCGCGACTGGATGCGGGACGTGTACGAGCCCGCGGTCGAGGGCGCGCCGGACGTGGTGGGCCGCGAGCGGTACGCCCGCTGGGTCCGCTACTTCAACGGCACGGACCTCGATCTGGACGAGGCGTACGCGTACGGCTGGTCCGAGTACCACCGGCTGCTGGGCGAGATGAAGGCCGAGGCGGAGAAGATCCTGCCCGGCGCGGCCACGCCCTGGGAGGCGCTGGCGCACCTGGACGCGCAGGGCACGCACATCGAGGGCGTCGACGAGGTGCGGGACTGGCTGCAGTCCGTGATGGACGAGGCCATCGAGAAGCTGGACGGCACCCACTTCGACCTGGCCGAGCGGGTCCGCCGGGTGGAGTCCCGGATCGCACCGCCCGGCAGTGCGGCGGCGCCGTACTACACGCCGCCGTCGGACGACTTCTCCCGCCCCGGTATCACCTGGCTGCCGACGATGGGCCAGACCCGGTTCCCCGTCTACGACCTGGTGTCGACCTGGTACCACGAGGGGGTGCCCGGCCACCACCTCCAGCTGGCGCAGTGGAAGCACATCGCCGAGAACCTCTCCCGCTACCAGGCCAGCGTCGGGATGGTCAGCGCCAACGCCGAGGGCTGGGCGCTGTACGCGGAGCGGCTGATGGACGAGCTGGGCTTCCTCACCGACCCGGAGCGCCGGCTCGGCTACCTGGACGCGCAGATGATGCGCGCGGCGCGGGTCATCATCGACATCGGCATGCACCTGGAGCTGACGATCCCGGACGACTCCCCCTTCCACCCCGGGGAGCGGTGGACGCCCGACCTGGCGCAGGAGTTCTTCGCCGCGCACAGCAGCCGCCCCGCGGACTTCGTGGTGAGCGAGCTGACCCGCTACCTGTCGATGCCGGGCCAGGCCATCGGCTACAAGCTGGGCGAGCGGGCCTGGCTGCTGGGCCGGGAGAAGGCCCGGGAGCGGCAGGGCGACGCCTTCGACCTGAAGGCCTGGCACATGGCGGCCCTGTCCCAGGGTTCCCTGGGCCTGGACGACCTGGTGGAGGAGCTGTCCCGGCTCTGACCGACCGGCGGCCCGGCCGGCGTACCGGCCGTGTCTGCCGTTCGGGGGTGTTCCGGTGGCGCCGGTCCGGAGGACCCGGCTTGCTGGTGCCAGGGGGCCACCGGACACAGGAAGCGAGCCGCGCATGCAGACCTCCGAGCCCCGACGGGAGCCGTTGGAGACCCCCCGGGCGGCGGGCGTGGCCGGGATCGTCTTCGCGCTGCTGCTCGCCGCCGCGATGGTGCTGATCCGGCTGGGGATCCCGCAGGGTGCCGACGCGGTCGTGGCCCAGCGGCCGGATGCGGCCCAGCGCAGCGCCGTGCACGCGGCGCTGCTGCTGGTGCCGTTCGCGGGCATCTGCTTCCTGTGGTTCGCGGGCGCGGTACGCGCCCATGTCGGTGAGGGCGAGGACCGGTTCCTGGCCACCGTCTTCCTCGGCAGCGGCCTGGTCTTCACGGCCACGATGTTCGGCGCCGCGGCGACGGCCACGGCGGTGTTCGACACCGCGCATCCGGCGGGCACCTCACCCTCCAGAGCGGTCTGGGACTTCGGCCAGCACATGGCGTACACGCTGATGACCGGGTACGCGATGCGGATGGCGGCCGTCTTCACCTGTTCCACCTCGGTGATCGGGCACCGGCTGGGCGTCCTGCCCCGCTGGCTCACGGTGCTGGGCCTGCTGGCCACCGTGTCACTGCTGTTCGTGTCGTCCGCCGTGCCGTGGGCCGAACTGGTGTTCCCGGCCTGGTCGCTGCTGATCAGCGTGTACATCGTCGCGGAGAGCTTCCGCCGTGCCACGCGCTCCCGTGCCGGAGTGCGCTGAGTTCGCACGGGTCCGACACTGGGACGACGGACCGGCGGTACCCACCGGACCTGGCCACCGAAGGGCGGAGCCATGATGCGCCTTGTCGTCGACCTCAACCGATGTCAGGGATACGCGCAGTGCGCGTTCCTCGCTCCGGACGTCTTCGCCATGCACGGCGAGGAGTCGCTCGTCTACAACCCGCGTGCCGAGGAGGAGCAGCGGGAGCGACTGGCCCGCGCGGTCGCCGCCTGCCCGGTGCAGGCGATCACCGCCGATGGTCTGGGCGGAGCCGCGGGAGGGGCCTCGGATGCCGCCCACTGACTATGTGGACTGGCTGCGGCGCGAGGGCCGGATCGTGATCGTGGGGGCCTCACTGGCCGGGCTGCGGGGTGCCGAGACGCTCCGCGCCGAGGGCTTCGCCGGCGAACTCACCATGATCGGCGACGAGCCGTACGAG
Source organism: Streptomyces sp. NPDC020958 (assembly GCF_055562175.1). Taxonomy (NCBI): domain Bacteria; kingdom Bacillati; phylum Actinomycetota; class Actinomycetes; order Kitasatosporales; family Streptomycetaceae; genus Streptomyces; species Streptomyces sp. NPDC020958. Next base: position 137,272 of record NZ_JBVHFU010000001.1, on the reverse strand, counting down.
CCCTACGACCGGCCGCCGCTGTCCAAGGGTGTGCTGCTCGGCAAGGCGGAGCCGCACCACACGGAGCTGCCGCACCGCCTGGAGATCGACGCGAAGTGGCGGCTGGGGGTCGCGGCGACCGGCCTCGACATGGAGGCCAGGCGGGTACGGCTGGCCGACGGCGACGAGGTGGAGTACGACCGGTTGCTGATCGCCACCGGGGTGCGGGCCCGGCCCTGGCCGAAGGAGGAGGAGGCCCGCCTCGACGGCGTCTTCACGCTGCGCACCCGGGACGACGCGGCCGCGCTGCTGCGGCGGCTGAAGGCCGGGCCGCGCCGGGTGTTCGTGATCGGCGCCGGATTCACCGGTTCGGAGATCGCCTCGGCCTGCCGGGAACAGGGCATCCCCGTCACCGTGGCGGAACGCGCGGGCGCGCCGCTGGTGGGTGCGCTGGGCGGGGTGATCGGCGCGGTCGCGGCCGAGATGCACCGGGAGCACGGGGTGGACCTGCGGACCGGCGTCATGGTGACCGCGCTGGAGGGTGACCTGGCCGGGCGGGTGCGGGCGGTCCATCTGTCCGACGAGAGCGTCGTCGAGGCGGACGTGGTGGTCGTGGGGCTCGGCGCGGTCCGCAACACCGACTGGCTGACCGGCTCCGGGCTGGGCGCCGGACCGCGGGGCATCGCCTGTGACGCGGGCTGCCGCGCCTTCGACTTCCGGGGCATCGTGACCGACGACGTCTTCGTCGCCGGCGATGTGGCCCGGTCCCCGCACGCGCTGTTCGGCTACCAGTTCCTCTCCCTGGAGCACTGGGGCAACGCGGTCGCGCAGGCCGAGACCGCCGCCCACAACATGGTCAGTTCGAGCGCGGAGCGCAGGCCGCATCTGTGGGTGCCGGCGTTCTGGTCGTCGCAGTTCGGGGTGAACATCAAGTCGGTCGGGGTGCCGCCGATGGGCGACCAGATCATGATCACGCAGGGCTCGCTGGCCGAACGCCGGTTCGTCGGTGTCTACGGCCACCAGGGCAGGACGATCGCCGCGGTGAGCTTCGACAACACGCGGTGGCTGGAGTTCTACCAGCGCCAGATCGAGCGGGGCGCGCCGTTCCCGGTGGAGTTCCCGACGGTGGACCGGCGTCCCGAGGGGCGGGTGCCGGTGGACGCCGACTTCCCGGACCCGGCGCTGCCGACGCACGCCCCGATGGTGACCCTCAGCGGTTACTCGCCGACCGACCAGCAGCTGGTCTTTCACCCCGCCCGCCACTGACCGTGAGCCGGCCCCGACGTTCCAAGGACCTGTCATGACGCAGACGTCGATGTTGCGGCAGATCACCGACTTCGCCAACCGCGCCGACCCCTACCCGGTGTACGAGGAGTTGCGCAAGACGCCGGTGTGGCACGAGGAGGACGGCCCGTACCTCGTCAGCACTTACCACGACATCGAGGCACTGCTGCACGACCCGCGGATCAGCTCCGACGCCACCAACCTGGCCGCCCTCGGAGCGGACGAGCTGTCCGGTCCGGAGGCGACCGGGCTGCCGCCGAGTTTCATCCGGATGGACCCGCCGGAGCACGACCGGCTGCGCAGGATCGCCAACAGCTCCTTCGGACCGCCGCACCGGCCACGCCGGATCGAGAACATGCGGGGCCAGCTGGAGGAGATCATCACCGAGCTGATCGACGGCCTGGGCGACGCGCGGGAGTTCGACCTCGTGGACCAGGTCGCCTACCCCTTCCCGGTGACCGCGATCTGCCGGCTGCTCGGCGTACCGCGGGAGGACGAACCCCGGTTCCGGGCCTGGGTCGACCCGATCGTGGCCGGTCTGGACCCGGACACCCGGACCGCCGCCGACTCGGAGAAGGCCGCGCAGGAGGCCCGGCTGCAGCTCGGCATGTACCTGAACGGCCTGGTGGAGCAGCGCGCCCGGGAACCCCGCGACGACATGCTGTCCGACCTGGTGCACAGCCGCGGCCCGGACGGCGCCATGACGACCATGGAAGTCCTCAGCACGGCGGTGCTGCTGCTCATCGCGGGCCACGAGACGACCGTCAACCTCATCACCAACGGGATGCTCACGCTGCTGCGGTACCCGGAGGTCCTGCAGCGGCTGCGCGACGACCCGGGTCTGTCGGTGCGGATCGTGGAGGAACTGCTGCGCTACGAGCCGCCGGTGCAGCTCCTGCCCCAGCGCACCTGCATCACCGACGTCGAGGTGCACGGGGTGACCATTCCCAAGGGTGCGCGGATCTGGCTGGTCCTGGGCGCGGGCAACCGGGACCCGCACCGGTTCACCGACCCCGACCGGTTCGACCCGGACCGCCAGGACATCCAGCACCTCGGCTTCGGCAGCGGCGTCCACAGCTGCTTCGGTGCCCCGCTGGCCCGCATCGAGGCGCAGCTGGCGCTGTCCCAGCTGGCCCGGCGGCTCGACAATCCCCGGCTGGTCGAGGACCCGCCCCCGTACCGTCGGAACGCGGTGCTGCGCGGTCCCCGGCATCTCGGCATCGCCGTGGACGGGGTGAGGTGACGGTCGGTCAGTCGTCGACCTTGCGCAACTGCACGAGTCCCAGCCAGGTTTCCGGGCCGGGTCTGGTGTAGGCGGCGCGCACCGCGTAGGTGCCGGGCTCCAGCGGGACGCGCAGGTGCTCCCCGCCCTCGGCCTCGCCGCCCGGCCAGGCGGAGTCGAACAGGACGACGGGACCGGGGACCCGCCAGCGCAGTTCCTTCTCCCACACGGCGGTGTCGAGCGCGGCCGGGACCTGGGCCAGCAGTTCGTCCTCGGAGTCGGCGGCGGACCACCGTACGAAGGTGCCGTGGTCCGGCAGGAAGGACGTCGAGGCGGGCTCGTCGCCCAGGACCAGGGCGGCGCTGTCCCCGACCGGGAGCAGTCCGACGAAGCCGTCGACCTCGCAGGCACGGTCGTAGTCGGTGGCCAGGTCCGCGCTGTCCGCGCCGGCCCAGAAGGGCAGGACCGTCTCCGGGACCACCACGAGCGGACCCCCGCCCGACTCCACCCACTCCATCACGCCTGGATCCGCATAACGAGTCATGGGCCGAACCTACACGTACGGCGACCGCGCAGGTTCGCCTTCGGGAATCAGCAACCGCAGTCGCCCTGTTGGGCGGGCGCGGTGAGCGGGTCAGGGGTCCGGCGTTCGCGCCCCTGCCAGGTCTCGAACTCGAAGCCCTCACGCACCCAGTACTCGAAGCCGCCGAGCATCTCCTTGACCCGGTAGCCGAGTTCGGCCAGGGCCAGGGCGGCACGGGTGGCGCCGTTGCAGCCGGGACCCCAGCAGTACGTCACCACGGGCACGTCCCGGTCGAGGAGCCCGGCGGCCTGCTCGGGGACGAGCGCGGTGGGCAGGTGGACGGCGCCCGGGATGTGGCCCTGGTCCCAGGCGGCGGTGGAGCGGGAGTCGAGGAGGACGAAGCCGGGGTCGGCGGCGCCGGCGAGGGCGGCGGCCACGTCGGAGACGTCGGCGTGCCAGGCGAGGCTCGCGCGGAAGTGGGCGGCGGCCTCGGCGGGGGCGGCCGGGGCGACGCGCAGCACGGGGTTGGGGGCGGTGACGAACGTCTCGGTCATGTCGGGCCTTTCCCTGCGACCGCCGGTGCGGCGGATCTCCATGACCGGAAATCTACGGCCGGTGACCGGCCACCCTGAAGGCGCGATTCCCGGCCCGGGCCTTGTCCGGCCGGGGATTCCCTGTTATCCATCCGCCATGACCGCGTTTTCCCCGGACGCCACCGACTGGCGCATCCTCGACGTCCTCCAGCGCGACGGCCGGGCCAGCTTCGCCGAGCTGGCGCGTGCCGTCGCGATGTCCCCGAGCGCGGTGACCGAACGCGTGCGCCGCCTGGAGGAGGCGGGCGTGATCCGTGGCTACGCGGCGGTGGTGGACCCGGAACGCCTCGGCCTGCCGATCCTCGCCTTCGTCCGCCTCCGCTACCCCAACGGCCGCTACAAGCCGTTCCACGACCTGGTCGCCGCCACCCCCGAGATCCTGGAGGCCCACCACGTCACGGGCGACGACTGCTTCGTCATCAAGGTCACCGCCCGCTCGATGCGCCACCTGGAGGAGATCTCCGGCAGGATCGGCACCCTGGGCTCGGTGACGACGAGCGTCGTCTACTCCTCGCCCCTGCCCCGCCGGGCGATCGGCACCTAGGGCCCCAGGCCCTGTCGTCACATTCCCGTCGTCGCCCGGAGGGCGGCCCTGCGGCGTCAGGTGCGTGCTCTGGGGGTCCCCCCGGCCGAAGGCTGGGGGAGCGTGCATGGCGTCGCGGGGCAGGCGGGAATGTGACGACAGGGCCTAGACGCCCCGCTGCCGCAGCCCGGACCCCGATCTGCCCTTCACCACCTCCAGCTGCGCGTGGACGCGGCGGCGCAGGTCGGCGACGTGGCTGACGATACCGACGCTGCGGTCGCGTTCGCGCAGCGAGTCGAGGACGTCGAGCACCTCGTCCAGGGTCTGGTCGTCGAGGCTGCCGAAGCCCTCGTCGATGAAGAGGGTGTCGAGGCGGACCCCGCCGGCCTCGTCGGTGACCACGTCCGCGAGGCCGAGGGCCAGGGCGAGGGAGGCGAAGAAGGTCTCGCCGCCGGACAGCGTGGCGGTGTCGCGTTCGCGTCCGGTCCAGGCGTCGACGACGTGCAGTCCGAGGCCGCTGCGACCACGTCCGGTGCGGTCGTCGGAGTGGACCAGGGTGTAGCGGCCGGACGACATGCGCTGCAGGCGGACGGTGGCCGCGGCGGCGACCTGTTCCAGCCGGGCGGCCAGGACGTACGACTCCAGGCGCATCCGGCGTTCGTTGTCGGCCGAGGTGCCCGCGGTGAGGGCGGCGAGCCGGGCGACCCGGTCGTACTCCTCGCGCAGCGGGGCGAGCCGGCGCGCCTGCGCGGTGGCGCGGGCGGACAGCCGGTCGAGTTCGGTGCAGCAGTGGTCGGCCCGGTCGCGTGCCGACGCGGCCTCACGCACCGCCCGGGCCGCCGCGGCGGCGGCGCGTTCGGCCGCGTCGAGGTCGGCGGGCGGCTGTTGCGCGGCGGCCGCGGTGTCCGTCTCGGCCAGTACCGCACGGACCGCCGCCTCCTCCGACTGCCTTTCGTCCAGGCGTCGTTGCAGCTCGCGGTGGGCGGTGTCGTCGAGGAGCGCGGCGGCCGCGGCCTGCGGCGTCTCGAAACCGGCCCGGTAGGCGGCGTCCGCGAGCCGGGCGTCGGCGTCCTTCAGGTGCCGGGCGGTGTCCTCGGCGGCGCGCGCGGTGTCGGCGGCCTCGGTGAGCAGCGCCACCTGCCGCTCCAGCTGCGCGGTCCGCGCCGCCACGCTGTCCGCACTCCCCCGGGCCTTGGTCAACTCGGCTTCGAGCGAGGCGTGTTCGGCATCGAGGCCGTCGCGCCGGGCGACCCGGGAGGCGGCCCGGACCTCGGCCTGCCGGCGGTCGGTCAGCCGGCGCTCGCGCTCCCGCTCGGCCAGCCGCAGCTCCTCCTGCGCCGGGTGCAGGTCGGAGGCGGCGCCCCGGGCCAGGAGGTACTCCTGCTCCAGCTCGTCCGTCTGGGCGGCCAGCCGGTCGGTGGGGGTGTCCCCGGCCGCGGCGGTGGCGGCGGCCAGTGCCTCGCGTGCGGTGGCGAGGCGGCGTTCGTCCTGGGCGCGCCGCGCCTCGGCGCGCTGGTGGTCGGCTTCCGCGCGCTCCTCGGCCTCCGCGTCGACATGGCCCGCGAACTTCTGAGCGGGCGCGGGGTGTTCGGTGGACCCGCAGACGGCACAGGGCTCGCCCGCGGTGAGCCGGGCGGCGAGCTCCGCGGCGATGCCGGCCAGGCGCTGCTCCTTGAGCCGCAGCCAGTGCGCCTTCGCCTCCAGGGCCAGCGCGCCGGAGGCGAGGGCGGCGCGCTGGGCTTCGTCGGTGTCCCGGCCGAGTTGGTCCCGCAGCCGGGCCGCCGCCAGCCGCTGCCGCGCGGGTTCGCGTCGCACGGCGAGTTGCTCGGCCCGGGTCGCGGCCTCCTGGGCGGCGTCGATACGGGACTGGAGGGCGGCACGGGTGGCGTCCCAGTCGGCGAGCCAGCCGTCGGTCTCCCGCAGGACGTCCTCGTCCTCGCGTTCCTGCCGGTCGAGGCGGCCGCGCTCGTCGACGACCTCGGCGAGCCGTCGCTCGGCCCGGCGCGCGGACTCCAGGCCGCCCAGCTCCTCGGCGGCCCGGCGGGCAGCGCCCGCGAGCCCTGCCGCACCGGCTCCGGCGAAGGTGTCCGGCAGCAGCGCCCGTGCGCGTGCCTCGGCCGCGGCCGCCGCGCGGTGCGCGGACTCGGCCGCCTCGCGCAGTTCCAGCGCCGGCGCCACCGCCTCCGCCTTCCGCGCCCGCGCCATCCGCGCCTGCGCCTCCTGGTGGGCCCCGGCCCCCTCCGCCAGCCGGGCCGCCCGCTGCCGTGCCTGCGCGAACCTGCCTTGCAGCCGGGCCAGTTCACGGGCGTCCGCCAGCGCGCGGTCGGCGGCGAACTGGGCGGACTCGGCCAGGTCGAGGCGGCAGTTCGCGAGGGCGCGGCGCTCCCGTGCGGTGCTGCGGGCGACCGCTGCGGCGGTCAGGACGGCCTCGGCGAGGCCGGGGTCGCCCGGGGCCAGGTCAGGCAGCTCCATCGCGTCACCGGCGGCCTGCTGCATCCGGTGCGCGTCGGCCAGCAGCGCGGCGTCACCGTCCCGTACCCGGGCCTCGGTGGACTTCCGCCGCTCGGCGAGGCGCTTCTCGACGTCGGCGAAGCGCTGGGTGTCGAAGAGCCGGCCGAGCAACTGGCCGCGGGCTCCCGCGTCGGCGCGCAGGAAACGGGCGAAGTCGCCCTGGGGCAACAGCACGACCTGGCAGAACTGCTCCCGGCTCATACCGAGCAGCTGGGTGATCTCCTCGCCGATCTCCTGATGGGAGCGGCTGAGATCCTTCCAGGCGGCGCCCTTCGCGTCGTACTCGCGCAGCCAGGTCTGGGCCTTGTCCAGGGTCGTGCCCGAGCCGCGCTTCTTGGGGCGTTCCCAGGGCGGCTGCCGGGTGATCTCCAGGCGGCGTCCGGCGACGCTGAGTTCGAGGCGGACCTCGGTGCGGACGGCCGGGGCGGCGTGGTCGCTGCGCAGGGTGAGGCCCTGGCCGCCCTGACGGGCGCCGGGGACGCTGCCGTAGAGCGCGTAGCAGACGGCGTCCAGAACGGAGGTCTTGCCGGCACCGGTCGGGCCGTGCAGCAGGAAGAGCCCGGCGGTGGAGAGCGCGTCGAAGTCGACGCTCTGGGTGTCGCCGAAGGGCCCGAAGGCGGTGAGATCGAGCCGGTGAAGCCTCACTGGACGCCCTCCCCGGGCCGTCCCGGGCCCGCCGTCACCGCACCGCGCGGGCGGCCGGCCCCGGCGGTGTGCGGGCAGGCGGGCGGGGTGCTGCGGGTACGGGCGGTCACCGGGACACCTCGCGGGCCGCGGCGTCCGCATGGACGGCGTCGAAGGCTTCGCCGAGGACGGCCAGTTCCCGTTCGTCCGGGCCCGCGCCGCGCACGTGGGCGACGAAGTCCTCGGCGATCTGCCGGTCGGTGCGGCCGGCGAGGCGGCGGGCGTAGGTCACGTCCGGGTCGTCCGGGGCGCGGTCGGGGGCGAAGACCAGGCTGAGGGTGCCCGGGAAGCGGTCGGCGAGCCGGGCCATGGGGTCGGCGGGGCGGACCGGGTCGGTGAGGGTGGCCTCGATCCAGGCGTCCTCGTGCCGGGTGAGGGCGGGGTCGGCCAGCAGGTCGTCCAGGGTGCCCCGGAGGCGGGCCAGGGGGCGCGGGACCGGGCAGTCCAGCCGCTCGGCGGTGACCGTGCCGTCACCGGCCAGGTCGACCAGCCACATGCTCTTGCGGTGGTCGGTCTCCGAGAAGGAGTACGCGAGCGGGGAGCCCGAGTAGCGGACGCGCTCGGTGATGGTCTGGCAGCCGTGCAGATGCCCCAGCGCCACGTAGTCGACGCCGTCGAAGACACCGGCCGGGACGGCGGCCACCCCACCGACGGTGATGTCCCGCTCGCTGTCGCTGGCCTCGCCTCCGGTCACGAACGCGTGCGCGAGGACGACGGAGCGGGTGCCGGGGGCACGGGTGGCGAGGTCGGCGCGGACCCGGTCCATGGCGGCGGCCAGCACCGCCTCGTGACCGGCCTTCTCGACCCCGAACTCGTCTTTCACGAGGGCGGGTTCGAGATAGGGCAGCCCGTAGAAGGCGATGTCGCCGAAGGCGTCGGCGAGGACGACCGGGGTACCGGCGGCGGACGGTTCGGTCCGCAGGTGGATGCCCGCGCGGTCGATGAGGCCGGCGCCGACGCCGAGGCGACGGGCCGAGTCGTGGTTGCCGGAGATCATCACCGTGGGCACGCCCAGGTCGGCGAGCCGGTGCAGCGCGTCGTCGAACAGCTCGACCGCGGCGAGCGGGGGGACCGCGCGGTCGTAGACGTCCCCCGACACCAGCACGGCGTCGACGGCCCGCTCGCGTACGGTCCGCACGAGGTGGCCGATGAAGTCGGCCTGGGCGTCGAGCATGGTCACCCGGTGGAAGGAGCGGCCGAGGTGCCAGTCGGACGTGTGCAGCAATCTCACGAAACCGCCCCGACCCGCATGTCCCGCCCTTCCGCCCCTCACGACCGACGCCCGTCGGCAGGGGCCGACGGTCAGCGCCCACCACGCTAACCCCTGCGGACCCCTGCTCCACCACGGGACTCGGCCCATCGGCCGGTTCCGGGATGAATTGCCGGGAATGAGCAGATTGGCAGGTGATCGGTTCCTCAGCCGGTCAGTTCCCGTCCGGTGACCAGGTCCGGCTCGATGCGCACGAAGACCTCCTGCGGCATCGGCACCCACGAGCGCGGGCCGTCACGGACCAGCCGTTCGTGCTCGGCCGGGTCGTGCACCACGGTCGCGGCACCGGTGACGACCACACTCCAGCCGGACCGGCTGTCCGCGTCCACCTCGTCGGCCTCGAAGGCCACCACGGAGCCGTCGATGGCGTGCACCAGTTCCGAGGCCGCGGAGGTCCGCAGCAGCACGGCGCCGTCCCCGTCCAGACCGAAGTTGACCGGCAGCACGGCGGGCAGCGCGTGCCGGGTGTGGACGATCCGGCCGACGGGCACCCCGGCGAGCAGGCGCAGGCACTCGCCACGGTCCAGTTCGCGGAATCCGTCATGGGAGTACATCGGCCGCCTCGTCTCTCGTCCTGCGGTACCACCGTCCTGGGACACCGGGTCCTGTCAGCCTGCGCCGCCGGTCAGGGGCGGGTCCAGGGGCCAACGGTCCCGGCCGGGCCGACGAAGGGCCCGGGGGCCCGGGGGCCCGGGGGCCCGGGGGCCCGGGGGCCCGGGGCCCGGGGCCCGGGGCCCGGAGACGGCGCCCGGTCCCGGTACCGGGCTCCAATGGTGTCCGGAGGCCTCGGCCGTCGCCGCCCTGGGGGGAGGTGTGCGCGCCCGCTGCGGGAGCGGGTGTGCCCGCCACCTCACGGATCCAGCCTGCACCGGCCGGGAACCGGCCGCTTGGGCCGACCGGCCCCCGTCCACCGCCGGACGGGCCGGGTCCGGTCAGCCGGCCCAGCTCCAGTTGGCCACCTCGGGCAGGTCGGTGCCGTGGTCGCGGATCCAGGCCTCGTGGCGGGTGCGGGCGTCGGCCATCTGCTGGCGTACCACGGCGGCACGGACGGCGAGGCCGGGGACGCGGTCGATGACGTCCATGACGAGGCGGTAGCGGTCCAGGTCGTTGCGGACCACCATGTCGAACGGGGTGGTGGTGGTCCCGGACTCCTTGTATCCGCGGACGTGCAGGTTCCGGTGGCCGGTGCGGCGGTAGGCGAGGCGGTGGATCAGCCAGGGGTAGCCGTGGTAGGCGAAGATCACCGGCTTGTCGGTGGTGAACAGGCCGTCGTACTCGAAGTCGGTCATCCCGTGCGGGTGCTCCTCGTGCGGCATGAGGCGGGCCATGTCGACGACGTTCACCACCCGTACCGCCAGCTCGGGCAGGTGACGGCGGAGCAACTGGGCGGCGGCGAGGATCTCCTGGGTCGGGACGTCGCCGGCGCACGCCAGCACGACGTCCGGTTCACGGGAGCCGTTCTCGGTGCCGGCCCAGTCCCAGATCCCGGCGCCGCGGGCGCAGTGGACGCGGGCCTGGTCCATCGACAGCCAGTCGAAGCAGGGCTGCTTGCCGGCCACGATCACGTTCACGTAGTCGCGGCTGCGCAGCACGTGGTCGGCGACGGACAGGAGGGTGTTGGCGTCCGGCGGGAGGTACACGCGGACGACTTCGGGGCTCTTGTTGAGGACGTGGTCGACGAAGCCCGGGTCCTGGTGGGAGAAGCCGTTGTGGTCCTGGCGCCACACGTGCGAGGTGAGCAGGTAGTTGAGGGAGGCGATGGGCGCCCGCCAGGGCAGGCGACGAGACGTCTTCAGCCACTTGATGTGCTGGTTGACCATGGAGTCGACGATGTGCACGAACGCCTCGTAGCAGGAGAAGAGGCCGTGCCGGCCGGTCAGGAGGTAGCCCTCCAGCCAGCCCTGGCAGAGGTGTTCGGAGAGGATCTCCATCACCCGGCCGTGCGGTTCGAGGTGCTCGTCGACCGGGAGCCGCCCGGCCTGCCAGGCCTTGCCGCTCACGTCGAAGACGGCCTGGAGCCGGTTGGAGGCGGTCTCGTCCGGGCCGACCAGCCTGAAGTCCCGGCGCAGTCGCGTGTCCTTCATGATCCGCGCGAGGAGGTCGCCGAGCACCCGGGTGGGTTCGTGCAGGGTCGTGCCGGGCTTGTCGACGGGGACCGCGAACTCGTCGAGATCGGTGACCGGCAGGTCCCGGACCAGCAGGCCGCCGTTGGCGTACGGCGAGGCGCCCAGCCGCCTCGCGCCGTCGGGGACGCAGGCCAGCACGTCGGCGACGGGCCGGCCGTCGGGGCCGAACAGCTTCTCGGGCCGGTACGACCGCAGCCAGACCTCCAGCTGCCGCAGGTGCTCGGGGTTCTCACGCACGGCGGCGAGCGGTACCTGGTGGGCCCGCCAGGTACCCTCGACGGGCACGCCGTCCACCACGGCGGGGCCGGTCCAGCCCTTGGGCGTGCGCAGCACGATCACCGGCCAGTGCACGCGTTGCGTGCTGCCGTCCTCGCGTGCCGAGCGCTGCATGACGGCGATGCGGTCCAGGGCGTCGTCCATCGCCGCGGCCATGGCCCGGTGGACCTCGTGCGGGTCGTCGCCGGTGACGTGGATCGGCTCGTGACCGTACCCCCTCAGCAGGGCGTCCAGTTCGGCCTCGGGCAGGCGGGACAGGACGGTCGGGTTGGCGATCTTGTAGCCGTTGAGGTGCAGGATCGGCAGGACGGCACCGTCGTGCACCGGGTCGAGGAACTTGTTGGAGTGCCAGGACGCGGCCAGCGGGCCGGTCTCCGCCTCGCCGTCGCCGATCACACAGGCCACCAGCAGGTCCGGGTGGTCCAGGGCGGCGCCGTAGGCGTGGGCCAGGGAGTAGCCGAGTTCACCGCCCTCGTGGATCGAGCCCGGCGTCTCCGGGGCCACGTGACTGGGCACGCCCCCGGGGAACGAGAACTGCCGGAACAGCCGCGCCATCCCCTCCCCGTCCCTCGGGACGTCGGGGTAGGTCTCGCTGTAGCTGCCCTCCAGCCAGGAGTTGGCCAGTACGGACGGGCCGCCGTGCCCCGGCCCCCACACGCACACCGCGTCCAGGCCGCGCGCCCGGACCACCCGGTTGAGGTGGGTGTACACGAGGTTCAGGCCGGGCGAGGTGCCCCAGTGGCCGAGCAGCCGCGGCTTGATGTGCTCGGGGCGCAGCGGCTCGGTGAGCAGCGCGTTGGACATCAGGTAGATCTGGCCGGCGGCCAGATAGTTGGCGGCACGCCAGTGGGCGTCGAGGGTGCGCAGCTCGTCGTCGGACAGTACGGTGGCGTCCTGGTGTTCGACCTTGGACATCGGATGGCTCCATCGGTAGATCATCGGGTGGCGGAGGCGGCATGGCCGGCAAGAAGGCGGCGGAGCTGCCGCGCAAGGTGTACGAGACGGAACTGCTGCGCCTGCAGACCGAATTGGTGAAAGTGCAGGAGTGGGTACGGGCCACGGGTGCACGTCTTGTAGTGATCTTCGAGGGCCGGGACGCCGCAGGCAAAGGCGGCACGATCAAACGGGTGACCGAGCACCTCAACCCGCGCATCGCCCGGATCGCGGCACTGCCGAAGCCGACGGAGCGCGAGCGCACCCAGTGGTACTTCCAGCGGTACGTCGAGCAGCTGCCGGCCGCCGGGGAGATCGTGCTGTTCGACCGGTCCTGGTACAACCGGGCCGGGGTCGAGCGCGTGATGGGTTTCTGCACCAAGGAGGAGTACCAGCTCTTCCTGCGGCACTGCCCGATCTTCGAACGGATGCTGGTCGAGTCGGGGATCCTGCTGCGCAAGTACTGGTTCTCGGTGAGCGACACCGAGCAGCAGGACAGGTTCCGCAAACGGCTGCAGGATCCGCTGCGGCGGTGGAAGCTCTCGCCGATGGACCTGGAGTCGATCACCCACTGGGAGGCGTACTCCCGGGCCAAGGACGAGATGCTGGTGCACACCGACATCTCCGACGCGCCCTGGTACGTCGTGGAGAGCGACGACAAGCGGGCGGCCCGGCTGAACATGATCGCCCACCTGCTCTCGACGGTGCCGTACCACGACGTGCCGCCACCGGTGCTGGAACTGCCCGAGCGGCCCGCGCCGACGGGGTACCAGCGCCCGCCGCGTGACCTGCAGACCTACGTCCCCGACCACGCCGCGAGCCTGTAACCGGCTCCGGCGAGGGCAGCCGAAGCCCCGTACGACCGCTGGGTCCATGTCTGCTGCTCCTCGAAGGTCGGCCGGCCGGGCGACCGGCGTGCGCGACGGACGCCGGATCCCCCGGAAGCGGGATCCAGCCTGCTGCGCCGAGGCGGCCGGCGACAGGGCCCGGTGGTCCCGCACCCGTGCCGTTCGGCCCATGCCGAACCGGGGTGAGGCCGTCGAACCGGTCCCTGCGACCTGGCCGTTGGCGAGGTGCCGCGCGCCTGCGGGGCGGGCGGGTACCGTCCGGTGGATGCTGGGAGATCACACGGCGGAAGGCGGCGCATGGACCGGGGCGGCGACGAACACGTGGGATGGCACCGGCTCGCGCCCGGACTCGCCCTGCTGCTCGGCTACCGGCGTACCTGGCTGAAGGGCGACCTGCTGGCCGGCGCGACCGTCGCCGCGTACCTGGTGCCGCAGGTGATGGCGTACGGGGAGGTGGCCGGCCTGCAGCCGGTCGCGGGGCTGTGGGCGATCCTGCCCGCGCTGGCCCTGTACCCGGTGTTCGGCTCCTCGCGGCTGCTCTCGGTGGGCCCGGAGTCGACGACCGCGCTGATGACGGCCACCGTGGTCGGCCCCCTCGCCGCCGGGGCCCCCGCCCGGTACGCCGTGCTGGCCGCGACCCTCGCCGCCACCGTCGGCCTGCTCTGCCTGGCCGCGCGGGCGATACGCCTCGGTTTCCTCGCCGACCTGCTGTCCCGCCCGGTCCTCATCGGCTATCTGACCGGCGTGGCCCTGATCATGATGGTCGACCAGCTGACCAAGCTCACCGGGGTCCCGACGGCCGGCACCGCGTTCTTCCCTCAGCTGTGGTCCTTCCTCACCCGTCTGGGAGACGTGCACCCGCCCACCGTCGTCCTCGCGGCACTGTCCCTCACGGTGCTCCTGCTCATCGCCCGGTACGTGCCCGTCCTCCCCGGCCCGCTGCTGGTGGTGGCCCTGGCCACGGCGGCCGTCGTCGTGTTCGGCCTCGACGACCGCTACGGCATCAAGGTGATCGGCACGGTCCCCTCCGGCCTGCCGGATCTCGCCCTGCCGGACCTCGGCGCGATCCCCCGCCTGGTCCTGCCCGCGCTGGGCGTCCTCCTGGTCGCCTACACGGACTTCATCCTCACCGCGCGCGCCTTCACCGGAGCCGGCCCGGACGAGGAGCCCACCCTCGACGCGGACCAGGAGTTCCTGGCCCTGGGCGCGGCCAACCTCGGCGCGAGCGCCGTGCACGGCTTCCCGGTGAGCAGCAGCGCCAGCCGCACCGCCCTCGCGGCCTCGTCGGGCGCCCGCAGCCAGGCGTACTCCCTGGTGGCCGGGGCCCTCGTCCTCGCGGTCCTGCTGCTGCTCAGCCCGTTGCTGACCCGCACGCCGTCCGCGGTCCTCGGTGCCCTCGTGGTCTACGCGGCCCTGCGCATGATCGACCTGGCCGGCTTCCGCCGCCTGGCCGCCTTCCGCCGTCGCGAACTCCTGCTGGCACTGGGCTGCCTGGCCGGGGTCCTCACCCTGGACATCCTGTACGGCGTGCTGGTCGCCGTCGGCCTGTCCGTCGCGGAGCTGCTCACCCGGGTGGCCCGTCCGCACGACGCGGTCGAGGGCCTGGTGCCCGGTCTGGCCGGCATGCACGACATCGACGACTACCCCGCCGCCCGGACGATCCCCGGGCTTCTCGTCTACCGCTACGACTCGCCCCTGTTCTTCGCCAACGCGGAGAACTTCCGGCGCCGGGCGCTGGCCGCCGTCGGCGAACAGACCGACCCCGTCCGGTGGTTCGTCCTCAACACCGAGGCCAACGTGGAGGTCGACATCACCGCCCTCGACGCGGTCGACGAGCTTCGCCGCGAACTGACCGCCCGGGACGTCGTGTTCGCCCTGGCCCGCGTCAAACAGGAACTCCTGGACGACCTCCGGGCCTATGGCCTCGCCGACGCGGTGGGCCCCGACCGCATCTTCCCGACCCTGCCGACGGCGATGGCGGCGTACCACGAGTGGGCGGCCGCGCAGAACTGACCGGCCACCGGCAGCGGGCGCCGCAGAGGTGCCCAAGGTCCCGGTCACGGGGACCGCTCGGCCCATGGCGGGCCCGGGGCCGGACCCGCACGCTGGCAGCAGAAGTCAGGAGTTCTCCCGCGCGTCCCCAGGAGGCCCGTCATGAACGCCCCGCCGTCCCTCAGCATGCCGCGCGCCCTGCCCGCCGGTCAGCGGCAACGGCTGATGCGCTTCGCCCGGGAGGTCTCCTTCGCCCAGGGGGCCAGGCTCTTCGAGGAGGGCGGCCACGCCGACCGGTTCTGGATCGTGCGCACCGGCCGGGTCGAGCTGGACATGCGGGTGCCCGGTCGGCGGGCGGCCGCCATCGAGAGTCTGGGGCCGGGCGAACTGGTCGGCTGGTCCTGGCTGTTCGCGCCCCATGTGTGGCACCTGGGCGCCGAGGCCACCACGCCGGTCCGGGCGTACGAGTTCGACGCCGCGACGGTGCTCACCCTGTGCCAGGAGGACGCGGAGCTGGGCGCCGCCGTCAGCCAGTGGGTGGGGCAGGTGGTCGGCCACCGTCTGAGCGCGGCCCGTACCCGGCTCCTGAACCTGTACGCCCCCTATGGCGCGGGCACGAGCGTCTGACCGGGAGGGCGAGGCGCCGGCTCACGTCTCGTGGGAGCGCACGACCACCACCGGGCAGTCGGCGTGCTGCGTCACCTGCATGCTGACGGAACCGAGCAGCGCCCGGGCGAACCCGCCCCGGCCCCGGCTGCCGACGACCAGCGCCTCGGCCCCCGCCGAGGCCCTCACCAGCACGTCGGCGGCGTTGCCGTGCACCAGATGGGTCGTGACGGACCGCGCGTCCTCGCCGAGGGCCTCCGTCAGCTCCTGCCGCATCCGGTCCCGGGCCTCCTCCTGGTCCACGTCCATGTCCACCGCGGGCCCCGACCAGCCGTACAGCCCCGGGAGCTCCCACACGGACACCGCCTCCACGGTGCCGCCGACCAGGCCGGCGTACCGGACCGCCCAGCGCAGGGCGCCGTACGAGGACGACGACCCGTCGACACCGACCACGACTCTGGGCACGGCGACTTCCCTGTCCATCGGTCCCACCTCTCCCACGGCGCGCACGCCGCCCAGCGGTCCCCCTCACCCCCACGCTGCGCGATACTCCGCCGCGCCGCCAGAGATACGCCTCCGGCAGGGTCAGCGGACGATGCGGTGGTGCCGGCCGCCGTGCCGCAGGCGGAGCGCGGCGTAGACGAGGTCGACGGCCAGGACGACGGCGCCGATGACGAACAGGTAGGACAGTCCGTGGGCGGCGAACCCGATGATGCCCAGGACCAGGGCCACGAGGATCAGGAGCAGAAACAGGGTCATCGGCTCTCCTGCCGCTTCGGCCCGGTCAGCGCCGGGCGAGCCGGCGCTCACCGCCGGCGCCGGGGGTGTAGTCGAGGTCGTAGTGCGAGAAGACCGCGGGTTCCTGGGCGGCCAGGAGCTCGCCGTCCGTGTCGATCGCAGGGGCCTTCTTGACCACACCCCTGTCGTAGGCCACCTTCAGGTAGCCCGGACCGACGGTCGCCTTCACGAGGGGGACGAACACCAGCCGACGACGGGTCGGCAGCCCGACCGTGACGGTGGCGTACAGCGGCCTGTCGGTCGCGGTGTCGACATAGACCGACTCCAGGACACCGATCTTGTGACCACCCGGGTCCACCACGTCATGACCGCGCCATTCGCGGATGTCGCCTGCTTCGAACATCGCCCACCTCCGGCTGTGCGGGTACCCCCTGAACCCGGGGTTGACGCACGGCGCGGGGCGCCCGGGTCAGGGCACCACGCGGATGCCGACGATGCAGGTGTCGTCGTCGGTGTCGGACCTGCTGTGGGTCAGCAGGCGGTCCAGCCGCTGCTCCAGGGTCCGGGGGACCGCGCGGGCGGCGGTGAGCAGCTGCGCCAGGGACTCCTCGACGGACCGGTCCCGGCGTTCGATCAGGCCGTCCGTGAACATCAGCAGGGTGTCGTCGACGGCGAGCTGCACCTCGTGCTCCTGGTAGGCGGCCTCGGGCACGGCGCCCAGCAGCAGGCCCTGGACGAGCGGCAGCGCTTCCGCCTCGGGGCCGCGTACCAGGACCGGCGGCAGGTGGCCCGCGCGGGCCCAGCGCAGGGTGTGGTGGTCGGGGTCGTACAGACCGCACACGGCGGTGGCGGTGACGGAGCCGGTCAGGTGGTGGGTCACCATGTTCAGCCAGGTCAGCAGCTGCCCCGGGCCCGCGCCGGTCACGGCGAGGCCGCGCAGCGCGTTGCGCAGGACGACCATGCTGGTGGCCGCCTCGATGCCGTGTCCCGCCACGTCGCCCACGCACAGCAGCACCAGTCCGGACGGCAGCACGACCGCGTCGTACCAGTCGCCGCCGACCAGGTTCTGGGTCTCCGCGGGCCGGTAGCGCACCGCCAGGTCCAGGCCGGGGACCGCCAGCGGGGCCTGTGCGGGCGGCATGATGGCGTGCTGGAGCTGGAGGGTGAGCCGGTTGCGTTCGCTGGCCTGCTGCTCGGTGTGGGCGAGCCGGTCGCGGGTGGCGGCGAGGGCGACCTCAGTCCAGTGGTGTGCGGAGATGTCCTGGTAGGCGCCGCGTACGCCGTACAGCTGGCCGCCGGAGTCGAGGACCGGTTCGGCCACCACCCGGATGTGGCGGGTGACCCCGTCGGGTCGCTGCAGACGGAACGCGGTGGACGCCGGCCGGTGGTGGTGCAGGAGGGTGCGCAGGAAACGGCCGATGGTGACGGCGTCGTCGGGGTGGGCGTGGGCGGGCATGTCCTCCAGCGGCACGGGGGGTGCGGAGGCGGGCCGGCCGTAGAGGTCGTAGAGCTGGCCGTTCCAGGTGATCTCGCCGGTGAGGACGTTCTCCTCGAAGCCGCCGATGCGGCCCAGCCGCTGGGCGTGCTTGAGCAGGCTGGCCAGGCGGGCGGTCTCGTCCTCGATGCGCCAGATGAGCAGCACGCTGCCGCCGTGCCGGCTGATGTTGAAGTCGGCCACCGCGGCCAGCGGGACGTCGTCGACCAGGGCGGTGAGGCGCATGCGGCGGGCGCGGTAGGGCTCGCCGGTGGCGAAGACGCGCTCGATCCGGTCGAAGAGTTCGCTGTGGCCGGCGACCATCGGGTACGCCTCCAGGAGCAGGGCGTCGTTGATGACGCTCCGGGGCCGGCCGGCGGGGTCCAGGAAACGGCTGTTGACGTGGTGGATGCGGAAGTCGACGAGGTTCCCGTCGGCGTCCAGGTGCGGCACCAGGACCAGGGCCGGGTCGTGGAGTCCTTCGGCGAGGTCGATCAGCTCGGTGACGGCCGGCACCGCGCGCGCGACGGAGTCGCCGTCGAAGGTGCGGGGAGTGTAGGTCTCCAGGGTGTGCGCGCACAGCTCGGCCAGCGCCTCGACCTGCCGGACGATCGGCGGGGAGGGGGTGTCGAGGGGGGTGGGCCAGGCGATCTCCAGGACACCGTGGATACGGCCGCCGGTCCCGGCCGGTACGGCTACCCGGCCGCCCTCGGGATGGTGGTGCTGGCCGATGGAGGGCAGGCCGGTCTCGGCGAGACTGTGGATCCAGTGGCCGGCGCGTTCGGTGAGGCCCCGGCGGGCCACGGTCGCGACGCCCGGGGGCACGTGCCGCCAGCGTCCCGCCTCGGCGGAGGAGAAGCCGGCGTTCCCGGCCAGGGTGAGCGAGCCGTCGGTGCCCAGGGCCCAGATCGCCACGGCCTCCGCGCCCAGCGGGACCAGCGCGTGTTCCAGCAGGGCGTCGGCCACGGCCTGGGTGTCGTCGGCGGCCAGCGCACCGCTCTCGGCGGCCCGCAGCCGTACGCTCGCCGACCCGGAGGTGTCGGTGCGGGCCGCGGTGACCGTGAGGAATTCGGCGGCGACCTCCGAGAACCGGTCCCGTGCGGCCTGGTTGATGACGTCGACCGCGAACTCCAGGGGGGTCACCCCGGCCTGCTCGGCGAGCTCGGCCAGCTGCCGGGCCGCCTGCGCCGGGCCGCAGCCCAGCCGTTCCACCAGGATGCCCTTGGCCATCTCGATCAGCGCACGCCCGTCGGCCTCGGCCTGCGCGGCCCGCACCTCACGCCGCAGCCGCTCGACCGTCGCCGCGAGCCGCCCGACGGGGGACCGCTCCCCCGCCCCGTCCTCGTCTCCGCCGGGCCCGTCGCCCTGCTCCACGACGGCGACGGACGCCGCGCCGCCCACCGGAGTCCGGCCGTCCGCCGGGCCCGCGCCCTCGGCCGCGGCGGAGCCGTCCGCCGCGTCGGGGACTCCCGTCGCGGCGTGGTCGCCCGCCGAGGCGCCGGAGGTGAGGGGCTCGGGGGGTTGACGGAGATCGCTCACGGTGTTCCTGTTCCTCCGCTGGACGTCACGCGGGCCGCGCACGCTCACTGTGACAGCCAGCGTCGGACACGGGCCATGAGGTCGCCCGTGTCGACGGGTTTGGTGACGTAGTCGTTGGCACCGGACGCGAGGCTCTTCTCCTGGTCGCCCGGCATCGCCTTCGCGGTGACGGCGATGATGGGCAGCTCCGCGTACTGGGACATGGCCCGGATCTCCGCGGTCGCGGCGTACCCGTCCATCTCCGGCATCATCACGTCCATCAGGACCAGGCAGACGTCGGGGTGGGCGAGCAGCATCTCGATGCCCTTGCGGCCGTTGTCGGCGTGCAGGACCTGGAACCCGTGCAGTTCCAGCACCCCGCTGAGGGCGAAGAGGTTGCGCGCGTCGTCGTCGACCACCAGGACCGTCCGGCCGCGGAAGGCGTCGTCGACGATCTGCGCGGCCGGCCGGTGCGGCTCCTCGGTGCGGACCAAAGACAGCACGTCCCCGGGCTGTTCGGCGGACAGGTGCAGGGTGATGCGCTCGCGCAGCTCGTCGAGGCTGGACAGGAAGTCCAGCGGACGCCCCCCGGCGAGGGCGCGCAGCGCCTGCTCCTGCGCCAGCTCCACCCGGTGCCCGGTGTGCACCAGGACGGGCACGCTGGCCAGCGCGGAGTCGCCGCGCATGGCCTCCAGGAAGTCCGCGCCCTCCTTGCCGGGCATGCCCAGTTCCAGGACGACGCAGTGGCAGGGCTCGGCCGCCAGCGTGCTCGCCGCCTCCTGGGCGCCGACGGCGGTGATGAGGTCGATCGCCCCGTGCGGGTCACCGGGTTCCTGGGCGAGGTCACCGACGGCCCGTTCGGCGACCAGAGTGAGCAGCCCGCGCGGGCGCTCCTCGATCACCAGCAGCCGTCGCCTGCGGTGCTGTCCGGCGGCCGGGACGGCCTCCGGCAGTTCGAGGGACGCGGCGGCGTCCCCGGTGGTGACCTCGCCGGCGGGGGCGTGCTGATGTTCCCCCGGCCGGCCGCCGTTCTCCAGCAGTTCCTCGAAGTCCGCGCGGGCGACCGGCAGGTACAGGGTGAAGGTGCTGCCCTGTCCGGGGGTGCTGTCGACCGTGACGGCGCCGCCGAGCAGATGGGCGATCTCCCGCGTGATGGACAGGCCCAGTCCGGTGCCCCCGTACTTGCGGCTGGTGGTCCCGTCGGCCTGCTGGAACGCGCCGAAGATGGTCTCCAGTTGCTGGTGCGGGATGCCGATGCCGGTGTCGACGACCCGGAAGGCCACCACAGGACCGCCTCGCAGGACCTCCGGCGGCACCTCCCGGTCGGCCGCCGGTTCGATGAGCAGCTGGACGCCGCCCTCCTCGGTGAACTTGACCGCGTTCGACAGCAGGTTGCGCAGGATCTGCCGCAGCCGGGAGTCGTCGGTGAGCAGGTCGGCCGGGGTCCCCGCGGCGGTGGCCACCGTGAACTCCAGGCTCTTCTGGGTGGTCATCGGCCGGAAGGTGACCTCGACGTACTCCAGGAGCTGGCGCAGCGGCACCCGTTCGGGGGCGACGTCCATCTTGCCCGCCTCCACCTTGGACAGGTCGAGGATGTCGTTGATCAGCTGGAGCAGGTCGGAGCCCGCCGAGTGGATGATGCCCGCGTACTCGACCTGCTTGGGGGTGAGGTTGCGCGAGGGGTTCTGCGCCAGCAACTGGGCCAGGATCAGGAGGCTGTTGAGGGGGGTGCGCAGTTCGTGGCTCATGTTGGCCAGGAACTCCGACTTGTACTTGGAGGCCAGCGCCAGCTGCTGCGCCCGGGTCTCC
The DNA here is from genome assembly GCF_055562175.1 of Streptomyces sp. NPDC020958. Lineage (NCBI taxonomy): Bacteria > Bacillati > Actinomycetota > Actinomycetes > Kitasatosporales > Streptomycetaceae > Streptomyces > Streptomyces sp. NPDC020958. The sequence continues at coordinate 116,363 of NZ_JBVHFU010000001.1, read as the reverse complement.
AGTTCCTGTCTGGCCTGCTCGATCTGGAGGTTCTTCGCCTCGATGTCGCGGTTCTGCGAGGCCAGCAGGGAGGCCTTCTCCTCCAGTTCGGCGTTGGAGCGCTGCAGTTCGTCCTGCTGGACCTGCAACTCCTCGGACCTGGCCTGGAGTTCGGAGGTCAGCCGCTGGGACTCCTCGAGGAGTTCGTCGGTGCGGGCGTTGGCCACGATGGTGTTGAGGTTGACGCCGATGGTCGGCATCAGCTGGGTGAGGAAGTCCTGGTGGATCTGGGTGAAGCCGGTCAGCGAGGCCAGTTCGATGACCCCGAGGACCTGCTCCTCGACCACGATGGGCAGCACCATCAGCGCCCTGGGCACCGCCTGTCCGAGACCGGAGGAGATGGTCACGTAGCCCTCGGGCAGGTCCTCCACGGTGATGGGCCGCCGGTTGCGCGCGACCTGCCCGACGAGGGAGCGTCCGACGGGGATGCGGGTGGGCCGGTCCGCGTCGTCCGGGTAGCCGTACGACCCCACCAGCCGCAGTTCGTGACCGCGTGGGGTGTCCTCCGCGAGGTAGAACGCGCCGTACTGGGCCGCCGCCAGGGGCGCGAGCTCGTCCATGATCAGCTCGGCCACGACCGGCAGGTCGCGGTGGCCCTGCATGAGGCCGGAGATGCGGGCGAGGTTGGTCTTGAGCCAGTCCTGTTCCTGGTTGGCCCGGGTGGTCTCGCGCAGCGACCCCACCATGGAGTTGATGTTGTCCTTGAGTTCGGCGACCTCGCCGGAGGCCTCCACCGTGATCGAGCGGGTCAGGTCGCCCTCGGCGACGGCGCTGGCGACCTCGGCGATCGCACGGACCTGCCGGGTGAGGTTCCCGGCCAGTTCGTTGACGTTCTCCGTCAGCCGCTTCCAGGTGCCCTCGACGCCCTCCACCTCGGCCTGTCCGCCCAGCCGGCCCTCGCTGCCGACCTCGCGGGCGACGCGGGTGACCTCGGCGGCGAAGGACGACAGCTGGTCGACCATCGTGTTGATGGTGGTCTTCAGTTCGAGGATCTCGCCGCGGGCGTCGACGTCGATCTTCTTCGACAGGTCGCCGTTGGCCACGGCTGTCGTCACCAGGGCGATGTTGCGGACCTGCCCGGTGAGGTTGTTCGCCATGGAGTTGACGTTGTCCGTGAGGTCCTTCCAGGTGCCGGCCACGTTCGGCACGTGGGCCTGGCCGCCGAGGCGGCCTTCGGTGCCGACCTCGCGGGCGACCCGGGTGACCTCGTCGGCGAACGCGGACAGCGTGTCGACCATGGTGTTGATGACGTCCGCGAGGGCGGCGACCTCGCCCTTGGCCTCCACGGTGATCTTCTGCGAGAGGTCGCCGCGCGCCACGGCCGTGGCGACCTGGGCGATGGAGCGGACCTGCCCGGTCAGGTTGGACGCCATCACGTTGACGTTGTCCGTGAGGTCCTTCCAGGTTCCCGACACGCCCCGCACGATCGCCTGGCCGCCGAGGTTCCCCTCGGTGCCGACCTCGCGGGCGACGCGGGTGACCTCGTCGGCGAACGCGGACAGCTGGTCCACCATCGTGTTGATGGTGTCCTTGAGTTCGAGGATCTCGCCGCGGGCGTCCACGGTGATCTTCTGCGACAGGTCACCCTGCGCCACCGCGGTGGCGACCTGGGCGATGGAGCGGACCTGCCCGGTGAGGTTGCCGCCCATGAAGTTCACGGAGTCCGTCAGATCGCGCCAGGTGCCCTTGACGCCCTTGACGTCCGCCTGGCCGCCGAGGCGTCCTTCGGTGCCGACCTCGCGGGCGACCCGGGTGACCTCGTCGGCGAACGCGGACAGCTGGTCCACCATCGTGTTGATGGTGTTCTTCAGCTCCAGGATCTCGCCGCGGGCGTCCACGGTGATCTTCTGCGACAGGTCACCCTGCGCCACGGCGGTCGTCACCTGAGCGATGTTGCGGACCTGGGAGGTGAGGTTTCCGGCCATGAAATTGACCGAATCGGTCAGGTCGCGCCAGACACCGCCGACGCCGGGCACCTGCGCCTGGCCGCCGAGGCGTCCCTCGCTGCCGACCTCGCGGGCGACCCGGGTGACCTCGTCGGCGAACGCGGACAGCTGGTCGACCATCGTGTTGACGGTCTCCTTCAGCTGCAGGATCTCCCCGCGCGCGGGCACGTCGATCTTCTGTGACAGGTCGCCCTTGGCCACCGCGGTCGCCACCTGGGCGATGTCGCGGACCTGCGTGGTCAGGTTGCCCGCCATGGCGTTGACCGAGTCGGTGAGGTCGGCCCAGGTACCGGAGACACCGGGTACCTCCGCCTGACCGCCCAGGGTGCCCTCGGTGCCCACCTCGCGGGCCACGCGGGTCACTTCCGACGTGAAGAGGGACAGCTGGTCGACCATGCCGTTGAAGACCGTGGCGATGTCGCCGAGCAGCCCCGGTCCGTCGGCAGGCAGCCGGGTGCCGAAGTCCCCGTCGCGCACGGCCGTCAGCCCGGCCAGCAGTTGCCGTAGCTCCTGCTCACCCGGCCCCTGCACCTGGGCGCCCACCTTCGTGCCGCTCATGCACACCCTCGTTCCACTCCCCAGGAGTCCCCACCCCGAGGACCCGGAACCACACCAGGGCCACAAGCCCCACCCACCAGCGGGAATTCCGTGTTCGACGGGTCCGGCAGATGGGAAATCGGTCGCAGATTAACGCACGGAACTGCCAGCGGCCAAAGCCCGCGAACCCTCGAAAGCGGCCTTACCGGACGGCCGAAAATCAGGGGTGGCGAGGGCGGCATGAGGGCGCCGGATCGGGGTACACGGAGGGTTTTTGAAACGCGGGGCCGTCACGCAGCGATGGCGTCCTCGACGGTCGGGTGGCAGGTGACGAGGGCGTCGAGCCCCACCATCTGCACGATGCGCAGCGCAGGGCCCCGGGCTCCCGCGATGCGCAGCCACCCCTGGGCGGCCCGGGTCGTCTGATAGGCGGCGACCAGGGCGTTGATGCCGCTGGAGTCCATGAACGTGACCCCGCTCAGATCGACGACTATCCGCGCCGCGGCCGTGGGGTCGGCCGGCGGTGTGGCGCGGGCCAGGGCGCCCGCGCTCTCGTAGTCGACCTCCCCGCGGAGGGTGAGAACGGTGATGCCGTCGGCGTCGGCACGGGTCACGGCCAGCCGTCCCCGGCTCTTTGCTTCCTCGTTGTCTGTCACCTGCGACCTGCGCATTCTCGGTCCGGGCTGGGATTCTCCGTAGCCAACGCTGCCCCGGGAAGCGGAACGTGATGCACGAGACGGCGCAGTTTTCTCGCCGACCCGGGAGTAGTGCAGGCCATCACCGGGTAAACGCGCGCCCATGAACGGGGTATTGCAGATCGTCGGCAGGGAGCCTGTCCCGCCCGAGGAGTGTTCCCGGATGCCGGAAGCCGCACCTGACGACGTCACCTTCGCACTGGACGGGGCGGACGGCTGTATCGCCGGCGCCCGCCACCGGACGTCGGAGTTCCTGACGCGGGCCCAGTCCGCGCACGGACTTCCGGTGACGGCCCGGACCATGGACCTGGCGCAACTGGTGGTCAGCGAGCTGGTCACCAACGCGCTCAAGTACGCGCCGGGGCCGGTGATGCTGCGGCTGGGCATCGCCGGGGGTGCGGTGGAGATCGAGGTGTGGGACAGCGATCCGACGCTTCCGCTGGCCAGAGCGGCGGACGCCGGGCGGGTCGGCCAGCACGGTCTGGAGATCGTGCTGGCGGTGGTGCAGGGCTTCGAGGCGCACCGGGAGCCCGTGGGCAAACGCGTCACCGCCCGGCTCGCGCTCTTCGACGACGTGCTGCCGGGACTCGGCCCCTACGGTGCCGACGGGGACGGTTGACGGTCGCCCACCGCGACAAGGCCGCTCTTCGCCGCGCCGGGTACACCGGCCCGGACGAGGGGAATGAGCGGCGGAAGCCGGGGCACACGGGGCGCTGTACGACCCATGTGAAGCGTGATGACGCAGGAGGCTTGCGATGCTCATGGCCCACCCCGCCGTGCTGATGAACCTGGTCGAGCAGTACGAGACGCTGCGGGTCCTGAACGCGGACGACGGGTCCGAGGAGGTGCGCTCCCGGATGGCCGACGTCGCCTACACGCTCTGCGTGGCGACCGGTACCAAGGACATCGACGCCGCTCTCATCGCCGCCCGGCACCGGCTCCCCGGCGCCCGCACGGAGGACGACTCCCTGCTGTCGGCCTGACCGGGCGGAGCGGCCCGAGCCGTGCGCAGGGTGCGCGGGCGGAGGGTGCGCTCACTCCACGTCGGCGACGACCGAGCCGACGCGTTCGGCGAGGTGCGGTTCACGGCGGACCAGGAGTGTGGCGTAGCCGACGGCGGCGAGCAGGGCGGCCAGGGCCACGTACGGGAACCAGCTGTACGGGGCCGGCTGCCCGGGCTTCGCCAGGTAGTAGAGGGGCACGAGGATGGCCAGGGTGCCGGCCGCCGGCAGGACGAGGTGTCGCAGGACGCGGAACTCCTGGGGGCGGTACCGGCGGTAGTACAGGGGCAGGGCGATGTTCGAGGCCAGGTAGACCAGCAGGATCAGGATGGCGCCCAGGCTGGAGGCCTCGGTGAAGAAGACCACGGGGTCCATAGGACCGCCGCCCAGGACGTGGCCGAGGCCCCAGCCGCCGATGATCAGCAGCGCGGTGACGGTGAAGGTGACGATCGCGTTGTTCGGCGTACGGCGGGTCGGGTGGACGTAGCCGAAGAAGGACGGCAGCAGGCCCTCCCGGCCGGCGTTGAAGATCAGCCGGGCCTGGGAGTTGATGCCGGCGATCAGCACCCCGAGGGTGGAGGTGAGGCCGCCCACGTAGGCGAGGGCGGCCAGCACGCCGAGGGTGTCCTGGGCGACGTCGATGAAGGGGATGGGCGACGCGCCGAGCCGCCGCACGTCGTAGCCGAAGCCGGTGACGGTGGCGTAGGCGAACAGGATGTAGCTGACGGTCATGATGGCGACGGAGGAGAACACCGCGCGGCCGACGTTGCGACGCGGGTTCTCGGTCTCCTCCGCGAGGGCCGCGGAGTTCTCCCAGCCGACGAAGAGGAACACCGCGATCGGGAAGCCCGCGGCCAGGCCCCTGAGGCCGTTGGTGATGTGGCCGGGCAGGAACGGGGCGGCGGACAGGGCGCCGTGGTGTCCGGCGATCGCGGCGACGGAGACGACGGCGAGGACGAGCATCTCCACCGCGAAGAAGTAGCCGGCCCACTTCGTGGAGACCACGATCCCGCGCAGCATCAGCAGGACGGCCGCCCCGGTCAGCAGCAGCGTCCAGATGATCCAGGGGAGGTCGAGGCCCGTGTAGTGGTGCAGGGTGATCTGCACGAAGCCGCCGGAGATCGCGATGACGGACGCCATGGCGACGATGTAGCCGAGGCCCGCGAGCAGGGCGGTGGTCACGGCGCTGACCGGCCCGAAGGTCCGGCCCACGAAGGTGATGAAACTGCCCGCCGACGGGTGGGCCCGGGAGAACTCGGCGAGCGTGTTGCCGAGCAGGGCCACGGCGACCCCGGCGGCGACGATGGTCAGCGGCGAGGCGACACCCGCGGTCGTGGCCAGGAAGGCGAAGCCGAAGAAGAAGCTCATGGCCGGGCCCACGTTGGCCATGGTGGCGGCCGCGATGTCGGCCATGCCGAGGACGCCGCCGCGCAGTCGCTGCGGGGTGGGGCGGCCCGGTGGGCCCGAGGCCGACGGGGACCCGGCGGCGGACGCGGGATCGGACATGACGCCAGCTCCTTCGGGGACGGTCTTCGAGCGGTTGCGGGACTGGGCGGGGCGGCGGGGTCAGGCGGGCCCGGAGCGTGGGCCGGCGTGCGGGTGCGCTTTGACCGCGGCCACCGCGAGGGCCATGTCGCCGCGGGCGAGTTCCTTCAGGAGGTCGGCGTGATGGCGGTTGCGTGCCCTCACCACCTCGGGTTCCGGGGCGGGCAGCAGGAGGCACTGCCGGCCCAGCAGGTCGGCGGCGAACTCACGGATCCCGGGGCCGCCGAGCGTCTGCGCCAGTTCGAGGTGGAAGCGGGCCTCCAGTTCGGGCAGCCGGTCCGGCGCGTCGGCGCGGTCCATCTCCTCGACGAGGGCGCGCAGCCCGTCCAGGCCGCCGTCCGGGATCTCGCCGGCCGCGTGGGAGACCAGGCCGCACTCCAGGAGCAGGTGGAAGGCGTCCAGGGCGGCCCCCTCCGCGGGATCGTGCAGGACGGCGGCGACGGAGTCCCATTCCCGGGCCACGAAGGTGCCGCCGGACCTGCCCCTGCGACGGTCCAGGAGGCCGTCCTGGCACATGCCCTCCAGGGCGCGGCGCACGGTGATCTCACCTATGCCGAGCTCCTCGGCGAGGACCCCGGCGTCCGGCAGCCGGTCCCCCGGCGCCTCGGACTTGAGGCGTACCCGCAGGGCGATCCGGGAACGGACCAGCTCCGCTCCGGGCCGTACGGGGCCCGGCCCGCTGTAGGGGCCGAACTTGCCCCCTGTATTCACCACGACGCCACCCTAACGGCGACCTTGCGGACGCAGCCCAACGCTGAAGCGAAAAATAGAGCAAGGTGAACATTTAAACAAGACTGTTTTTTTGGATCGTCGTGAACTAATTTTCGTGACCGCTCTGGTCCGCACTCCCATGGATGTCGAGATGACCACAACCCTCCCCGCAAGCCCGCCCACCGAGCCCGGTCTGAAGGCCGGGCTCAAGAACCGCCACCTGTCGATGATCGCCATCGGCGGGGTGATCGGCGCCGGCCTGTTCGTCGGCTCGGGGTCCGGCATCGCCGCCGCCGGCCCCGGCATCCTCATCTCGTACGCGCTGGTCGGCGTCCTCGTCGTGCTGGTGATGCGCATGCTGGGCGAGATGGCCGCCGCCAACCCCACCTCCGGCTCGTTCTCCGCCTACGCCGACCGGGCCCTCGGGCGCTGGGCCGGTTTCACCATCGGCTGGCTGTACTGGTTCTTCTGGGTCGTCGTGCTCGCCGTCGAGGCGACCGCCGGGGCGAAGATCCTGGCCGGATGGATCCCGGCGGTCCCGCAGTGGGGCTGGGCACTGATCGTGATGCTCGTGCTGACGGCCAGCAACCTCGCCTCGGTCAGCTCGTACGGCGAGTTCGAGTTCTGGTTCGCGGGCATCAAGGTCGTGGCGATCGCCGCGTTCATCGTCGTCGGCGGTCTGGCCCTGTTCGGCCTGCTGCCCGGCTCCGACCACCCGGCCTCGGGGTTCTCGAACCTGACCGCCCACGGCGGCTTCCTGCCGCACGGCCCCGGCGCGATCCTCACCGGTGTCCTGATGGTGGTCTTCTCGTTCATGGGCAGTGAGATCGTCACCCTCGCGGCCGGCGAGTCGGCCGACCCGCGCGGGGCGGTCGCCAAGGCCACCAACAGCGTCATCTGGCGTATCGCCGTCTTCTACCTCGGTTCGATCCTGATCGTGGTGTCGCTGCTGCGCTGGGACGACCCGGCGATCCTCAAGGACGGCTCGTACGTCGCCGCGCTCAGCTCGATCGGCATCCCGCACGCCGCGCAGATCATGAACGCGATCGTGCTGACCTCGGTGCTGTCCTGTCTCAACTCCGGTCTGTACACGGCCTCCCGGATGGCGTTCTCGCTCGGCGGTCGCAACGACGCCCCGGCGGCCTTCGCGCGCACCACGGACCGCGGGGTCCCGCGCAGCGCCATCCTGGCCTCGGTGGTCTTCGGCTTCGTCGCCGTCGCCTTCAACTACCTCTGGCCGGACACCGTCTTCCAGTTCCTGCTGAACTCCTCCGGCGCGATCGCCCTGTTCGTCTGGCTGGTCATCTGCTTCTCCCAGCTGCGCCTGCGGAAGATCATCCAGGCCGAGGAGCCGGAGAAGCTCGTCGTGCGGATGTGGCTCTACCCGTACCTGACGTGGGCCACCATCGCCCTGATCACCTTCGTGCTGGGCTACATGCTCACCGACACGAGCGCGGGCGGCGGCCGTGACCAGGTCGTCCTGTCCACCCTGGTGGCGGTGGGCGTCGTCGTCTTCGCCCTGGTCCGCCAGCGCGTCACCGGCCAGAAACGGTGACCGGGCGCCGTCAGGCGTCGCCGTAGGCCTCCCCGCCGAGCTCCAGGCTCGCCGTGCCCGCCGTGGCGTCGGCGAGCCAGCCGCGGAAGGTGTCGACGTCGGCGTCGGGGAGGCCGATCTCGATGGTGACCGCCTCTCCGTAGCGCACGTCGCGGACCTCGCGGCCGGTGGCCCGCAGGTCGTTCTGGACCTTGCCGGCGCGCTGGTGGTCGACGGTCACCGTGGCCAGCCGGAAGCGGCGGCGGGTGAGCGTGCCGAGTTCGTCGAGGGCCTCGCCGACCGCACCGCCGTAGGCACGGATGAGGCCGCCCGCGCCGAGCTTGACGCCGCCGTAGTACCGGGTGACGACGGCGACGACGTAACGCATCTCACGGCGCAGCAGCATCTGGAGCATGGGGACCCCGGCGGTGCCGCCCGGTTCGCCGTCGTCGCTCGCCTTCTGGACGGAGGCGTCGGCGCCGATGACGTACGCCCAGCAGTTGTGGCTGGCGTCGGCGTGCTCCTTGCGGATCGCCGCGACGAAGTCCTGGGCCTCCCGCTCGTCGGCCGCCGGGGCGAGGGCGCACAGGAAACGGGAACGGTTGACCTCGGTCTCGTGCACGCCCGCGCGGGCGACTGTGCGGTACTCGTCCTGCATCCGCCCAGCCTATGCGGCCATCCGGCCCACCCGGGCCGCCCCGGCGGCCGGTGGACCGCGGTCAGGGGTGCGTGCACCAGGTCAGGCCTTTGTCCCCCGGGCCACCGTCACCTCCGTCAGCAGCGCGGCTCCCGGACCCAGCTCCGCCCATGTCGTCCCGTGCCAGGCGAGGACCGCGATCGCCGACGTCGGGAACTTCGCGCGGACCTGGTCCAGGGTGTCGTCCAGGCCGCCCCCCGCCAGTTCCAGGACCAGCTCCTCGAGCCCCGGGTTGTGCCCGATCAGCAGCAGCGTCTCCACCTCGGCCGGCACCTCGCGCACGACCTCCAGCAGCTCGGGCACGTCGGCCGCGTAGACCCGGCCGTCGTAGCGGACCGGCGGCGGTGTGCCCCACTGCCCGGCCGCCAGCTCCCAGGTCTGCCGGGTACGCACCGCGGTCGAGCAGATGGCGAGGTCCGGCAGGCAGTCGGAGGCGGCGAGGGCCCGGCCGGCCGCGGGCGCGTCACGGCGGCCGCGCGCCGCGAGCGGGCGCAGCTCGTCGGGGACGCCCTCGGGCCAGGACGACTTGGCGTGCCGCAGGACGACCAGGCGGCGCAGCGGGCCCGCGCCCGCCCGGGCGGTCACGCCGGCCTCCCCAGGTCGCGGGTGAGGTCGAGGGCGAGCAGCCGGTCGGCGTAGGCACAGGTCTCGAAGCGGGCGCCGTCCGGGATCTCGGCCTGGCTCTCCATCCAACGCAGCACACCGAGGACGCCGGGTACGTCGAGGTCGTCCTCCCAGGCGTCCCGCAGCCGCCCCCGCACCTTCTCGGGCACCGGCCGGGAGGGGCTGCGCGCCCATCCGGCGACCGACTGCCGCAACCGCCCGAGCCGCCGTCCGGCCTCGTCGAGGGCGCCGGCGGCGAGGTGGACGGCCGTGCGGCGCGGGGCGTCGAGCAGGGCGAGCCGAAGGGCGGCGGGGTCGGCGAGCCCGTTCAGGGCGTCGGCGTCCGGTCCGCCGGCGGGGGCGACTGCCACGGTCACCCCGGTGCCGGGCACGGGCGCGTCCCGCGCCGTCACGTGGATGACCTGTGCCTCGCCGAGCCCGGAGGCGAGGTCGCGACCGTCCTCGAAGGGGCGGATGCCGAGGGCGGTGGCGGCGGCGTGCAGTTCCGCCTGGTGGCGGTCGGCGGTGAGCAGCGGCAGGACCGGGGTGCCGCCGAGTTCCAGGGCGCGCAGCAGGAGGTCGGTGGTGAGCAGGACCCGCAGCCCGGTCAGGTCGCGCCCGGGGACATGGGCCTCGACTCGGGTCAGGGCACGTCGGACGGGGGCGGCGGGGACGGTCTCACCGGTCTTGGCGTCGAGAATGCGCAGCACGGGCTGAGCGTAGGCGTGCGGAGGACCGTACGCAGGCACCTTGCGACGATTCCGGTCACCGTGGCGGGACATACGGGACATGCGACGCCCACCCATGTCACCGGGACCGCCTCGCGCCGGGGAATCAGGGTCCGCCGCAGGGGGTTGGCCACGGCAGACGGTCCCCGAGCAGAGGAGGCAGCCGGTGTACGGCGACACAGAGACGGTCACCAGGATCCTGACCGGTACGGGTGACACCTGGGCGGTGGTCGGCCTGTCGTCCAACCGGGGCCGGGCGGCGTACGGGGTGGCGCAGGTGCTGCAGCGGTTCGGCAAGCGGATCGTGCCGGTCCACCCGAAGGCGGAGACGGTGCACGGCGAGCCGGGCTACGCGTCGCTCGCGGACATCCCCTTCGACGTCGACGTGGTGGACGTCTTCGTCAACGGCGAGCAGGCCGGGGCGGTGGCGGACGAGGCCGTGGCGAAGGGCGCGAAGGCGGTCTGGTTCCAGCTGGGGGTGGTGGACGAGGCCGCGTACCGGCGGGTACGGGCCGCCGGGCTGGACATGGTCATGGACCGCTGCCCGGCCATCGAAATTCCGCGACTGAGCGGGATTTGAGCTTGATCTGAGCTTTCTGTCTTACCCTCTTCTCACAATCCGCACCTGAATACGGACATTCCGTGACCCTCGCTCACCTGCGCAAAAGCTTTGGCCAAGACAGGCAAGATCGAGGGTCAAATTTTCTACAAGGCTCTTCTGTCGTTCCGGAGCCCGCCCTTAAGTTGTGCCCTCTTGCTCGTTAAATCTGCGTTCAGAAACTGAGAGGCCACTTGACATGGTGAGTGTCGAGAAACCCGCGACGGAGGACACCCGGCCTTCGGGCGGGCTGAGGCGGGACGTCGGCCTGATCGGCCTGATGTGGGCCTCGGTGGGCTCGATCATCGGATCCGGCTGGCTCTACGGCGCGCAGAAAGCCGTCGTGGAGGCGGGCCCCGCGGCGATCATCTCGTGGGTGATCGGCGCCATCGCGATCGTACTGCTGGCCCTGGTGCACGCCGAACTCGGCGGCATGTTCCCGGTGGCGGGCGGTACGGCCCGCTACCCGCACTACGCCTTCGGCGGGCTGGCCGGCATGTCCTTCGGCTGGTTCTCCTGGCTGCAGGCCGCGACCGTGGCCCCGATCGAGGTCGAAGCCATGATCGGTTACGCCGGTCACTGGAAGTGGGCACAGCACCTGCAGCACGCCAACGGAACCCTGACCCACACCGGTCTGCTGGTGGCGGTCGTGCTGATGGCCCTGTTCGTGGGAGTCAACTTCCTCGGCGTGCGGGTGCTCGCGCACACCAACAGCGCCGCGACCTGGTGGAAGATCGCCGTGCCGCTGGCCGCGATCTTCATCATCGCGGTCGGCAACTTCCACCCGTCCAACTTCCACTCCGAGGGCTTCGCCCCGTTCGGCGCCAAGGGTGTCCTCGCCGCGATCAGCACCAGCGGCATCATCTTCGCGCTGCTGGGCTTCGAGCAGGCCATCCAGCTGGCCGGGGAGAGCCGCAACCCCAAGAAGGACCTGCCGCGCGCCACGCTCGGCTCGGTCGCGATCGGCGCCGTCATCTACGTCCTGCTCCAGGTCGTGTTCATCGCCGCGCTGCCGCACGCCAGCTTCGCGCACGGCTGGGCCAACCTGGCCTACAAGGGCATCAGCGGCCCGTGGGCCGGACTCGCCAGCCTGGTGGGCCTCGGCTGGCTGGCGTGGGTCCTCTACCTCGACGCGATCATCTCCCCCGGCGGCACCGGCCTGATCTACACCACCGCCACCTCGCGCGTCTCCTACGGCCTGGCGAAGAACGGCTACGCGCCGAAGCTCTTCAGCAGGACCGACGCCCGGGGCGTGCCGTGGTTCGGTCTGATCATGTCCTTCGTGACCGGCGTGATCTGCTTCCTGCCGTTCCCGAGCTGGCAGCAGCTGGTCGGCTTCATCACCTCCGCGAGCGTGCTGATGTACGCCGGTGCGCCGCTGGCGTACGGCGTCTTCACCGACAAGCTGCCGCACCTGGAGCGTCCGTACCGGCTGCCCTTCGGAAAGGTGATCTCCCCGGTGTCGTTCGTGGTCGCCAACCTGATCATCTACTGGTCGGGCTGGGGCACCCTGTGGCGGCTCGGCATCGCGATCGTCCTCGGCTACCTGCTGCTCGGCGGCTACGCGCTCTACGCGGTCAACAAGAACCTGCCGGACGCGCCCAGGCTGGACTTCAAGGCCGCCCAGTGGCTGCCCGTCTACCTGGTCGGCATGGGCCTGATCTCCTGGCAGGGCAGTTTCGGCGGCCAGGGGCACATCGCCCTGTGGTGGGACATCCTGGTCATCGCCGCCTTCTCGGTCGTCATCTACTACTGGGCCAAGGCGACCGCCTCCGCGACGGAGGACATCGAGCGCAGCATCGACGAGGTCGTGGTCACCGACGCCCCGGTGCACTGACCCGGCACACCCCCTGCGTCCCGTCAGCCACGGTGGCACTGCCGTGGCTGACGGGACCCCGTCATAATGTGGGGGTGAATCCCAATTCCCCGTCAGAGGAACACCGTACGGTCGTCGTCGTGGGCGCCGGGCCCGCCGGGCTGACCGTCGGGAACATCCTGCGGGCCGCCGCCGTCGACTGCGTGGTCCTGGAGACCGAGAGCAGGCAGTTCGTCGAGACCCGGCCGCGGGCCGGGGTCATCGAGGAGCAGGTGGTGCGCGGCCTGCGGGAGCACGGTCTGGCCGACGCCCTGTCGGCCCGCGCGCAGGTCCACGACGCCTGCGAGTTCCGCTTCGCCGACGAGCGGTTCCGCTTCGACTACGCCGAGCTGACGGGTCATCACCACTACGTCTACCCGCAGCCGTTGCTCGTGACCGACCTGGTGCGGGAGTACGCCGACGTGCGCGGCGGGGACGTCAGGTTCGGAGTGCGGGACGTCCGGCTGCACGATCTGGAGACGGACCGCCCCGCCGTCTCGTACACCGACCCGGCCACCGGGCAACGGCACCTGCTGCGCTGCGAGTTCGTCGCCGGCTGCGACGGCGCGCGCGGGGTGACCCGGGACGCGATACCCGACGGACGGGTGCGGATCTCGCGCCGGGACTACGGCGTCGGGTGGCTGGCGCTGCTCGCCGAGGCGCCGCCGTCCTCGGACTGCGTGCTGTTCGGCGTCCATCCGAACGGTTTCGCCGGACACATGGCCCGCAGTCCCGAGATGACCCGCTACTACCTCCAGTGCCCACCGGGCGACGACCCGGAGAACTGGTCCCACGACCGGGTCTGGCACGAACTGCGCCAACGGCTCGGCGCGGCCGGGGCGCCGCCGCTCACCGAGGGGCGGCTGCTGGAGAAGCGCGTACTGGACATGCACGACTACGTGGTCGAACCCCTGGTCTTCGGCCGGCTCCTCCTGGCGGGCGACGCCGGGCACCTGACCGCGCCGATCGCGGCCAAGGGCTTGAACCTCGCCCTGCACGACGCCTTCCTGCTGGCCGACGCGCTCGTCGCGCACATCCTGAGAGGCGACGACACCGGCCTGGACGGGTACTCCCACGCCTGCCTGCGCCGGGTCTGGGACTACCAGGAGTTCTCCGGGTTCCTGTCCGGCATCTACCACGGCACCGCCTCCGGCGATCCCTTCCTGGCCGGGACCACGCTGGCCCGGCTGCGGAGGCTGTTCACCTCACGCGCGGCGGCGACGTCCTTCGCGGAGCAGTACCTCGGTTCGGCCGCCGCCTACTGAGCCCCTCCCGGGCGATCCTCGGCGGCGGTCTCGGTGAGCCGGTGGTCGGCCACCTTCAGCGCCTCGTCGACCAGCCGGCGCAGATGACCGTGGCGCAGCGAGTACACCACCCGCCGCCCCTCCTTGCGCGTACCCACCAGACCGGCGAGCCGCAGCCGGGCCAGATGCTGGCTGACGGCGGGCCGGGCGGCGCCGCACACCTCGGTGAGCGTGGTGACGTCCGCCTCCCCCGCGGTCAGCGCGTGCAGCAGGGTGAGCCGGGTGCGGTCGCCGAGCAGGGCGAGGAGTTCGGCGGCGAGCGCGAACTGCTCCTCGCCCGGGCTGCGCGGATGCGCATGATGCGCAGGTGATAGGTGCGTGCGTGCGCTCATACGCACATAATGGCGCCGAGGGCACGGTCTGTCCACGCCCCGCCCACCGGAGAGGGGAGCCGCATGAGCGACCGGCACGAACACGAACACGACAACGCGCAGGCGCACGCATCCGCGGACAACCGGCAGCCGCACGACCACGCCCATGGTCATGGTCATGGGACGGGGCATGGCCACTCCCACCCCTCCCCCCGTGGCCTGCGGCACCGTCTCGCGCACCTGCTCACCCCCCACTCCCACGAGACGGCCGACAAGCTCGACCCGGCACTGGAGTCCTCGGCGCGGGGCATGCGGGCGCTCTGGGTGTCGCTGGCCGTGCTCGGCGCGACGGCGCTCGTCCAGGCGGCCGTCGTGGTCGCCTCCGGCTCGGTCGCGCTGCTCGGGGACACCGTGCACAACGCGGCCGACGCGCTGACCGCCGTACCGCTGGGGATCGCCTTCGTGCTGGGGCGGCGCACGGCGAACCGCCGTTTCACCTACGGCTACGGGCGGGCGGAGGATCTCGCGGGCCTCGCGATCGTGCTGACGATCACCGCGTCGGCCGCCTTCGCCGCCTGGACGGCGGCCGAACGGCTGCTGGACCCGCGCCCCGTGGCGCATCTGCCGGCCGTAGCAGTGGCCGCGCTGGTGGGATTCGCCGGGAACGAATGGGTGGCACGCTACCGGATCCGGGTGGGCCGGGACATCGGATCGGCCGCGCTGGTCGCCGACGGGCTGCACGCGCGTACCGACGGTTTCACCTCGCTGGCCGTGCTGCTGGGCGCCGCCGGTTCGGCGCTGGGCTGGCACCTCGCGGACCCACTCGTCGGGTTGGCGATCACCGCGGCGATCGCGCTGGTGCTGCGGGACGCGGCGCGCGAGGTGTTCCGGCGGGTCATGGACGCCGTGGACCCGGAGTTGGTGGACCGGGCCGAGCGGGCGCTGCGCGAGGTGCCGGGGGTGCGTGCGGTGGGTGAGCTGCGGCTGCGGTGGATCGGGCACCGGCTGCGCGCCGAGGTCGCGGTGGTGGTCGACGGCGAGGCGACCGTACGGCAGGCGCACGCGATCGCCGTCGAGGCGGAGCATGCGCTGCTGCACGTCGTACCGAGGCTGACGGCGGCCCTGGTGCACGCGGATCCGGCTCCGGGTCCCGGCGAGGCGGACCCGCACCTGGCACTGGCGCACCACTCCGTGTCGCCCTGAGCCTTCTAGGCCGGCTCCTCCCGGGCCTGTTTCGGCAAGGGCGGCACGCACAGGCACGCGAGGCCTGCGGCGGCCAGATAGGCGAGTGCGCCCACCGCCATGCTGGTCCGCAGACCGGTGCCGTAGTCGGCGGCCGTGGCGAGCAGGCTGCCGCCGAGCGCGACGCCGGTGGCGCTGCCGATCTGGCGGGTGGTGTTGAACAGGGCGGAGGCCGCGCCCGAGTACCCCGCGGGCGCCGCGCCCATCACGGTGGCGGTCGCCCCGGTGAGGGCGAAGGAGGTACCGAACCCCGCGGCCATCATCGGGGCCACCAGCAGCGGATAGGCGGGGTCCGGTCCCGCCGCGGCCCAGCCGGCCAGCCCCAGGGCGGCGAGGAGCATGCCGGAGACCACCAGCGGACGATCGCCGGTGCGGCGGCCCAGCCGTCCGGACAGGACGGAGGCGAACATGGTCATCGCCACCGCGGGGAACAGTGCGAGTCCGGTACCGAGGGCGCTGAAGCCGCGCTGGTGCTGGAACTCCAGGCTGGCGGTGAACACCATGCCGTAGAAGCCGAAGTTGAACAGCAGGCCGATGACGGCACCACCGCCCATCGCGCGGGAGCGCAGCAGGCTCGGCGGCAGGACGGGCGCGCGGGCCAGCCGCTCGCGCACCGCGAACCCCGCGGCGGCCAGCGCGGCCAGGGCCGCCATGGCGAGGACAGCGGGATCCGACCAGCCGCGCCGTCCGGCCTCGTTGAGGGCAGCGGTCAGCAGTGCCGCCGTCGCCACCACCGCGCACTGGGCAGGCCAGTCCAGGGCGCGGGCGGCGCGCCGGGGCGAGCGGGCCACATGGCGCAGCGTCAGCAGCAGGCAGGCCGCGCCGACCGGCAGGTTGACGAGGAAGACCCAGCGCCAGCCCAGCGTGGAGACGAGCAGCCCGCCCAGCAGCGGACCGGCGGCGGCCGCGACGCCCGCCATCGAACCCCACAGGCCGAAGGCCCGGGAGCGCGCGGCCGGCTCCGGGTAGGCCTGCTGGAGCAGGGCCAGGGAGCCGGGCACGATCAGCGCCGCGCCCAGCCCCTCCATGAGACGGGCCGCGACCAGGAGCGGGGCGCTCGCCGCGAGTGCGCAGGCAGCCGAGGACAGCGTGAAGACCGCGACGCCCGAGCAGAAGACCCGGCGGTTGCCCAGCCGGTCGCCCAGCGCGCCGCCGGTGAGCAGGAACCCGGCGAAGACGAGGGTGTACCCGTCGGTGATCCACTGGATGCCGGTGAGCGAGGCGGACAGTTCCCGGCCGATCACCGGCACGGCGACGTTGAGCGCCGTCACGTCCAGGATCACCATGAAGTACCCGGCGCACACCGCCAGCAACGGCACCCAGGCCCGCCGCCCCCGGGACGCCTCACCCCCGGCCGACTCCGCGCACGCCACGGCTCCACTCCGTCCCATCACCGAGCCAGCACACCGAAAGCCACCATAAGGGGCATCGCGCTTCGGGACGCGTGATCGGGTGGGCGGGTTCGCGCAGGTCAGCGTCTGTTCGGGGGGGCAGGTACGTGGCACAGGGGCCCGGCCCGCCGCCGCCCTGCCGCTCCCTCCGCTGCCGCCTCCGCCCTCGACCTGCTGCGCCGGTCCGCTGCCACGGCCGGGGCCCGAGTCCACTGGGGTCCGTCCGTCGGCCGGCGCCCGCCAGCCCGCCGTCCGTCCTGACCGCTTCCGGCGCGTGCCTCAGGCGCCGAGCCCTTCCACGAGGACCGCGCCGGGCAGGTGCGCGAACGCCTTTCCCGGGACCAGGAGTTTGCCGCGGCGGCGGCCGCTGCCGACCAGCACCCACGGGAGGTCGACGACCGCCGGGTCCACCAACAGCGGCCAGGTCGCGGGGAGTCCGATCGGGGTGATGCCGCCGTACTCCATGCCGGTCTCTCCGGTCGCGGTGTCCATCGAGGCGAAGGACGCCTTGCGGGCGCCCAGTTGGCGGCGCACGACCCCGTTGACGTCTACCTTGGTGGTGGACAGGACCAGGCAGGCCGCCAGCGTGGTCGCACCGCCGCGCTTGCCCGCCACGACGACGCAGTTGGCGGACCGCTCCAGCAGGTCCCGCCCGTAGTGCTCGACGAAGACGGCGGTGTCCGCCCACCGCGGGTCGGTCTCGACGTAGAGGAACTGCTCCGCCGGAACGGCTCCGGACCAGTCGCGTACGGCGTCGGCGACCGGGGCGATCAGCTCGTCGAGGCAGTCGGGAGCGGGGGTGGCGGTGTCGAAGTCTCCGATGGGTGCGCGCATGCCGGCACGCTAACAGCCCGCCGCCGGCCGGCTCAGGGCACCGGCGGCACGGACACCGTCATGACCATCTCCACCGGGACGTCCCCGGTGTTGCCGTACACATGGGCCGCGTTCGCCTCGAAGGAGGCGCTCGCGCCCGTCGGCACCCGGTAGTCGACCCCGTCCACGGTGAGGGTCAGCTCCCCGGCGGTCACATGGACGATCTCCACGGTGCCGCTCGGGTGCGGTTCGGACAGGCTGCTCTCCCCCGGCATCAGGTACCAGTCCCACATCTCCAGCGGGCCGGGCGCCTCGGTGCCGGCGAGCAGGCGGTTGAAGCTGCCGGCCTCGGTGTGCCACAGCCGTACCGCCTTCTCCGGGGGGACGATCTGGACCTTCGGGCCCTGCTCGTAGTCGAGCAGGGTGGTGATGCTGACGCCGAGCGCGTCGCCGATCTTGACGACCGTGCCGATGCTCGGATTGGTGCGGGCCTGCTCGATCTGGATCAGCATGCCGCGGCTGACCCCGGCCCGGGCCGCGAGCACGTCCAGGGTGAACCCGCGTACGGCACGCCAGTGCTTGACGTTACGGGCCAGGGACTGGGTCAGCAGGTCGAGGTCCGACACGTTCCGTCCATCGTCGAGGGCATCGCGGCCCGCTGTTCGTCCACCGAACTGTACTGCGCGGGGGTGCCGTTTCCGGCATCAGATCCTGCGCCAGCGGGCGTTGCACCACGAGAAGACGCCGAAGGCCGCCAGGCCGAGCGCGATCGCGGCGAGCAACCAGGGACCGGCGGGCAGATCGCGGAACGTGCGCAGGGTGTCGTCCATGCCCTTGGCCTCGCCGGGCCGGTGCCTGACGGCCGCGACGACCGCGAACACCCCGGCGACCGCGAAGACGACCCCGCGTGCCGTACCCCCGGCCACGCCGAAGACATCGGTGAACCGCCTGGCCCGCGGGGACATGGCGGCGGTCCGCAGCTTCTCCCGGAACTTCAGCCGGACGGCCCGCACGGCCATCCACAGCCCGGCGGCCACCACCACGGCCCCGGCGACGCCCACGATCCACTGACCGCCCGGCCAGCCCAGCACCGTGGCGGTGACGTCGTGCGTCTGCCGGTCCGATGACCCGCTGCCGCTGCCCCGCTCCCCGGCCGCGTACGTCAGCACCGAGTAGCAGGCGAAGACGTAGAAGACGCACCGGCCTGCCGCGGCCGCGCGCTTGGACGGCTCGGCACCCTTGGGTCCCGCTCCGCCGAACACCGCCTCCGACAGGCGCCACAGCGCCATGCCCGCGAGCGCCACTCCCAGGACCACCAGCAGCGCCGCCCCGAAGGGCCGGGCGGCCAGTTCCTCCAGGGCACCGCCGCGATCGGCCTGCTGCCCGCCGTGGCCGCCCTGTCCGAACGCGATCCGCAGGGCGATCACGCCCACCAGTACGTAGATCAGCCCGCGGGCGGCGAACCCTGCCCGTGCCGCCACGGCCAGCGCGTGACTGTGCGCCGCCCGGGCGGCCTGGCCGCGTCCCCGCAGTGTCCATGCCTGTGCATCCATACCTCGCCGGTGCCCCGGTCCCCCGGTCCGACACCTCACCCGGCTTCGGGAGCCCGGGGTCGGACGCCGGCCGCGACCGGGCTCAGCCCTCGGTCTCCAGTTCGGCGAGCCGCGCCACGTCCTCCTCGTCCAGCTCCGCCAGGGCCCGGAGCTGCTCCGGCGTCATGCCGGCGGGGATCGGCACCGGCGCCGGGGTGCGCAGCGGGGGCTGCCAGCCGGATTCGGGAGTCCAGTGGCGTACGACCCTGGCCGGGGCGCCCGCCACCACGGCGTGGTCGGGCACCGTGCCCCGGACCACCGCGCCGGCGGCCACCACCACGTTCCGGCCGACGCGCGCACCGGGCAGGATCACCGCGCCCGTGCCGATCCAGCAGCCCGGGCCGATCTCCACCGGCTCCATGCGCGGCCACTGCTTGCCGATGGGCTCGTGCGGGTCGTCGTAGGAGTGGTTGGTGGAGGTGACGTACACGTACGGGCCGAAGTAGCAGTCGCTGCCGATCGTGACCGTCGTGTCCGCGATGACGTGGCTGCCGCGGCCGAGGACCACTCCGTCGCCGATGCGCAGGATCGGGTCGGGGCCGAGGTCGAGGTCGGGCATCAGGCCCGCGGTGAGGGTGACCTGTTCGCCGACGATGCAGTGCGAGCCCAGGTGGATCCAGGGTTCGCCGAAGACGGTGCCGAGCGGGAAGGCGAGGCGGGTGGCTTCGCCGAGGGCGCCGAAACGGAAGCGGCCGGGGCGGTCCGCGGTGACGGATCCCGTGCGCTGCACCCAGGCCCAGGCCGCGTGCACTGCGCGTTGGGCGAGGCGGCGGCGCATGGACGAGAACGTGTTCTTGGGCTTCGGCACGGGGGTCACGGTACTCAGCGGGGCGCGCCGGCAAGAGGGCGGGCTGCTGTGATCTTCGCCCCAGGCGGTGGCGTAGGTTGCGCGGAGGACCGAC
Organism: Streptomyces sp. NPDC020958; assembly: GCF_055562175.1. Lineage (NCBI taxonomy): Bacteria > Bacillati > Actinomycetota > Actinomycetes > Kitasatosporales > Streptomycetaceae > Streptomyces > Streptomyces sp. NPDC020958. Next base: position 96,319 of record NZ_JBVHFU010000001.1, on the reverse strand, counting down.
GACGAGGGGAGACGGTGATGACGCACGAGGCGCTGATCGTGGGGATCGGCGGGCGCGAGCCGGAGATCGAGGACGAGGTGTTCGTGGCGCCGACGGCCTCGGTGATCGGGGACGTGACGCTGAAGGCCGGGGCGAGTGTCTGGTACGGGGCGGTGATCCGCGGCGACGTCGAGAAGATCACCGTGGGGGCGCAGGCGAACGTGCAGGACAACGCCACGCTGCACGCGGATCCGGGGTTTCCGGTGCGCGTCGGGGAGCGGGTGTCCATCGGGCACAACGCGGTGGTGCACGGGGCGACCGTGGAGGACGACTGCCTGATCGGGATGGGGGCGACCGTGCTGAACGGGGCCGTGATCGGGGCGGGGTCGCTGGTGGCCGCGCAGGCGTTGGTGCCGCAGGGGATGGTGGTGCCGGCGGGGTCGTTGGTGGCGGGGGTGCCGGCGAAGGTGCGCAGGGAGCTGTCGGAGGAGGAACGGCAGGGGGTCACCCTCAACGGGACCTTGTACGCGGAGCTGGGCAAGGCGCATCGCGGGGTGCACGAGTAGGGCGTACGGCGGGTGCGGGTGGGTCTACTCACCGGCGCTGACAGGTTCGGCTTCCCTCTCGGTGACCGGGACCTTCTTCGCCTTGCGCCGGACGATCAGCATCGACGCCACGCCCACCAGTACCGCCGCCGCCAGGCCGACGTACGAGAAGCGCTTCAGCCAGTCCTCGGCGACGATGCCGACGTAGTAGACGACCGCCGTCGTGCCGCCCGCCCAGCAGATGCCGCCGAGCAGGTTGGCGGTCAGGAACTTCCAGTACGGCATGTGCAGGACGCCCGCCAGGGGGCCCGCGAAGATGCGCAGGAGGGCGATGAAGCGGCCGAAGAAGACCGCCCACATGCCCCACTTCTCGAAGGACCGCTCGGCGGTGGCGACGTGGCCCTCGCTGAAGTGCCGGGGGAACCTCCGGCCGAGCCAGGCGAGGAGGGGGCGGCCGCCCTTGCGGCCGATCGCGTAGCCGACGGAGTCGCCGATCACCGCGCCCGCGGTGGCGCACGCGCCGAGGACGACCGGGTTGATGTCCGAGTGCTGTGAGGACAGCAGTGCGGCGGAGACCAGGACGATCTCACCCGGCAGCGGGATGCCCAGGCTCTCCAGGCCGATGACGAGCGCCACCACGGCGTAGACGGCGACCGCCGGTACCGAGTCGAGCCATTCCTGGACGTGCACCGCCGGTTCCTCCCCTGTCGCGTGCGCCTTCCCCGGGAAGGCTACCGGTTCGCCGGGGCGGGGCGGCGTCCGCGGCACCCGCCCGCCCTCCGGCCTTCGGTTTTCGGACATCCGGGTGTCATGCGGGACGGGAAGGCTCCCCCGCGGTACCACTCGCCCGTGGCTCCCCACCCCGGGCCCCCGTGGAAGGACAACGTCCCCGTGTCCTCACTGTCGTCACTGCCCTCCGCACTGCCCGCGTCCGGCTCCGAGGCACCTCCCGTACGCCCCCGGCCGGTCCTTTCGGCGGCCGGCCGACCGCTCCGGCTCGCCCTGTGCCTGTCGCCCCTGCTCATCGCCGTGATCTGGGGCCTGAGCAACCGGTCGCTGCTGCACGAGGGGGTCGCCCGGCTCGCCCGCGCCGAGCCGGGGTGGCTGCTGGCCGGGGGCGGTCTCACCTGCCTGACCTGGGTGGTGGCCGCCTGCATCCGGCAGGGCGCGGTGCCCGACCGGCTGCCGCCCGGGCTGCTGCTGGCCTCGCAGTTCGCCGCCGGGGCCGCCAACCACGCGCTGCCCGCCGGGCTCGGCGCGCACGCCGTGACCGTGCGCTTCCTGCGGACCCGAGGCGTCCCGCTGGAGCGGGCCACGGCCTCGATCGCGCTGTACTCGGTGGCGAAGTCCGGCGCCAAGACCGTGGTGCTGGTGGTGTTCCTGCTGTCGTCGCCGGCCTGGCGGCGGCTGGGCGAGTTGGTGCCCGACGGCATGGTGCTGGTCCCGGTCGTCGGCGTGGTGACGCTGGCGGGCGTGGCGGCGGCCGTCGTACGACCGCTGCGGCGGCCGGTCACCGGGCTGGTGCGGTGTGCCCTGTCGGACGCCCGGGTGGTGCACGCCCGGCCGTCCCGGGCGCTGGCCCTGTGGGGCGGGGCGACCGCGCTGCCGCTGGTGCAGGCGGGTGTGCTGGCCTGCACCGGGGAGGCGCTCGGGCTGGGCCTGTCGTGGGGTGACGTGATCCTGGCGTACCTGGCGGCGGGCACCGCGGGCGGGGCGGTACCGGTGCCCGGAGGGGTCGCGGTGGACGCGGCGCTGGTGTTCACGCTGGCCGCGTTCGGTGCACCGTTGGCGGTGGCCACCGCGACCGTCATCGGCTACCGGGTGCTGACCGACTGGCTGCCGCTGCTCCCGGGCGCCCTGGTGCTGTCGGCGTTGATCCGGGCGAAGGTGTTGTGAGCCGCCCTCAGTCGCGGCGGGCGACGATGCGGTAGGCGTTGGAGACGCGCAGGCGGTGCGCCAGGGGCCGTACGGCGAAGCGGTCCAGGAGGGTGCCGGTGACCAGGGCGGGGATGCCGGCGATGAGCAGGGCGGCGCGCAGGGTCCTGCGCAGGGTGCCGGGCGCCGCCGGCAGCCAGGGGGCGTCCTCGGGCGGGGCGGTGTGGTCGAGGGCCAGCCAGACGGCGGCCAGCAGGTCGACGGGGTCGTGGGCCTCGGCGTGCTGTTCGGCGACGACGGTGAAGCCCAGGCCGGTGAGGCGTTCGCGGAGGTTGGCCACCGGGATGAAGTGCAGGTGCTGCGGCTGGAGCCAGGGCAGCCACCAGCGGCCGAGCAGCCGGGCGTAGCGGCTCTCGGGGTCGGGGACCTCGATGAGGAGGTGGCCGCCGGGGCGTACGGTCTCGTGGGCGGCGCGCAGTTCGCGGTCGGGGTCGGTGCTGTGCTCCAGGTAGTGGAACATGCTGACGACGTCGTAGCGGCCGGCGAGGTCGGGGGCGAGGTCGGGGAAGGCGCCCCGGTAGGCGTGCTCCACGCGGCCCTCGCGGGCGGCGAGCTGGACGCCGTCGGTGAAGTCGAGGCCGTCGAAGGCCGTGCCGGGCAGCACCTCGCGGGCGGCCTCGCAGAAGTGGCCGTGCCCGGTGCCGACGTCGAGCCAGTTCTTGGGGGTCGGATCGTGCGGGACCATGGACTCGGCGCGGCCCCGGTACATCGTGGTGCGGCCGCCGAAGGTGCCGCTCATCTTCTGTTCGCCGAGGCCGTCGTAGAAGTCGCGGTAGTAGAACTCCAGGCCGGTCTCGTTGAGGCGGGGGTTCTGGAAGGTGTGCCGGCAGTCCTGGCACTGGTCGAGGACGAACCGGCCGGGTTTGTGCTGGAGCAGGTCGGTGGTGCGCAGGCGGGTGGTGAGCCGGCCGGACCGGCACCAGGGGCAGGTGGTGCGCCGGGGTTCGAAGAAGCGGTCGACGCCGTCGGCCAGGTCCTTCCGGTAGCCGGGGCGCAGCGCCTCGATCTCGCTCGGCTTGCTCATCGGGTCTCCTCAGCTGCGAGTGCTTCGAGGTGGGTTGCCGCGACCGGCGCGCCGCCCGCTGCACGGAACGCGGTGCGGATCCGGGCCGCGGCCGTGCGGTGGGCGGGTTCGTGCAGGACGGTGTCGAGGGCCGCGCCCAGCTTCGGGGCCGTGACCCGCCCGAACCGCACCCGGATGCCCGCGCCCGCGTCGACGACCTGTCCGGCGATCACGGGCTGGTCGTCGCGGATGGGCGCGACGACCAGGGGGACGCCGTGCCACAGCGCCTCGCAGACCGTGTTGTGGCCGGCGTGGCAGATGACCGCGTCGACCCGCTCCAGGAGCGGGAGTTGGGGCAGGGCGGGCAGGATCAGGAGGTCCTTGTCGTCCGGTACCGGGGGCAGGGTGCCGCCGGGGTCGGCGATCAGCCCCTGGACCCGGTCGGCGCGTTCGCGCAGGGCGCTGACGCACTCGGCGAGGAACCGCCCGCCGACGTCCGCGTTCGCGGTGCCGAGGGAGACGAGGACCCGGTCCCGGCTCGGGTCCAGCCACTGCCAGGGGAAGCCCCCGGCCGCCGGCCGCGCGGAGATCGACGGGCCGACGTGGCGGATTGCGGGCCGGTCGGTGGGGCCCGCGAGTTCGGGGGTGGTGAAGGCCAGGGTCAGATGCGGCGAGAACCGGGGATCGGCGGTGGAGTCCGGATCCCCGATGCGCTCCCGCAGTTCGGCGAGCCGGTCCCCGAGCCATGCGGCGACCTTGGGGACACCGTCGTAGGCGCCCGTGAACTCGGCGGAGGTGGTGGCGGAGGTCGCCCAGGGCAACCCGAGCCGCTCGGCCACCAGGGCGCCCGCGAAGGCCTGTTGGTCGGCGACCACGACGGCGGGGCGGAACGCGTCGACGGCCGCCCGTACGCCGGGGGCCATCGCGTCCGCGAGCGGCACCAGGAACCACTCCCACAGGAACCTCAGCGCCTCCGCGCCCCGCAGGTCGGCCGGCCGCTCGCCCGCGGCGGTGCCCGCGCACGGGAAGACGGTGGCGTCCGGTCCCGCCAGTGCCCGGACCAGATCGGCGTCCGGGCAGACCCAGGCCACCCGGTGGCCACGGGCGCCGAGTTCGGCCGCGACCCCGACGGCCGGGTTGATGTGCCCGACCAGGGGCGGTACGACGAACAGGAAGCCGCTCACCGGATCCCGGCCGCCCGTGTCCGGCTGACCGAGTGGATCAGCTCCAGGATGTGTCCCCCGACCGTGCCGGACGCCTCGACCAGCACGGAGTGCTCGTGCCCGGGCAGCACCACCGAACGGTAGTCCGCCAGCAGGGTCTTCTTCAGCGGCACCACCTCCACCAGGTCGGAGTCACCGCCGTACACCCCGAGGACCGGGCAGCGTACGGCGCTGATCTGGTCCTCGGTGAGGACCCGGCTGGCCGGGATGTCCCGGCCCAGGCTGGTCTCGCGGGCGAGCCGGGCCGCGCCCCTGGCCAGCCGGGCGGTGTTGTGGCCGCGGTTCGCGGTGATCCAGGCGATGGCGTCCGGCTCGTTGTGGGCGAGTTCGGCGACCACCCGGCGCAGGATGCCGCCGAGTTTCTCCGCCCAGGCGGCGGTGGCGGGTTCGGACTCGATCAGGGTGAGGCTGGCGGCGCGCTCGGGATGCCGGGCCGCCCAGCCGAAGGCGATGGTGCCGCCGTAGGAGTTGCCGACGAGGTGGACCGGGCCGGTGACCGAGAGACGGTCGAGCAGGGCCTCCAGGTCGTCGATGTTGTGGTCCAGGGTGTAGCCGGCGGCGGGACGCTCGCTGCGGCCGTGACCGCGCAGGTCGTACATGACCACGTCCAGGCCGGAGGCGGCGAAGGCCGGGGCCACCGTGAAGTAGTAGCTGGCCAGGCTGTCGGTGAGCAGCCCGTGGACGAGGACCACGGTGGCGAGGGCCGTACGGCCCTCCGCGGGACCCATGCGCTGTACGTGCAGCCGGACGTCTGCGGTGTCGACCATCGCCATGGCTCAGCCCGCCTCCGTGGCCTTCAGGCTCCACACCACGTACTCCACGAGCCGCCCCACGGTGAGCTCGATGATCTCGTCGAACTCCATCCCGGCCAGGAACTCGGCGAAGTTGACCCGCTTCCCGTAGCGCTCCTCCAGGAGACCGGCGAGGGTGACCAGGTCGATGGACTCGAGCTCCAGGTCGCGGTTGAAGGTGGTGCTCATGCCGATCTCGGCGTCGTCGTCGCCGTACTCCTCCAGGAGGGTGTGCAGCATCCGCGTCAGGTCGGCGAGGACGGTCTCCTCGTCGGCGCGGACTTCGGGCTCGGTGGGGTTCATCGCGGGTCCTCCTCGATGTCTGCGGCTGCCGGTCCGGTCGTCCAGGCCACGACGTAGGCGCGGTCCGGCAGTGCGGGGGGATTGCGGACCGGCGCACAGCGCACCGGGTAGGCGCGTTCCAGCCGGCCCGAGACCAGCAGCCGGCTGCCGTCCGGGGCGGCCTCCAGCACGGTGAAGTCCCTGGGCCGGCCGCCGAATCCGGTGCCCTCGGCCTTCGCGACGGCCTCCTTGGCGGCCCAGAAGCGGGTGAACCACAGGGCGGTGTCCGGCCCGAGGCCGTACAGCAGCCGCAGTTCGTCCGCGCCGAGGGCGGCCTCCACGGCGGCCGGATCACGCCGGGTGACTTCTTCGATGTCGATGCCCGGGCCGGGTCCGGGCGTGTGCGGCCGTACGATCGCCACCGCCGCCTCCGCCCGGTGGGCGAGCGAGACGTCCAGTTCGGGCAGCGTCCGCCCGTGGACACCGATCACGTAGGGCCGCCCCAACTCGTCTTTCTCCACCTGGAGTTCGGCCGGGTAGACAGGTCCCTCGCCGTGCTGCCACAGCCACTGCCGTACCGCGTCCTTGGCGGCGATCCGGCCGAGCAGCCACTGCCTGCGGCCGCGCGGGGCGTGCTCGGCGTACCGCGCACGCTCCACCCCGGCCAGCGAGTTGCGCATGATCAGCTCGCGGGAGGCCAGGTCCGGCCAGCGTTCGTGGACCAGCGCCCAGCCGCCGGGACGGCCCTCGGAGAGGGTGTTGCGCTCCGGGAAGCGCTCGACGGGGCGGGTGTCCGGGTCGTTGTCGAAGCGCCGGTCCTGCCAGCCGCCGATCCGCGCCCACACCCGTCCGCCGACGGTGAGCTCCACGTCCGCCTCCAGGACGGTGTCGGTGAGCGAGGTGATCCGCACCAGGCAGTCGACCTCGGTACCGGGGGCGGGGTGCGGGCCGTGGAAGCGCATCTCCCGCATCTGCACCGGGAAGACGACGGTGCGCTCGGTGCGGGTGGACATGATCCAGTAGCCGAGGATCTGGCCGACGTTGTCGAGCAGGGCGCCCGGGGCGGCGGGGGTGGTGATCACTCCGCGCACGTGCCGGTCACCGATCGCGGTGAGCTGTGAGACGCCCTGGTAGGCGGGGCCGTGGAACATCCAGCGCTCGGAGTAGAGCTGGGCGGCGGTGTGGTCGGGGGTGCGTTCGGGAGCCGGGGGGCGCGTGCGGGCGGCGGGGGGCGCCGGGTGCGCGGGGGCGACGTCCACGACAGCGCGGGCGGTGGGGCCGAAGGTGACCGAGACCCGGCCGGGTTCCTCGGGGGTGACGGTGACCGGGACGTCGACGGGAGGTGCGGCGGTGAGCCAGCGGTCGAAACGGGCTCCGTGCACGGCGACCGCCCGCAGGCCGGTGGCGGCCTCCGCCGCGTCCATCATGTGCCGCACGATGGTGGTCGCCGGGACGACCGGCCACCGGTCCTCCACCACGGGCCAGCCGGGACGCTGCGGAAAGAAGCAGTGGTCGAGGAGATGCGGCATCGCCTCGGGGGAGACCCGGAGGGTGGTGGTACGGGAGGCCGGGGTGGGGGTGGGCGGGACGTGGCCTGCGGCGGGGGCGGCGGGTGGAGCGGGTGCGGGGGTGGTACGGGAGGGCGGGGTGGGCGCGGCCGGGGGCGAGGGCGGTGTGTGGCGCGCCGTGAGGACGGCGACGGCCGAGTCGGCGGTGTCCCGCAGGAGTGCGCTCAGTTCGGCGGCGGCCGGGATCCGGGCGGCGAGGTCGTCCAGCGGGGACGAGCCCGCGGCCGGTGGGCGGGCGGCGCCCGATGCCGGCGCGTTCCCATCCGCCTCGGGTCGCGCAACGGCGCCCGCCACGGTCCGCGCCGGTCTGCTCCACTCGGCGTGCGCCAGTCGACCGGCCTCGGTCCACGCGGTTCCGCTCGCCTCGGGTCGCGTGGCCGTGCGCAGTTCGGTGCGCAGTGCGGCGAGGGTCGGGGCCTCCAGTGACACCAGGGCGCCGTCCAGGTCCAGGCGTACCGGGCGGCGGCGGTGGACGGGCTTGGTCGCGGTGCCTGGTGCCGGGGCGGCCCCCGTGACCGATGCGCAGTCCTCGTCCCGGACCGCGGCCGCCACCGGTGCGCCCGCCGTCCACAACGCGGTCGCCACCCGGCGGAGTTGGGCCATCCCGGAGCGGTGCGGGGAGTTGGCGGCGACAGCGAGGTGGTCGCGCTCGCCGAGGATGTCACCGATCAGCGAGGCGAGTTGGCCCGGCCCGGTCTGGACGAACGCGCGGTGCCCGGCGGCGTACATGGCCTCGATCAGCTGCCGGAAGCGGACGGGTTCCAGCAGGTGCCGGACGAACAGCTCGCGTACCTCCGTCTCGCCCTCCGGGAAGGGCGCCGCGACGGTGCCGGACCAGACCGGGACCGCCGGCCGGTACAGCCGGAAGCGCTCGGCCGCCTCCTTGATCGGGCTCAGGTACGGCTCCAGCATCGGCGTGTGGAATCCGGAACGGAACGGCAGCACCTGGCACAGCACACCGTCGGCCCGGAAGGCGCGGACGAAGCCCGCCACCGCCCGGTCCGGGCCGCACACCATGGACTGGCCCGGCGCGTTGTCGTGGGAGAGGACGATCCCGGCGTCCGCCCAGCCGTCGCGGAGGACGGCGACGACCCGTTCGGCGGGGGCGCCGACCGCGGCGAACGCGAGACCCGGGACGGTGACCGCGTCGGGATCGAACTCGGCCATGAAGGCGTCCACCTGGACTCCCGAGTACAGTCCCGCGACCACCATCGCCGTCCACTCCCCGACGCTGTGCCCGGCGACCGCGTCCGGGACCACGCCCATCCGGCGCAGCGCCGCGTCGAGGAGCCGCCCCACGCCGACGACACCGAACCCATGACGGCCCACGTCGCCGACCCGCATGTGCCCGGTAGCGGGTGCGGTGACGGTGGGGAGGCCGAAATGTGTGGCGATGTCGTCGACGCGGGGAGTGAACTCGCCTTCCAGCCCGGGGAAGACGAAGGCCAGCTTGCCGGTGCCGAGGAGCGGGGCGGGCCGGAACCACACGTCGTTGCGGCCCTGCCAGGGGCGGCCCCTGCCGACCGCGCGACGGGCCAGGGCGAGCCGCTTGGCGGTGGGGTCCACGATGCCCAGGCGCACCGGTCCGGCCCCCGGGTGCGTCCGTTCCGGGGCGAGACCGGCGGCCAGGACGGCGGAGTCGTCCGCGTCGAGGGCGGCGGCGAGCCGCTCGGGGGTGTCGGCGGCGAGGAGGAGGATCCGCTCGGGCTCGGTGACCCGGGCGGCGGTGGCGCCTTCGCCGGGTGTTCCCCTCGGGGCGGCGGCCGGGGCGGAGTGTCTGCCCGGCGCCTCTTCGAGCACCACGTGCGCGTTGATCCCGCCGAACCCGAAGGCGTTCACCCCGGCCCGGCGCACCGGTTGGTCCGGGACGGTCTCCCAGGGCCGGGCCCGGTCCAGGGTGCGGAACCGGGTGGCGGCGAGGGCCGGGTGGGGGTCGTCGCAGTGCAGGGTGGGCAGCAGGGTCGCGTGGTGCAGCGCGAGGGCGGCCTTCACCAGTCCGGCCACTCCGGCGGCCGGCATGGTGTGGCCGATCATCGACTTCACGGAGCCGAGCACCGCGCGTTCCTCGGCGGGGCCGAACACCTCGGCGAGGGTGGCGAGTTCGGCGGAGTCGCCGGCCGGGGTCGCGGTGCCGTGCGCCTCCAGCAGACCGACCGAGTGCGGTGCCGCGGGGTCGAGTCCGGCGGCCCGCCAGGCCTGCCGTACGGCGTGCGCCTGGCCGCCGGGGTCGGGGTTGACGAGTCCGGCGGTACGGCCGTCGCTGGCCACGCCGGTGCCGCGGATCACGGCGTAGACACGGTCGCCGTCCCGTTCGGCGTCGGCAAGGCGCTTGAGTACGACGACCCCGGTGCCCTCGCCGATGAGGATGCCGTCGGCGTCCCGGTGGAAGGGGCGGATGCGCTCGCTCGGGGAGAGGGCGCGGAGCTGGGAGAAGACGCTCCACAGGGTGATGTCGTGGCAGTGGTGCACTCCCCCGGCCAGCATCATGTCGCAGCGCCCGGCGGTGAGTTCGGTGACCGCCTGGTCGACGGCGACCAGTGAGGAGGCGCAGGCCGCGTCCACGGTGTAGGCGGGGCCGCGCAGGTCGAGGCGGTTGGCGATCCGGGAGGCGGCGAGGTTGGGCACCAGGCCGATCGCGGACTCGGGACTGGCGGGGCCGAGGCGCTCGGTGAACGCGTCCCGTACGCGCGCCAGTTGGTCCGGTGTGAGGCCGGGCACCAACTCGCCCAGTGTGCGCACGAGCTGGCCGGCCGTGCGGACCCGCTGATCGAGCCGGACCAGGCCGGGGGTGAGATAGCCGCCCCGGCCCAGTACCACGCCGATCCGGTGCCGCTCGGGCAGCCGGTCCGCGCCGCCCGCGTCGGCGAGGGCGGCGGCCGCCACGTCCAGCGCGATCAGCTGGTCGGGTTCGGTGCCGGCGACGGAGTTCGGCATGATCCCGTACCGGGTGACCTCCACCTCGGCCAGCCCGTCCACGAAGCCGCCGCGCCGGCAGTACACCTGGTCGGGGGCGGCGGGGCCGGTGGCCGAGCCGGGCCGGTAGTAGTCCGCGTCCCAGCGTCCCTGCGGCACCTCGCCGATGGCGTCCACGCCGTCGCGCAGGTTCCGCCAGTACGCGTCGAGGTCCGCGGCACCGGGCAGCAGGACCGCCATCCCGACAATCGCAACCGGCACCTGCCGCCCACCCCCCACACCGCCCGGTGCCCGCTGCCCGCCGTCCGCGTCGGCCGACGTACGTCCGCCGTCGTCCGCGGGGGCCGGTACGGGGCCCTCGTCGCCCGCGCCGGTCGAAGGCCGGCTGTCGTCGGTCATCTCACCAGCCCGACGCGGTGTAGACGACGGCGCGCGTGGTCTCCGCGCCCCAGGCGAGCTCCCGGAGCAGCGCGGCCGTGCCCTCGTCGGGGTCGATCAGCCGTACCCCGCGCCGTGCGTACTCGCGCCCCAGTTCCGGGCTGACCATGCCGGTGTGGCCGCCGGTGGGGGCCCAGGGGCCCCAGTGCACGGTCAGGGCCCGGTTGCCGGTGCGCCGCGCCCAGTCGGCGCCGAGGCTCTCCAGCGTGTCGTTGGCGGCCGCGTAGTCGGCCTGGCCCCGGTTGCCGAGGACGGCGGATACGCTGCCGAACAGCACCGCGAAGGCAGGGCCGCCGGGGAGTTCCTCCAGTGCGGCGAGCAGGGTCGCGGCGCCGGTCGTCTTGGTGCCGTAGACCCGCTGGAAGGACTCGGGGGTCTTCTCGGCGATCAGCCGGTCCTCGATCACCCCGGCCGCGAAGACGACTCCGTCCAGGCGTCCGTGGTCGGCGTGGATCTCCTTGACCGCCTGGAGGGCGGCGTCCCGGTCGCGGAAGTCGACGGTGTGGTAGCGGACCTCGCTGCCGAGCGCGGCCAGTTCGTCGAGGGTGGCGGCGATCTCCCTTTGCGCGAGGAGGAGTTCGGCTTCGCGGTTGACCTCGGCGGGTCTCAGGCCGCCCCTGGCGGCAAGGGCCGCGCGCAGCTCGGCGGGGGTGCGCGCGGCGGCGGTGTCCGGGGCCTCGGGCCCGGTGGGCGCGGGGGTCCGGCCGAGCAGTTCGAGGCGGCAGCGGCAGGCGGTGGCCAGGGCGGCCGCGAACTTCGCGGTGATGCCCCGGGCCCCGCCGACAAGGAGCACCACGGAGTCCCGGTCCAGGCCCAGCGCAGCGGCCTCGGCGGCCCCCTCCCCCGCCGGTCCGGCACCGGTGCTGCCGAGCGCGCCCAGCGGCGCCTCCACCGGTTCGAGGCCCTGTCGGCCGGCGGCCGTGCGCAGCACGACGGGCGCCGGGCCGGGAGCGAGCAGCTCGGTGAGCAGTGCGTCGGCGACGGCGGCCGGTTCCGCGTTCGCCAGGGTCACGACCCGGGCGACGGTGTCGGGGTACTCCCTGGCGACCGTACGGAACAGCCCGTGCAGGCCGGCCGAGCGCGCCGCGTCGTCGCCGTCGGCGGGCCTGGCGGCCAGCAGCCAGCGCGGGCCGCGGGCCAGGGCGGCCCGCAGGACCGGGAAGGCGTCCGGCAGCACCGGCGTGTCCCCGGCGCCGGGCAGCGCGCCCAGGTACAGCACGCCGTCCACGGCCCCGTCCGCTTCCCCAAGCAGGTGGTCCGGTGCGACGGTCACGGTCTCGGCACCGTACGCGCGGAGCCGTTCCGCCAGCGGTGCGCCGTCCCCGAGGACGAAGAACCGCTTCCCGGACAGGACGGCGGCCGGGTCGGCCCCCGCTTCCGGCGGCGCGAGGGGCACGGGCCGCACCTCGTAGCGCTGGGGCGCCACTGCGGCGAGGGCCTCCTCGGGCGCCGGGGCCTCTTCGACCGGCTCCTCGGACGCGGCGGCCCCGGCGGTCACCGTCCCGCCGGCCCCTTCGACGCGTGCCGCGAGCCAGCCCGTCACCGCGGCCGCCGTGCGTGCCTTGGCCAGTTCCTCCAGCTCGCTGTCGTCCAGCGTCCGGGTACCGCCCGCGATCCCGAGCCGTTTCGCCAACTCACCCGCGATCTCGGCACGTTTGATCGAGTCGATGCTGAGGTCCGCCTCCAGGTCGAGGTCCGGCTCGATCATGTCGAGGGGGTAGCCGGTGCGTTCGCTGATGATCTCCAGCACCACCCGCTCGACGTCGGCGGGCTCCTCGGGTGCGGCGGCTACGGGTACGGCCTCGGCCGCGACCACGGAGGGCGCCGCCGCCCACGGTTCGGGTACGACCGCTTCGGCGGCCGGCGGCCGGCCGGGCGCGGGCGCCGCGGGCGCCTGGGCCGCCCCGAAGTAGGTGAGCAGCACATCGCGCTGCGCGGCGATCATCTCCCGGCTGGTGCGCAGGTATTCGGAGAGCAGCGCGTCCCGGTCGACCGGGGCGCCGTGCGGCTGGTTCGTCGTCACAGTCGTCGTCTCCACGACTCGTCGGGCCGGTGCGAGGGCACCGGGCAGCAGGTCTCCGTCAGCGGTGCGCACCAGCTGGCCGTCGACCGTCCAGCCGGGCCGCTTCGGTGCCGGGGTGCGCAGCGCGTCCACGGCGTCGCGGCCGCGCAGCAGCCAGGCGGTACGGACCGGCACCCCGGCCACGGCCAGCCGGGCGAGTGCGTCGAGCCAGCCCGGCAGGCCGCTGTCGGGGCGGGGTTCGGGGGCCACCGCGGTGTGCGGCCGCTCGCCGAGGATCTGGCCGACCAGCCGGCTGAGGACCGTCCCCGGCCCCGCCTCGACGAAGACCCTGGCCCCGGCCTCGTACATCGCCTCGATCTCCGCCGCGAAGGCGACGGGCGAACCGATCTGGGCGGCCAGTTCGGCGCGTACGGCGTCGGCGTGCCGCGGGTAGGGGGCCGCCGTGCGGTTGGACCACACCGGGAACTCGGGCGGTCGTACGGCCTTGTCGGCGAGGACGTGCGCGAACCGCTCCCCGGCCCCGGCCACGACCGGGCTGTGGAAGGCGCAGGCCACCGGTATCCGCTTCGCGCCGAACCCGGCGTCCCGCAGCAACCGCACGGCTTCGGCCACGTCCGGCGTGGGACCCGAGATCACCGTCTGCTGGGGGGAGTTGTGGTTGGCGAGCACGACCGAGGGCGGCGCCTTCGCGGTGCGCAGGGCGCGGGCGACGTCGTCCGCCCCGGCGGACACGGCGGCCATGGTGCCCGGTTCGTCGCCCGCGGCGGCCAGGATCGCCGCCGCGCGTTCGGCGCTGAGTTCCAGGAGCGTCTCGGGGGCGAGGGCGCCGGCCGCGCCGAGGGCGACGAGTTCGCCGTAGCTGTGTCCCGCCGCCATGTCGGGGCGCACTCCGGCCGCCGTCAGCAGGGCGTGGGCGGCGAGGCCGGTGATGCCGAGGGCGGGCTGGGCGGCCCGGGTGTCGGTCAGGGCGGCCCGGCGGCGCTCACGGGCGTCGTCGTCGAACGCGGTGGGCGGGTAGAGGGCGTCGGCGTGGGCGCGGCCGAGGCGCAGGTAGTGCTGGAGCTCGGGGAACGCGATCAGGACGTCGGCGAGCATGCCGGGGCGCTGGCTGCCCTGGCCGGGGAAGAGGAACGCCACCTTCTGTTCGCCGTCCGGGGCCCCGTCGGCCAGGTGGATCCCGGCGCGCGGGTCGTGCTCCCCGGCGAGGACCCGGCGCAGTCGTCCGGCGAGTCCGCTCACGTCCCGCGCGACCACCGCGGCCCGCACCGGCTCGTACGCGGCGTCCGCACGGCGGGCGGCGGCCAGCGCCAGGTCGCGCAACCGCCAGAACCCGGACTCGGCGGCCCGCAGGATCTCCTCGACGCCCCGGTGCGCGGCCTTCTCGTCCCGGCCCCGGAACACGAACAGCTCGGCGGGCCAGGCCTGGAGCCCCTGCTCGGGCGGCACGGGGCTGTCGTAGGCGCCGACCACCACGTGGAAGTTGGTGCCGCCGAACCCGAACGCACTGACTCCGGCGACCCGTTCGGCGGGCGGTGCGGCCCAGGGCCGGGCCTCGGTGTGGAAGGCGAACGGGCTGTCGTCCTCCTGCCAGGCCGCGTTGGGCCGTTCCAGGTGCAGGGTGGGCGGTTTGACGCCGGTGTGCAGGGCGAGGGTGGTCTTGATCAGCCCGGCGAGTCCGGCCGCGCACTTGGTGTGCCCGATCTGTGACTTGACCGACCCGAGCGCACAGCCGCCGGCCGCGCCGGCCTCCGCGAACACCTTTCCGAGAATGGTCAGTTCGGTGCGGTCGCCGACGACGGTCCCGGTGCCGTGCGCCTCGACCAGGCCCACCCGCGCCGGCGAGATCCCGGCGTTGCGGTACGCGCGCAGCAGGGCGGCCCGCTGTCCCTCGGGACGCGGCGCGGTCAGCCCCAGGGAGCGGCCGTCGCTGGACGAGCCGAGCCCCTTGATCACACCGTAGATCCGGTCGCCGTCGCGCTCGGCGTCCGCCAGCCGCTTCAGCACGACGCACGCCACGCCCTCACCGAGGGCGATGCCGTCGGCGGAGCCGTCGAAGGCGCGGGAGCGACCGGTCGGCGACAGGGCGTGCACGGAGGAGAAGAGCACGTAGTCGTTGATGCCGTTGTGCAGGTCGGCACCCCCGCACAGCACCACGTCGCTGGTGCCCGCGGTGAGTTCCTTGCAGGCCACGTCCACGGCGGCCAGCGAGGACGCGCAGGCCGCGTCGACGGTGTAGTTGGCGCCGCCGAGATCGAGCCGGTTGGCGATCCGGCCGGAGATGACGTTGGCGAGCATGCCGGGGAAGGAGTCCTCGGTCAGCCGGGGCAGCTGGTCCGCGAGCCCGTCGGGCACCTTGCCGTAGTAGGAGGGCAGCACGGCGCGCAGGGTGCCCGCGTTGGACAGGTCGCTGCCCGCCTCGGCGCCGAAGACCACGGAGGTGCGGGACCGGTCGAACTCCCGGCCCCGGTCGCCGTATCCGGCGTCGTCGAGGGCGCGCCGGGCGGCCTCCAGGGACAGCAGCTGGACCGGCTCGATGTGGCCGAGGGAGGCGGGCGGGATGCCGTAGGACAGCGCGTCGAAGGGAATGGGCGGCAGGAAGCCGCCCCACTTCGACGTGGTGCTCCCGTCCGCGTGGTGGACGGCCGGGTCCCAGCGCTCGGGCGGCACCTCGGTGACCGCGTCGTGGCCGGCCACCACGTTCGCCCAGAACGTGGCGAGGTCGGGAGCCTGCGGGAACATGCAGGCCATGCCCACGATCGCGATGTCCAGCGGGGCGGGCACGGGCGGTTCGGTGCGCTGCCGGGGCGCCGGGCGGCCCGCCAGGAGGCCGGCCGCCCCGTCGGTGACGGCGTGGTGCAGGGCGGCGACGGTGGTCGTCGCCGAGCGCAGGACGGCGACGTCCCCGGCCATGAACATTCCCTCGTTGAGCTGGCGTTGCTCGTCGACGGCTGTCAGCTCGCCGGTGCCGGAGCGGTCGACGCCCTTGCTGGCGATGCGCAGCCGGCCGACGTTCAGGCGTTCCAGCTCCTCCCACAGCCGCCGGTCCGGGACTCCGCCGGCCCGTAGCTCGGCTTCGCGCCTGTGGTAGTCGAGGGTGAAGGGGCTGGGCACACAGCGGGTGGCGTGTCCGGGGGCGGTCTCCAGGAGGGCGGTCGAGGCGGCGGCCCTGACCTGGCGCTGGAAGAGGGGCTGGATCGCTCCCCGGTCCACCGCCTCCTCGGTGAAGAGGTAGGCGGTGCCCATGAGGAGGCCGACGGCCGCGCCCCGGGCGGTCAGCGGCGCGGCGAGCGCGGCGACCATCGCGGCGGAGCGCTCGTCGTGGATGCCGCCCGCGAAAAACACCTGAAGTCCTTCGGCGTCCGGGAAGTCCTCCAGCACGGCGAGCTGGGCCTCCCACAGCGGGAAGCTCGCGCGCGGCCCGACGTGGCCGCCGCACTCCGAGCCTTCGAACACGAACTTCCGGGCCCCTGCCTCCAGGAACTGCCGCAGCAGTCCCGGCGAGGGCACGTGCAGGAAGGTGCTGATCCCGGCCCGTTCCAGCGCCTCCGCCTGGGCGGGCCGGCCGCCGGCGACGATCGCGTGGCTGGGCCGCAGTTCGCGTACGGCTTCGAGCTGGGCGCTCCGCAGTTCCTCGGGGGCGAAACCGAGCACGCCGACGCCCCAGGGCCGCCCGTCCAGTTCCGCCTTGGCCTCGGTCAGCAGTTCGCGGGTGCGGGCGCCGTCCGCGAGGGCCAGCGCCAGGAACGGCAGGGCCCCGTCGTCGGCGACGGCCGCGGCGAAGGCGGCCCGGTCGCTGACCCGGGTCATCGGGCCCTGGGCGACGGGCAGCCGGGTGCCGAGGGCGCGGCTCATCGCGGAGGTCGCGGGCCGCAGCGCCGCGGCCGCTTCCTCGCCGGTTTCCCGTATCGCCGCCCGCAACTCCCGCACCGTGCGCCCGGCGTCGCGCCATCGGTCGGCGAACCGGGCGGCGAGGAAGCCGTCCTGGCCCACCGGGAGGAGCTGCTTGCGCGGGTCCTCGGCGCCGAGCAGCGTGGCGACCGCGGCCGGGTCGTCGGCGGGCGGGCGCACGGTGTCCGGGCCGCGCCGGTGCAGGACCCGGTGCCCGGCCACGACCACCGTCTCGGAACCGTCCAGGGAGCGCAGCGCGGCCGCTGTCGCCTCGGGCAGCCCGGACTCGGCGAGCAGGGCGAGTTGGCTGTCCAGGACGACCCCGGCCGCGCCGCCCGCCACGGCGGCCGCCGCCGTACGCGGCCCGATGCCGCCGCAGGCCCACACCGGAACGTCCAACTCCGGTGCTGAGAGCAGCTGTTGCAGGAGGACGAAGGTGTTGAGCGCACCGACCCGGCCACCGCTCTCCGCCCCTCGGGCGATGAGCCCGTGCGCGCCGGCCGCGACCGCCGCGCGCGCCGCGGCCAGATCGGTGACCTCGGCGAGGACCCTGCTGTGCGGGGCGAGTTGCGCGATGTCCCGGGGCGCGTGACCCCAGGGCGCGTCGGCGGCCAGGACCACCGTGTCGGGGGCCGGGTGCAGGTCGTCCGGGCCGAGCGCACAGCCCGACCCCACCCGCACGCCGTACGGCCCGGGCGCCGCACGGCTCAGCCGGGCCAGCGCCTCCCGGGTTCTTCGGTCACCGCGGCCGAGGTCGAGGACACCGAGTCCGCCGGCGGCGCAGACCGCCGTGGCGAGCCTGGCGTCGGGTTCCCCGAAAGGGGTGATGCAGATGATCAGGTCGACGGCACGCACAGAGGACGTCATGATGCTCCGAATAATCGGGAGGACAGCACGGTGGGGGACTTGTGCGGCGGAGAGATCCGGGTGAGGCCACCGGAAACTAGCGAGTTCATTACTCGCGGGTCAATAACGGGGCGGCGCTATCAAGCGGGGTGGCATTGATTCGGCCAGCGGGGGGAATTCACCGCAAGAGCCGAAAATCCGAGCAATCCCCTGCCGACCAGGGGCCGCGAGCCGTCCGGAGCGCCGGCGTCACACCGCCACAAGCCCGTCAAAGCACCCGGGCGATTCATCGCGCCCTCACCCTGGCGCAACGTACGGGGCGGTGGCGCCGAGCTCTGTAAATTCGGGGTGTCCAAGGCCCGCTGGCTCGATCGTGGCACACCGGAAACCCGAACCGGACGGTCCTGCACGAACCCTGCACCAAGCCTGACAAAAACCTGACTCCAACCGCATTGCTGCAATTGAAACGCGCGGTCGGAAAAATTCTCGTAAACCCTTGAAGTAAACGGTCGGAGAGCTCCCGCTCGCCGACCGTTCGTCGACGCGGATTCAGCGCCGAGCGGGCACGCCGCGACCCGTACGGTCGCCGGCTGCGCCGACGAGCAGGCTCCCCGCCCCGCGCGCGGCGTCCGTCACGGGCTTCGGGACGGAGCCCAGCACGTCACCGCCCGCCGCGGTGAGCGACCCCACGGCCCCCGCGGGCTCCGCCTGCCCGGCGGCGCCGACGGGCGCGGCCGGAACGACGGCGACGGGACGGCCGGGGGCCCCGGCCTGCGCGACCCGCGTGCCGTACGGCTCCTGTGGCGCACCGGGCGCCTTCCCCGCCGGGGCCCGGGCCCCCGGGGACGCGGAGGACCCGCCCCGCCGCGCAGGGGGCGTCACGGCCGGGGTGGCCACGGACGGCACCGCCGCGTCGTCGCCCGCCGGTCCCAGGTCCCAGCGCTGCCCGACCGCCCCGTCGCGGCGGACCACCACCACATGGGTGGCGTCCGCGGCCAGCGCGAGGCCCTTGTCCCAGCGGAGCAGGAGTTCACCGCGCACCGTGAGGTCGTACGACACCTCGCCCGCGTGCACCAGGCAGCCGGAGACCACCACGCTGCGGGTACCGGGATCGGCGGTGAGGCACAGGGTGGGGTCCGGCACGCTGCGCAGCATGCCGTCCTCCTGGTAGGACCACTGCTGGGACCCGGCGTCCGAACAGGTGCCGAGGCGTAGTTCGGCGCCCGCCCGCACGAGGCCGCCGCGCACGTCGACACAGAGCCCGGCGTCGAGGCTGCGCAGTCGGCCGTGGGCGGTCTCGGCGGGTGCGCCCACCGAGGCCGGCGACGGGGAGGCCGTGGCGGGCGGGTGAGCGCCGGGGCCGGGCCGGGTGACGCCGACGACCGGGGCGCCCCAGGGGGGGGCGCCGGGGTGTGCGACGCCGTTGTCGTCCGACCAGCCCTTGACCGCGAGCACGGTCGCGAGCAGCACGAGGGAGGCCAGGCCGACGCCGATCCCGACGGCCAGCGCCTTGCGCCGGCCGCCCTCCGGCACCGTGCGGTGCCGTCCGCCCGGCGTGGCCCGCCGCTCCGGTGGGGCGCCGGTCGGCCACGCCTCGACGGCGGCGCCCCGGCCGGGGCGGGTGTCGAGATAGCGGCGGGCTCCCCAGCCGAGCACGGTCTCGGCGAGCAGGAACTCCAGGCCGCCGTCGAAGTGGCTCAGCTGCTCGGCGGCGTGCCGGCAGTACCGGCACTCGGCGAGATGCCGTTGCACATCGGGGAGCAGCGAGCCGCCCCGGCGCATGGGGACGTCGAGGAGACGGTTGTAGAAACGGCATTCCTTCGAGGGCGCGAGTTCCCGGTGGGCGCGCACCAGGCCGGTCCTGAATTGCTCGCGCGCCTGGTCGAGGGCGGCCGTCGCGGTAGGCACGTCGACACCCAGCAGACCAGCGGGTATGTTTATGGGTTCGGCTTCCGCCTCGGTGTGCCACAAGAGGCATTGCGAGGCCGCGGGAAGCGCCCGGAAAGCACGCTCGGCGAGTTGCCGCCTTTCCGGGGTTCCGGGCTTCGCGGCGCTGAGTCCGCGACCGCCGGTGGTTCTGCGCAGTTCCGGTACGACCACGGTAATGGCTTCGTCGGCGGCCCACGCGCGAACCGTCTCCCTTACGGCCACGAGCAGTTGCGGACGGAGGGCGCCGCCGACCGCGCCGCCGGCCAGCCGGCCGAGGACCCGCTCGAAGGCCGCGCTGGCGACCAGTTGCGCGGCGGGTGTGGCGGAGGCGAGGCAGACGACGGCGTACTCGCAGGTGGCGCGCCAGTGTCTGGCCAGCAGCAGGGCGACGGCGTGGTGCCGGGCGGCCGGGTCCGCGGTGAGCTGGGCGACGAGATCGCGGTCGGACTCCCCTGGCGTCGAACCGGGGCGCGGCGGGTAGGGCGGGCGTGGGGGGTGGGGGGAGTGCACTGAACCATTTCCTTCCGACCCGCAGGACGGCATGCGAAATGGCGCCCTGGGGAATGCAGTGCCTGATTGGTGCGTACCTTGTGGAGCCCATAAGGACCGGCCTGACGGCCGTGCAGGCCTGTGGGCCCTCCCGCGGGAAGGCTCACCTTCGCACACGCCGCTCACAGGAAACAAGAAGTCGGGATGACTGAAGTTCAAAGGCGCGGCAATTCAGATAAGTTACCGGCGGTATCCCCGTCTTGATTGGATTCAGCGGTCGCACAGGTTCAACTTGTGTGCGCCACGGACCGGATGGGACACGAAATCTTCAACTCCGCGGCGTCCGCCGGTGCAGCGGACGGCGGCCGGCGTTCCACAGCCCTCTGACACGTTTCTCTCGGCCCGCTCTCATCCCGGTGCACCACGATGTGCCGCATGATCGCCCCCCACTCCTCCCCCGCCCCCGCGTCCCCCCGGCCGGTACGCAAGGCCGTGGTCCCGGCCGCCGGGCTCGGCACCCGCTTCCTGCCCGCCACCAAGGCGACACCGAAGGAGATGCTGCCGGTCGTGGACAAGCCGGCCATCCAGTACGTCGTCGAGGAGGCCGCGAAGGCCGGACTGGACGACATCCTCATGGTCACCGGACGGCACAAGCGGGCCATCGAGGACCACTTCGACAACGCCTTCGAACTGGAACAGGCGCTGGCCGCCAAGGGCGACACCGTCCGCCTGGACGCGGTACGCGACCCGGCCCGGCTCGCCGACATCCACCACATCCGCCAGGGCGACCCGCTCGGTCTCGGCCACGCGGTGCTGTGCGCCCGGCACCACGTGGGCGACCAGCCCTTCGCGGTACTCCTCGGCGACGACCTGATCGACGCCCGTGAAACCCTGCTCAGCCGGATGCTGGACGTCCGCGACCGCTTCCGTGGCAGTGTCGTGGCGCTGATGGAGGTCGACCCCTCGCAGGTCCACCTCTACGGCTGCGCCGCCGTCGAGGCCACCGGCGAGGACGGGGTGGTGAGGGTGACCGGACTGGTGGAGAAGCCGTCCCTGGAGAACGCCCCGAGCAATTACGCGGTCATCGGCCGCTACGTCCTCGACCCGCAGGTCTTCGAGGTGCTGGAGCGGACCGCGCCCGGTCGGGGCGGTGAGATCCAACTGACCGACGCACTCCAGGAGTTGGCGGTCGGTGGGACGGTGCACGGCGTGGTCTTCGACGGACTGCGCTACGACACCGGGGACAAGGGCGACTACCTGCGCACGGTGGTCCGGCTGGCCTGCGAACGTCCCGATCTGGGGCCCGAGTTCACGGCGTGGCTCAAGGAGTTCGTGGCGGGTCTGGCGGAGGAGGACGGGGCCGGGCGGGAAGAGCGCCGCGCAGCCTGAGCGGCCCCGCGTGAAGGACGGGGTGCGGGCCCGGCGGCCCGCACCCCGTCCGGCGTCCGACGCCGGGGTCAGCCGTTGGGGCGCAGGGTCCAGACGACCGTCATCTCACCCGTGACCGCGCCGTCCTCGCGCGTGATGGCGACGGCGACCGGGAACTCCGGCCGCCCGCCCGCGTCCAGTTCCGCGACGACGTCGGCGATCGGGCGGCCCAGGGTGGCGGTGGCCGTGACCGGGCCGAGGGCGACCTTCCGGTAGGCGATCTCGGCGCTGACCGCGAGCGGCACGGCCCGGGAGAGCTGGTCGCCGAAGGCGGCGAGGACGACCGCTCCGCTGGCGGACTCGGCGAGGGTGAACATCGCACCGGCGTGCGGGCCGCCGATGTGGTTGTGGAACTCGCCCTGGTCCGGAAGCGACAGCACGGCCCGCTCCGGAGTCGTCTCCAGGTACTCCAGGTTGAGGGTCCGCACCATCGGGACCGTGGCGGCGAGCATCTCGCCGATCGACATCTGGTCTGTGCTCATACCCGCATGTTACTCACGGGTAGCTCGCCCTGACCAGAGCCGGGGCGGTGCCGTGTGCCGGGCGGCACTAGGGTTACCAGCCATGTGGCCAGAACAGCAGCCGCCAGGGGGCGAGCAGAACCCGCAGAACAACCCGTACCAGCAACCGGGTTACCAGCAGCCGAATCCGTACCAGCAGCCCGGCTACCAGCAGTATCCGCAGCCGGGCGGGTACGGGCAGCAGCCGCCGCCCGGCGGGTACGGCCGACAGCCGCAGTGGGGTCCGCCGGGACCCGCCGGCGCGCCGCGGGGACCGCAGGGCGGGGGCGGGGGCAACCGCACCAAGGTGGTCGCGATCGTCGCGGCCGCGGCCGTCGTGGTGGCGGCCGGGGTGACCGGTTTCCTGGTGCTCGGCGGCACGAAGGACGACAAGGCGGACGGCGGCAAGAACCAGGGGGCGAGCCAGTCGCCTTCGGGGACCGCGTCCGCCTCGGCCTCCTCCGGCGACGACAACCCGCGCGGCGACGGCACCGGCGAGAAGCCGACGGTCGCGGGCTGGAAGACCGTCGTGAACCCCAAGTGGGGCACGGCCTTCGACGTGCCCGCCGACTGGGAGGTGCTGTCCTCGGGCACCTCCGTCGGCTTCGAGGACAAGGCGGGCAAGCCGATCATCACGATGTCGGCTCCCGCCCAGTACAAGTCGAAGTGGTGCACCAGCGACGACGACAAGGACGGCCGTACCGAGGACACCGCCCTGGCGGCGGTCGGCACCAAGGGCGAGAGCGGCGCGAAGACCCCGGGCGACGCGGCCGTCAGGGAGGTCCCCTGGTGGGTGTACGGCGGCTACACGTATCCGGACAAGAAGAGCATCGGCTACGACAAGAAGGCCACCGCCTACACCACCGCGTCGGGCCTCAAGGGCGCCTACGCCTGGGCCCGCTCGACCGACACCCCGGCCAAGGGCAAGTGCGCGAGTGACGGCAAGGCGATCACGTTCGGGTTCGAGAACTCGGCCGGGGACCTGGTGTCCTGGGACTTCTACGGCGCCAAGGGCGTCAGCGGCGAGGTCCCGACAGCGACGATCATGAAGATCCTCAGCACGGTCCGGCTGCACGGCACCCCGACCGGGGGCTGACCGGATCCCGGGCTTGACGACGGCCTATTGGTTTGGCAAGCCCCGTCCCGGCCGGGGATAGTCGGGCGGTGACCTCCACCTCCGACTCCCCCGGCAACCCCGCCCGCCTGCGGGCACCCGTCTGGGCCGGCCGCAACTACAGCCTGCTGACCGCGGCGGCGATCGTGACGAGCCTGGGCGCCAACGGCTCGCTGATCGCCGCCGCGTTCGCGGTGCTGGACGCGGGCGGCGACGCCGGGGACGTCGGCCTGGTGGCCGCCGCCCGCACCCTCCCCCTGGTGCTGTTCCTGCTCGTCGGGGGCGCGGTGGCGGACCGTTTCCCGCGCCATCGTGTGATGGTCGCGGCCAACGCCCTGAACTTCCTCTCGCAGGGCGCCTTCGCCGCCCTGGTCCTGGCGGGCGAGCCCCGGCTGTGGCAGATGATGCTGCTCACCGCGCTGGGCGGCACCGGCCAGGCGTTCTTCAGCCCGGCTGCGGAGGGGATGCTGCTGTCCTCGGTGAGCGGGGAGCAGGCGGGCCGGGCGTTCGCCGTGTTCCGGATGGCGATGCAGGGGGCCGCCCTGGGCGGCGCGGCCCTCGGCGGCGCGCTGGTGGCGGCGGTGGGCCCCGGCTGGGTGCTGGCGGTGGACGCGGCGGCGTTCGCGGTCGCCGGGACGCTGCGTTCGTTCCTCGACGTCAGCCATGTCCCGCCGCGGGCACCGGGCGGCGGGATGCTGGCGGACCTGCGGGACGGGTGGCGTGAGTTCACGGGCCGCCCCTGGCTGTGGGGCATCGTCGTCCAGTTCTCGATCGCGAACGCGGTGCTCGGCGCCGCCGACGCGGTCTACGGCCCGCTGGTGGCCCGCGACAGCCTCGGCGGCCCGGGGCCCTGGGGTCTCGCCCTGGGCGCGTTCGGCGCGGGCACCGCGGCCGGCGCCCTCCTGATGACCCGCTGGAAGCCCCGCCGGCTGCTGTTCGTCGGCACGCTGTGCGTCTTCCCGCTGGCCCTGCCCTCCGCGGCCCTGGCGGTACCGGTGCCGGTGGGCGTCCTCTACCTGGTGATGTTCGCGGCCGGGACCACGGTGGAGGTCTTCGGCGTCTCCTGGATGACCGCGTTGCACCAGGAGATACCCGAGGAGAAGCTCTCCCGGGTCTCGGCGTACGACTGGTTCGGCTCGGTCTCCCTGCTGCCGCTGGCGACGGCGCTGGCGGGCCCCGCGGAGGAGGCCTTCGGCCTGGGCCCGGCGTTGTGGGGCTGTGCGATCGTGATCGTCGTCGTCACGGCCGCGGTGCTGCTCGTCCCGGACGTCCGCAACCTCACCCGCCGTACGATCCCGGTGACCGCGCAGCCCACCACCGCCTCACCCGATGCCGAACGCTCCGCCGGGGGGCTCGGGTGAGGGCACCGCGTCCGCGTCCCCGACCGGCCGGGCGCCCCCCACGAACTCCCTGAGCGCGGGCCCGTGTTCGACCCTCGCCGGGAAGGCGTCGGCGGCCGTGCGACGGGCCAGCGCACCGGCGTCGATCGGCCGGTGCGAGGCGATGAGCACCGCGTTCCCGAACCGCCGGCCGCGCAGCACCCCTGGCTCGGCGATCACTGCCAGTTCCTCGAAAACCATTGAGAACGTGGCGAGTTGGGAGCGCAGGAAGGCGAAGGGGGCGGAGTCCGCGAGGTTCGCCAGGTACACCCCGTCGGCGCGCAGCACCCGCTCGGCCTCCCGCACGTAGCCCATCGAGGTCAGGTGCGCGGGGATCCGGGAGCCGCCGAAGACATCGCCGATGATCACGTCGGCCGAATCCCCGGGCGCCCCTTCCAGCCAGCCCCGGGCGTCGGCGGCGTGCAGGGCGATCCCGGCGTCGTCCGCCAGCGGCAGATGCTCGGTGACGAGGTCGAGCAGCCCCCGGTCGGCGTCCACGACGTCCTGCCGGGAGCCGGCCCTGGTCGCCGCCACGTACCGGGGCAGGGTGAGCGCGCCACCGCCGAGGTGCAGCACGTCGAGAGCCGCCCCGGCCTCGGCCACGGCATCCAGCACGTACCCGAGCCGCCGCGCGTACTCGAACTCCAGATACGTCGGTTCGTCCAGGTCGACGTACGACTGCGGCGCCCCGTCCACGGTCAGCAACCAGGCCCGCTCCCGATCGACGTCGGGCATCAACTTGGCGGTGCCGTACTCGGTGACACGCACGACGGGTATGGAATCGTTCACTTCTCCATTGTGCGATGCGCGGGCCCGCCCGGGGGGGCGCGGGGAACCGCGCGACCGGTCTCCGCCGGCCCGCGCAGTCCCCCACGTACCGCAACCGCCTACGAACTCTGGACAGCGGTCACCGTCCCGGCCCCCACGGTCCGGCCCCCCTCCCGGATCGCGAACCCCAGCCCCGTCTCCAGCGGCACCTCCCGCCCCAGTTCCACGGTCATCTCCACCGTGTCCCCGGGCCGGGCGACAGCCACCTCGCCGAGGTCGACGTCCCCGACCACATCCGCCGTACGGATGTAGAACTGCGGCCGGTACCCCGTCGAGACCGGAGTCGTACGACCCCCTTCACGCCCCGACAGCACGTACACCCGCGCCGAGAACCGCCGCGCCGGCACCACGCTCCCCGGCGCCGCGACCACGTGCCCCCGCCGCACCGCGTCCCGCGGCACCCCGCGCAGCAGCAGCGCCACGTTGTCCCCGGCCTGCGCCTCGTCCATCGGCTTCCCGAAGGTCTCCAGACCCGTGACGACGGTCTCGACGTCCGCGCCGAGCACCTCGACCCGGTCCCCGACCCGTACGGTGCCCCGCTCGACGGCCCCGGTCACCACGGTCCCGCGTCCGGTGATGGTCAGCACGTTCTCCACCGGCAGCAGGAACGGCGCGTCCAGGTACCGCTCCGGCATCGGCACATAGGTGTCCACCGCGTCGAGCAGCGCCTCGATCGAGGCCGTCCAACGCGGGTCTCCCTCCAGCGCCTTGAGCCCGGAGACCCGCACGACGGGCACCGAGTCACCGCCGTAGCCGTGCGCGCCGAGCAGTTCGCGGACCTCCAGCTCGACGAGTTCCACCAGTTCCTCGTCGGCCGAGTCCGCCTTGTTCAGCGCCACCACCACGTGGTCCACGCCCACCTGCCGGGCGAGCAGCACGTGTTCGGCGGTCTGCGGCATGATCCCGTCGAGCGCGGAGACGACGAGGATCGCCCCGTCCAGCTGCGCGGCTCCGGTGACCATGTTCTTGACGTAGTCGGCATGGCCCGGCATGTCCACATGGGCGTAGTGCCGGGTGTCCGTCTCGTACTCGACGTGCGCGATGTTGATGGTGATGCCGCGGGCGGCCTCCTCCGGGGCCCGGTCGATGCGGTCGAACGGCACGAAGGTGCCGGTGCCGCGCTCGGCGAGGACCTTGGTGATGGCGGCGGTCAGGGTGGTCTTGCCGTGGTCGACATGGCCCATCGTGCCGATGTTGAGATGCGGTTTGGTGCGGACGTACGCCGTCTTGGGCATGGCTGTACCTCGAAGCCTCTTCGGTACGGAGAGACGCCTCGTCGGACGCGAGACGCGGGGACCCCGGGGAACTCGCCGACCCTCCCCCTGCGGGGTCCGCCGGACGTTCCGGGGAGGGTCAGCTTCGGGCGCCGTCGGCAGCGGCCGTGAGGAACAGGACGGCAGCCTTCGGCGCGTCCGCGACTGCGGACGCCGCGACGAGGAAGGCGTACCGGAACATGACGCAGATCATTGCCGATGCGTCGCCGCACGTCGAACGGTTTTCCGCGCCCCCGGTCCGTCCAACAGTCAGCGACCGTACGGCGATCACACACACGCGTCGGCTAGGGTCGCCTGATGCTCGATGCCAACCGCTCTGGCACCGCCACCGCCCCTCCCCGGGCCACCGCCACGGAGCACGCCGTCGCCGTTCCTCCGCCGGGCTTCACGACCCGCTGCACGAGAGTGCTGCTCTCGCCGTGGTCACGGCTCTCCCTGCTGGTCGCCCTGCTCGCGGCGGGCGGGGCGTCGGTGCTGCTCTTCGAGCCGCAGAAGCTCATGACCCACGGCTGGCCGCCCCAGGCCCGGGGCGGCACCGCCCTGGTGATCTTCGTCGTGGCGTACGGTCTGGTCACCGTGGCGTTCGTGCCGCGGCCCTTCCTGAACCTCGCGGCCGGCGCGCTCTTCGGCTCGGCCCTCGGCATGGGCGCCGCCATGGCCGGCACCGTCCTCGGCGCGTGGATCTCCTTCGCGCTCGGCCGGATGCTCGGCCAGGACGCCCTGCGTCCGCTCCTGCGCGGTCGTCTGCTGAAGGCGGCGGACAACCAGTTCAGCAGACACGGCTTCCGTTCGATGCTGGCGGTACGCCTGTTCCCCGGGGTTCCGTTCTGGGCCGCGAACTACGCCGCGGCCGTCTCCCGCATGCGGTACGCCCCGTTCCTGCTGGCAACGGCCCTCGGCTCGATCCCGAACGTGGCCGCCTACGTGGTGGCGGGCGCCCGCGCCTCCACCCCGACGTCCCCGGTGTTCCTGATCTCGGTGGCGGCCATCGTCGTCCCGGCGGTGGCGGGCGCTGTGGTCGCCTGGCGGAAACGCCACCACCTGCGCGGCCCGCGGTAGGCGGACGGGTTCCCCCGTCCGCGCGCGGTCCGTACCGCTCACTGGGTGCCGTTGGCGGGGGTGTTCCCGGCCGGGGCGACGCCGATGTTGTTGAAGATGGGAATGTTGTTGTTGATGATGATGACGCTGCCGCCCCCCTGACCGCTCCCACGGCCGCCTTCCTGGCGCCCGCTGTCGCCGTAGTGGCCGTAGTGACCGGAGTCGCCGTAGTGGCTGTGCCCGCCGGAGTGGCTGTAGCCGTAGTGACCGCCGCCACCCGAGTGCGCCGGGGCGGCGAACGCGCTCGTCGGCAGCAGCACCCCGCCGGCGGCCAGGGCGGTCGTCGCGGTGAACATCGCCAGACGTCGGGTACGCGTGCGGGTCATGGTGGTTCTCCTTCAACGGATGAGCGAATGAGGCTTGTGTTTCCATGGGGCCAGGACGGGCGGCCCAGGTCATGCTCCGGAAATTCGGGGCTTGACAGAGCGAGGTGCGGCCGAGACGATGCCCGGCTCGGTCGCACGACGCCGCTCAGTTGTTGAAGATGGGAATGTTGTTCACGGAGCCCCCGCCGCCTCCGTTGTTGAAGATCGGCACGTTGTTCACGGCGCCCCCGCCGTTTCCGTTGTTGAAGATCGGCACATTGTTGACCGCGCCCCCGCCCCCGTTTCCGTGGTGGTGATGGCTGGGGGCCATGCTCACGGCGCCGGTGTGCGCCGGGGCGGCGAACGCGCTGGTGGGGATCAGTGCCCCGCCCGCGGCCAGCGCGGTCGAAGCCGTCAGGACGGCGATGCGAGTGAAACGCGACATGGGAGTTCTCCTTGAGTGAGGCGAGTGGGCCGCCGCCGTTTCCGTGCGACCTCATGCCTCCATTTGGGACATGCCGCCCCACCCCGGTCACGTGACTCGAATTCGGGACTTGACACCCGGGCCTAACGCACCGCCTCCAGGATCATCGCGTTCGCCAGCCCGCCCGCCTCACACATCGTCTGCAATCCGAAGCGGGCGCCGCGCTCCCGCATCGCGTGCACCAGCGTCGTGGTCAGCCGGGTCCCGCTCGCCCCCAGCGGATGCCCCAGGGCGATGGCCCCGCCGTGCACGTTCACCTTGCCCAGATCGGCACCGGTCTCCTGCCGCCAGGCGAGCACCACGCTGGAGAACGCCTCGTTCACCTCGAAGAGGTCGATGTCCCCGAGCCCCAGCCCGGCCCTGCGCAGCACCTTCTCGGTCGCCGGAATCACGCCGGTCAGCATCAGCAGGGGGTCGGAGCCGGTCACGGCGAACGCGTGCAGCCGGGCCAGCGGCCGCAGCCCGAGCCGCTGCGCGGTCTCCCCCGCCATGACGAGCACGGCGGACGCCCCGTCGTTGATCGGACTCGCGTTGCCCGCCGTGACGTTCCACTCGATGGCCGGGAAGCGCTCGGCGAAGGCGGGGTCGTAGTAGGCGGGCTTGAGCCCGGCCAGGATCTCCGCGGTGGTGCCGGGCCGTACGGACTCGTCACGGCCCACCCCCGCCAGCGGCGCCACCTCGGCGTCGAACAGCCCGGCCTCCCACGCGGCCGCCGCCTTCGCGTGCGAGGAGACCGCGAACGCGTCCATCTCGGCGCGCCCGATCGACCACTTGGCGGCGATGAGCTCGGCGCTGATGCCCTGCGGGACCAGCCCCTCCGGGTAGCGCGCGGCGACCCCGGGCCCGAAGGGGTCCTTGCCGGGCGGCACGTTGGACCACATCGGCACCCGGCTCATCGACTCCACGCCGCAGGCCACCACGATGTCGTAGGCGCCGGACATGACCCCCTGCGCGGCGAAGTGCACCGCCTGCTGGGAGGAGCCGCACTGGCGGTCGACGGTGGTCGCGGGGACCGTCTCCGGGAAGCCCGCCGAGAGGACGGCGTACCGGGTGGTGTTCATGGCCTGCTCGCCGACCTGGTCGACGGTGCCGCCGATCACGTCGTCGATGAGGGCCGGGTCGACCCCCGAGCGCTCGACGAGGGTGCGCAGGGTGTGGGCCAGGAGTTCCACGGGGTGCACGTGGGCCAGGGAGCCGTTCGGCTTGCCCTTGCCGACGGGTGTGCGTACGGCTTCGACGATGACTGCGTCACGCATCAGGGGACCTCGATTGCCAGGACCGATTACCGGTGAGTAGGAAATCCGAACTCACCATAACGCTCAGAGTTGGAAAATCAAACCCTCCCGTGGAGTGCCCCTACACTGACGTGTATGGCCACCCCCAAGGACCCCCGCCCGTGTTCGATCGCCGACACCCTGGCGCTCGTCGGCGAGAAGTACTCCCTGCTGGTCCTGCGCGAGGTGCTCCTGGGCAACGGCCGCTTCGACCAGCTGGTCCGCAACATCGGCGCCCCGCGCGACATCCTGGCCACCCGGCTGCGCCGCCTGGTCGACGCCGGAATCCTCACCAAGCGCGTCTACAGCGAGCGCCCGCAGCGCTTCGAGTACCGGGCCACACCGGCCGGCCTGGAGCTGCACCCCGTCCTGATGACCCTGATGGCCTGGGGCGACCGCCACCTCCACGCGGAGGGCGACCGTCCCATGGTGATCGAGCACAGCTGCGGCAAGGACCTGACCCCGGTCGTCGTCTGCGCGGCCTGCGGGGACCCGGTACGCCACGAGAACCTGACGGCCCACCCGCAGGCCCCGGGATGGACGGTGGCGGGACCCGCGGCGACCTGAGCCGTCCGCTAACGCCCCTGCCGGTACACGTCGAGCCGGCCGCACATGCCGAACCGTCCCTGTTCACAGGGCTGTTCCGCCTGCACGACGGCATCGGAGAGGTGGCCGGCGTCGCCCCGCGCGAGCCGGTCGAGCTGGTCCCCCGTGGCCGTGGCGGCGGCCTGCGCCCCGCGCCGCCAGCGCTCGCACCACTCGGCGATCCGGGGCCGTACCAGCGCGGCGGCGGCCCGGTGGAAGGCGGCCAGCGGCTCTGGGCCGGTGGCCGCGCGCAGCGCCCGGTACCCCTCCAGGGCCAGGTCACGGCGAGCGCGGGCGATCCGCTCCCGCTCGGCCTCCGGCGCGTCGGCCGGGACGGTGGTCGCCGCCGCGTAGGTCTCCGGGTCGGTGAGGTACTCCGGCGGCAGCGTCAGCACCGCGTCCCCGGCCTCCGGGAGGCCGCTGTTCTGCATCAGGACGGTGATGCGCAGTTCGTCCTCGTTGACGAGGCGATGGATCGTGCCGGGCGTGAACCAGGCGACCGTGCCGGGCACGAGGGGCGTGACCTCGTACCCGGAGGTGGTGAGCGTCTGTACCGCGCCCCGGCCGCCGGTGACGACGTACGCCTCCGAACAGGCCAGGTGCACATGGGGAGTTCCGCCGCGCAGGCCGTCGGCCGCGGGCCAGTCGTACACGCACAGCCGGGAGACCGCGACCCCGCCGGGCAGCCCGGTGAACGTGGTCTCCCCGCCGCTCACCACGGATGCGCCTCCAGGTACTTGGCGATGTCCGAGCGCTCCCAGGCACCGTCGGCGACGACCACCCGGTAGCGGCGCGTCAGGGTGTCGCCGGGGGCCAGTTCGAGTTCGTCGTGGAAGGCCCAGGAGGGGGCGATGCCGGCGAACGGGTCGTTGCGCACGAACCAGTGCGCGGGATGGGCGCCGTCCGCACCCGAGTGGTCGTTCTCCGGGGCGTGTTCGAAGATTACGGTGGCATGGCCGTCGGTGCCGTCGTGTTCCCCGGACAGGGCGAGCCAGGAGGACTGGGAACCCATGAGGCCCGGGCCCTCGCCGTCCGGGCCGATGATCCGGCCGTCCCGGAAGGCCCGCGGGCCGCGCCAGAACAGGCCGGTGTAGCCCGCCTGTTCCCGGCCCGCCGTGGTCGGGCTGCCGAACAGCAGGGGCTCGTCGCGGCGGTTGGTGATCGCGCTGCTCCAGGTGAGCGCCCAGGAGCCGGAGTCGGCGTCGACGTCATGGACCTCGATCCGCCGCCGCTCCTGTGCCCACAGCGTCCCGTCGTGGGGATGCCAGGTCAGCCGCTCCGCGATGACGAGCCGGCCGCCGTCGGACGACAGCTCGTCGAAGCCGACGTGCCGCATCGAGCCGACCCGTTCCGGGATGGCGAGGTAACCCTGGCCGTGGACGTAGGAGTTGCCGCCCCACAGGTTCGCGCCGGACAGGTGCGAGGAGGTCAGGGAGAGGCCCTTGTGCCAGCGGTGGTCGTTGGGGCGGTAGTCGGTGACGACGTCCCCGGCGAGGGTGCGCAGCGGGTGCAGGTAGGGCCGCGGGGCCTCCCAGGCGGCCTCGGGCCGGTAGACGTACGCGAAGAGCGGCACGCCGGTCACCGGCTCGGTCACGGTGACCCGGTCACCATGGGTGTGCGTGATCCGCAGCTCGCCGCTCACGCGGACACCTCCTCGTGCTCGACCGGCGCCCAGCCCGGGGCGCCCCCGTGCAGGGCCGTGTAATAAGGATCTCCGGGACCGATCTCGCCCGCACGTACGGTCGTGTCGGTGAACGCCGACTTGTACAGCGCGGTGATCAGCTCCAGGCTGGTGCGCCCGTCGGCGCCGCTGCTGCGCGGTCGCCGTGCCGCGCGCATGCTCGCGACCAGCTCGCGCAGCTGGGCCAGGTGCGAGCTGGGCACGTCGGGGCCGAAGTCCTGCCAGGCCGCGGCCTCCTCGGCTCGGACGCCGGGGGCCGGGGTGATGCGCCAGTTCGCGTTGCTGTGGCCGTACAGGTGGGTCAGCTCGACGGTGGCGCGCTCGCAGTCGATCCGGATGCGGCTGGTCTCGTCGGGGCTGAGCACGCTGTTCACCACGGTGGCCAGAGCGCCGTTCACGAACCGCACCAGCGCGGTGGAGACGTCCTCGGTCTCCACGTCGTGCACCAGCCGCCCGGCCATCCCGCGCACCTCCTGCCAGGGCCCGAGCAGGTCGAGCAGCAGGTCCATCTGGTGGATGCCGTGGCCCATCGCCGGGCCGCCGCCCTCGGTCGCCCAGCGGCCCCGCCAGGGCACCGCGTAGTAAGCGGTGTCCCGGTACCAGGTGGTCTGGCAGTGGGCGACCAGCGGGCGGCCCAGCGCTCCCCCGGCCAGCAGCCGACGCACGTGGGTGGAGCCGGAGCCGAACCGGTGCTGG
This sequence comes from Streptomyces sp. NPDC020958, assembly GCF_055562175.1. Taxonomy (NCBI): domain Bacteria; kingdom Bacillati; phylum Actinomycetota; class Actinomycetes; order Kitasatosporales; family Streptomycetaceae; genus Streptomyces; species Streptomyces sp. NPDC020958. The sequence goes on along the minus strand of NZ_JBVHFU010000001.1, from coordinate 63,821 downwards.
AAGACGATCGAGGCGTACGGCCCCCCGTCGACACCCTCCTCCGCCTCCACCGCGTCGAAGTCGGCGAGGGACGGGACGGGCGGCTTCTCGCACCACACCCAGGCACCGGCCCGCAGCGCGGCGACGGTCTGGTCCCGGTGCAGGGTCGGCGGGGTGCCGATGGTGACCAGGTCGGGCCGCTGCTCGGCGAGCATCCGGTCCAGGTCCGTGTAGGCGTGCGGAATGCCCGCGTCGGCACACATCGCCTCGACGGCTCTGGCATCGATGTCGACGGCGGCGACGACCTCGGTCTCGCCCTCCGCGGCCAGCTGCGCGAGCGCGGGCAGGTGCGAACCGCGCCCGATGGCGCCGGCGCCGATGACGGCGGCCCGGATGCGCCGGCCGGCGAAGGGGGCTGGGGGGCGGGGCGAGCGGGGCATGGACGTGATCAGCACTCCTCGGGGCGTGTACCGACGACGGGCGCGAACCTCCGCCCGAGTGCGCCGCACACGCACCCCGATGTGCGGGAGCAAGCGCTTTCTCCTGGGGAAACGTAAGCGTCGGTGCCCTGACCGGTCAACACCCCCGCGCCGCCGTCGCCCCCGCCCACCTCCCAGCCCCCTGTGTTCTTACTTTCTTACCGGCCCGCTACGCTGCCGTTGCACACGCATGATCACGCGCGCCCGCGCGCCGTCCGCCCCTTCCTCACCCCTGGGACGCCGTACCTTCATGTCTTGGTTTGAATCGCTGATCCTCGGACTCGTCCAGGGGCTGACCGAGTTCCTGCCCGTCTCCTCCAGCGCGCATCTGCGGCTGACCGCGGCCTTCTCCGGCTGGGAGGACCCGGGTGCGGCCTTCACGGCGATCACCCAGATCGGCACGGAGACCGCGGTGCTGATCTACTTCCGCAAGGACATCGGACGGATCGTCTCCGCCTGGTTCCGGTCGCTGTTCGACAAGGCGATGCGGCGTGACCACGACGCGCAGATGGGCTGGCTGGTGATCGTCGGCTCGATACCGATCGGGCTGCTGGGTGTCACGCTGAAGGACCAGATCGAGGGGCCGTTCCGCGACCTGCGGATCACGGCGACGATGCTGATCGTCGTGGGCGTCGTCATCGGCATCGCCGACCGGCTCGCCGCCCGCGACGAGACCGGCGGCAGGCACCGGGCGCCGAAGCAGCGCAAGACCCTGGAGAACCTCGGGGTCAAGGACGGCCTGGTCTTCGGCCTCTGCCAGGCCTGCGCCCTGATCCCCGGCGTCTCCCGCTCCGGAGCCACCATCAGCGGCGGCCTGTTCATGGGCTACCGGCGGGAGGCGGCGGCCCGGTACTCCTTCCTGCTCGCCATCCCCGCGGTACTGGCCTCCGGCGTCTTCGAGGTGAAGGACTCGGTGAGCGGGGGCGACGTGGCCTGGGGGCCGACCCTGTTCGCGACGGCGATCGCGTTCGCGTCCGGGTACGCGGTGATCGCGTGGTTCATGAAGTGGATCTCCAACAAGAGCTTCATGCCGTTCGTCTGGTACCGCATCGCCCTGGGCGTCGTCATCATCGCCCTGGTCAGCGCCGATGTGATCAGTCCTCATGCTGCCGAATCGGCGACCTAGGCGCGTCGCCGGAGAGGCGGGAGGGCGGCGCCATCTAGCATTTCCTAGCGCCTGAATGCATCACCACGCCATGATCATCTCCCACTCGTCTCCCACCTGGGAGGCGGGACGCACCCGCCTATGGGGTTGCTGGAGATCTTGGGTTCTGGCCCTGCCGCTGAGCGGCAGGGCCAGACTCGTCATGTGGCGACGGGTGGGTGGGTCGGCGAGATGGTCGGGCCGGATGTGCGGGAGACATGTCGGGATCTGATCCCGGCAGGGAGTGCACTGGCGTCGCACACAATGCCTTCGGAGGACTCACCTGTGCAGGGATGCCGGGTGGCGCTCCCAGAAGACACGATCGGGACACCAGGGACGCCGACAGAGGTGCCGGGTCGCCAGGGCTTGCCGGATTGCGGTCCGCAGGGTCGGCCCCCGCGGCACCTTCTTCAGAAGGGGCACCTGGGTGAAGCGACGGGTGTAGCAGGCGGAGGCGACACGACTGGTCGCCACGTGGCGGCCTCCAACGCCCGCGGCGGCTCAGACGGAGCCGGGCTCGATGATCTCCGCGCTCTTGTCGTGAGGGAGCTCAAAGCGGGGGTAGAAGTCCTCCAGCGCCGACTCCGAGGCGGTCGGCGCGTCGGCGTCCTTCCGCTCAGAGGTCGCAGGTTCAAATCATGTCCCCGCTACCAACGCCGACGCCTTCGACATCATGTCGCGGGGGCCGGATGCGTTACGTGACGCGGTGGAATGACCCCCCGCTCCTTCGTCCACGTTCGCAAAGACTCGCGCTCCGCGCCGGTCTCCTCCGCCAAGACAATGGGCACCCCGTCACGGCTGCCGTGTACCCCCAGCCAGCCGCGGAACTTGCCCAACGCCACCGCGGCGTCGGTCCAGATGCCTTCCACGGCCGGAACGCTCGGCCCGAACCGCATCGTGACGTGCCATGTCCCCATGAGGCCATCCTGCCCGAACAGCCTCCACGACGACGCTCTCCGCGACCGGTCCACCCCGGCACGGCCAACCGGTGGATCTTGCTTCTGCTCCCCGCGCGTCACACCCGGTGCGGAGCGCTCGTCCGGTGCGCTGAAGGCCATGGCCCACGAGGATGTCCCCGTGCGCCCGCCCGTCGATGTCGTCCGCCCTGTCACCGCGCGGGACCTTCGTGCCGAGGACCACTGGCCGGGCGCCCAGACCCGCTATGAGGTCAAGGCCGACGGGTGGCGGGCCGTCGCCGGCGTCCTCGAGGAACACCGTCCCGTCCTGTACTTCCAGCAGGGAGGCGACCTTGGCGCGATGGCCCCGGAGGTCCTGGACGAGCTGCACGATCTGCCGATCGGAACGGTCCTGGACGGCGTTATGTGACCTGTACGGGCGTCTCAGCCCCATGGTGTCTCAGGCGGCGCACCTTTGTAGACGAGACACGTTCGTCGCCGATGGGTCGGGAGCCCCAGAAGGAAGTAGGGCCGCGCGGCCGTCGGCGCGGCCCAGATAGCCTGCGCAGATGGAGCGGATTCAGCGGGCCGCCGGCGCGGTCGTCGGGGCAGCGGTGGGTGACGCACTGGGCGGTCCATTCGAGTTCGGTCCCCAGGGAGCTTTCTCCGCGCGGTTTCCCGCGCCTGGTGCCGGTGGCGAGATGTGCGGAGGCGGTGGGTGGGACCCCGGAGAGGCCACTGACGACACGCAGATGGCCGTCCTGGTCGCGGAGTCGCTGTTGGAGCGGGGCGGACTGGACCTGCCGGACATCTTCGCACGCTTCCAGCGGTGGGCGGCATCAGACCCGAAGGACATCGGCTTGCAGACCGAAGACGTCCTGACCAACGGAATGCCCTGGGACCTCGCCGCCGCGATCCATTTCCAGGTCAACCAACGAGCAGCGGGAAACGGCTCGTTGATGCGGGCATCGACCTCCGCGGTCTACTTCGCCTCCTCCGGCCAGGAAGCCACCATGGACGCGGCCCGCCGGATCGCTGCCCTCACCCACGGTGACCGTGCGGCCTGGGAAGGCACCGCGATCTTCCACGAACTCATCCGTGTCACGTTCGAGGACACCGACCTCCTCGCCGCGCTCCCGGACATCCTGGCTGTAGTTCACCCCGACCACCGCGGCCGCTACGCCGCAGTCCTCGCACCCGACTGGCACCCCGATCAGGCGACCGAGTTCAACGGTGCCGTCTGGCCCTGCCTGGGCTCCGCCGTCTGGGCCGTGCGCACCACCACCAGTTTCGAAGACGCGATACGCGCGGCGATCGACCTCGGCGGTGACACGGACACCGTCGCCGCGGTGACAGGCGGCCTCGCGGGGGCGTACTACGGGCTGGACGCAATCCCAGTCCGCTGGACCCAGCCGCTCCATGTACCTCTCCCAGGATTCGAGGGGCGGGTGCTGCACCTGGCAGATCTGCTCCACCTTGCGCACCGCCTCGGAGGCTGAACCGGGTCGGGGCGGTTCGTTTCGAGTGACGGCCTGATCAGGCGGCTCTACTGTGTTGGGTTGCCCAGGGGCGTCGGGTGTGGCTATCAGGCGGCTGCCGCTTTGTGGTTTCCCTCGCTTCGCTGCTCAGCGCCCCACGACGACTCGGCCGCCGATTAGGAAGTGCGAACAAGTCGCTGTGTAGAGCAATGCCGGCGAGGTCGTCCGTGGCACGAACAGCACGAACAGCACGAGCGCGCGTCAGGAGCACGATGAGCCGGATATGGGCAGGGATCGACAGCGGCAAGGGGCACCATCACGGCCTCGTCCTGGACGCCGACGGCAAGACTTTGCTGTCGCGGCGGGTCGCCAACGATGAGCCCGAGCTGCTGAAGTTGATCGGCGACGTCTTCGACGTGGCCGACGGCCGTCAGGTCACCTGGGCAATCGATATGACCGGCGGAGAGCCTGCGCTGCTGCTGGCCTTGCTGGTCAACCACGCTCAGGAGGTCCTGTACATCCCCGGGCGCCTGGTGAACGGGGCATCCGACGGCTACCGGGGCGAGGGCAAGACCGATGCCCGAGACGCCTACGTCATCGCCGACCAGGCCAGGATGCGCCGCACCTGCGGCCCATCCGCCCCGGCGACGAAGCCGGCGTGGAACTCAAGTCGCTCCCCGGACGCCGCGCTGATCTGGTCCAGGACCGTACGCGTGTGGTGAACCGGCTGCGCGGCATCTTGCTGCGTATGTTTCCCGCGCTGGAACGAGCGTTGGACCTGGCCAACATCGGTCCGCTCAAGCTGCTCACGGGATACCAGACCCCGGCCGCGATCCGCGGTGAGGGTACGAACAGGCTGGCTGCGTGGCTGGCCGAGCACAAGGTCCGTAACGCTACTTCGTTGGCCGAGGTGGCAGTTGAGGCCGCTGAGCGTCAGCACACAGCCGTCCCTGGGGAGAGGGCCGCCGCGATGTCGGTGCGTACCCTCGCTGAAGAGGTCATGGCGCTCAAGGCGCAGATCTCCGAGTTGGACAAGTACATCGAGGGCCGATTTCGCGAGCAGGAACTCGCGGACATCGTCTTGAGCGTTCCCGGCATGGGTCCTGTGCTCGGCGCCGAATTCCTCGCCGCCGTTGACGGCAGCCTCGACGGGTTCGACTCCCCGGACGCTCTGGCAGCCTTCGCCGGCGTCGCTCCGAGACCACGAGACTCCGGCAAGGTCAGCGGGAACCTTCACCGGCCGGTCGTTTACCACCGTCGGCTCCAGCGGGTGTTCTACACCTCCGCGCTGGTCAGCGTTCGATACGACCCGAACTCGCGGAAGTTCTACGACCGCACGCGGGCCGAGGGGAAGAAGCACGTCCAGGCCGTGCTCGCGCTCGCCCGGCGGCGTGTCAACGTCATGTGGGCATTGATCCGGGACCGGAGGCATTACCAGGTCGCCTCTCCGTCGATGTCAGGTAGTGGCACCGGCTCGGTCTGACGCAGCCCCGCGCAAACGGGAGCTGCTCGGGCGGGCACCCGACTGACCGCTGTGCGCTCAAGTGCCCTCGCCCCGATGGGACGACGAGGGAGCTGTACAGGTCAGTGCGCGGGGACCGGCTGGCAGCGCTTGGGGCTCCGCGGCCGCGATTGATCGGGAGGCGGCTCTTCTCTTCATGGCCGAAGGCGGGTTGGCCACCCGGCGCACTGGGCCATGTCCGGAGAGCATCGGCACCATCCGGCGGGGTGGTTTGCCCAGAGCTCCCACCGATCGCCCGGATGACCTGCCTTACCTTCGAAGAGTAGTCGTGCGACTACGTTGAGTGAAAGGGGATCAGGGATGCGTCCGACGTCCATGGGCCGACTGGCGGCCGTCGCCTCGATGGGCCTGCTGCTGACCGGAGTGGTGAGTGCCGGATCGGCTCAGGCACAGTCGCCCGCGCAGGCGAGGTACCCCGGTGGGCTCATCACCTACTCGATCGAGTTCTCCAACCCTCAGGAGAAGGACGACAACAACCTGCCCGAACCCTACGGCCGAGTCTTCGTGAAGGATTTCGGCCTGCGGCAGACGACCCTGTGGGAGCACCCGGACCTGGACATCAACACCCCCACCGTGCCGCGCTATCCCGAGGCCGGTGCCACGCACAGGTTCGCCGACCACCTGATCACCGAGGTGTGCGCCGACGTGGGTGAGGACGACACCGGGTACAACGCCGACGACATCCTCGCCCAGGGCTGCGAGCCCTTCCACGGCCCTGGCGCGTACACCATCCCCGGTCCGGACGGAGAGGTGACCATCACCGTCTACCACGTTGGCTGAACACCTCAGTCCACGGATGCCCTGCCCTCCTTCCGGGGGTGGGGCATCCACGCTGTGGCGGGCGCGCCATGACGGGATCCGCAGATCACCGACGGGACCGGTCCCAGGCCCCTCGGTGATGGCCGTTGACATCACCATTAGGAAGCGGCCGGGGTGCCCTGGTGGTAGTAGAGCCGCCAGCCCGTCGCGGTGAGCCGCCACACGGAGCTGCGCCAGACGCGCCGCCCCTGGTTGTCGCCGAAGTACCGCAGCAGCACGACGCCCGGGGCGAGGACCGTCCCCGACATGTCGGTGACCTCGACCGGCGATTCGGAAGACACCGATCCGCCGCTGGTCACCGTCAGGATGGAGGTCGCGTCCCAGCGTCGGCCGGACGCCCCCACCTCGGTGAACTCCGGGTCGAGCAGCTCCAGGACGAGGGCCGGATCGGCCCGCACCGCCGGGTCGAGCAGTCGTAGCTCCCCGTCGATCGCCGCCCGCACCGCCCGCTCGTCCTCGTCCGTCACGTCCGTCATACCCGGAGCCTAGGCGGTCGCGCCGCCCGCGCGGAGCGAGTTCGCCGCGGGCTCACCCCACCTTGAGCAGGAGTTCGACGAGTTCGGCCGGCATGGTGATCATGCAGTCGTGGCCGGTGGGGAGTTCCCACACCGGCCGGCCCGTCGGCACCGGACGGCGGACGATGCCCGGCGGTACGGCGCCGACACAATGGATGTGGGTGCGGGGCACCCTGTGCCCGGCCGTGTTGTCCAGCCGCACCGGCTGCTGGAGGCAACGCACCGGCATGTCGGACAGCATCGAACGCAGCCAGGCCAGGTCCGCCGCCTCGGTGACCCCGAACAGACCGTACGGCGGCGGCAGTTCGGGCAGCGGCGGAACGCGCCAGCCGCTGTCGGACGCCAGCGCGCGGTCGATCAGACCCTGGGTCGCCGGCTGGACGTCGGCAGCGGTCTCGCCGTGCTCCGGAACCATCGCGTCGAGATGGACGAGGTGACCGATCCGCTCGGGGATCCGGTCGACGACGGACGAGACGACCAGCCCCGCGTAACTGTGCCCCACCAGTACGACATCGGTGAGCCCCTCGTCCTCGATCAGCCCGACGACGTCGTCGACGTGGGTGTCCAGGCCGACGTGGGGACCCAGCAGCCCCGCCTTGTCCCCGAAGCCGGTCAGCGAGGGCGCGTACACCCGGTGTCCGGCCGCCGTCAGCAACGGCACCACCCTCTCCCAGCACTCCCCGCTGTGCCAGGCACCGTGCACCAGCAGATACGTCGACATGTCGTCCTCCTCGGACCGTTGTCCCGGCTGTCACCGAGCACGCTTCCGGCCCGGCGCCGGCCGGGGCAGAGCCCCGGTGGTCCTGGGGGTGACAGGACCAGGCACGGGCGAGGCGGACCGCCTTACGGTGGGGGGATGACCGACGAACCGAACCTGCTGGGCGCGTATGTGCGGGCCCGCCGCGAGCTGGTCACGCCCGAGCAGGTCGGCATCCCCGTGCTCGGCGTGCGGCGGGTGCCCGGACTGCGCCGCGAGGAGGTCGCGATGCTGGCCGGCATCAGCGCCGACTACTACCTGCGCCTGGAGCAGGGCCGCGACCGCAATCCCTCCGCCCAGGTCCTGGAGTCCATCGCCCGGGTGCTGAGGCTCGACGAGGAGGCCACGGCGTACCTGCTCGGTCTCGGTTCCGCGGCGCCCCGCCGGCGTCGGCGCCGGGCCCGGAAGGAGGCCGTGCCGCCCGGCATCGCGCAACTCGTCGCCGCCCTCCCGCTCCCCGCGTACGTGGAGGGCCGCCGGTTCGACGTGCTGGCCGTCAACGCCCTCGCGACCGCGCTGTCGCCCCGCCTCACGGTCGGCGCCAACCGGCTCCGGGACACCTTCCTCGACCCCGCCGAACAAGCCCTGCACCCGGACTGGGAGAACGCCGGGGCCGGCATGGTCGCCGGATTCCGCCGGTCCGTCGGCGCCGACGTCGACGACCCCGGCGTGATCGAACTCGTCGGGGAACTGTCCCTGGCCAGCCCGCGGTTCAGCCGGCTCTGGGCCCGCCACGACGTGGCCGGCTGCGAGGGCACGGCCAAGCACCTCGACCACCCTCAGGTCGGGCGCCTGCGGCTGAACCGGGAGCGGCTGGGTATCGCGGGCACGGCGGGCCAGACGCTCGTCGTCCACCATCCGGAACCGGGCAGCGACAGCGCGGAGAAACTCGCACTCCTCGCCGCCACGCTCCACACGACCTGACCCGCCGTCACGAACGCCGCCCACCCGCGACACGCCCCGGTATGGCGGCTCATCTCGGCCAACCCTCGGCAGCCGCCCGTTCCCTGCGGTCAGATGCGGGCGTACACGCTCCGGCGAGGGCGAAGGGCCGCCCCCGGGATCACGGCCGGGTCCACGGCGCGACCACCCGCCCGGCACATGCCGAGGCCCGGCCGCCGGTACGCCGTGCCGCCCGTGACCAACCCCATACGGTCCCCGTAGCGGTCCGGTAGCGCACGGTCAGGTCCTGCCCCTACGCTGTTGCTCATGTCCCCCGATTCCCGAACCCCTGGTTCCGTGCGTTCTGCTGCCGAGGTCAACGAGCACATCCGGGCGCTGTGGCTGCGTGCGCGTGGATCGCTGTCGGCGCAGGAGCGGTCGGAGTACGAGCTGTTGGTGGTCGAGTGGGCCGCGGCGATCCGCGGGCAGATCATCGAGGCGGCCTGAGGGCCGGCGCTCACCGCCCGCCGGCCACCCGCAGGACCGTGCCGGTCGTGTAGGAGGCCTCCGGCGACAGCAGCCAGGCGATGGCGGCGGCGATCTCCTCCGGCAGCCCCACCCGTCCCAACGGCACGGCGGCACCGATCCGCCGGGCCCGGTCGGGGTCGCCCATCGCCGCGTGCATCTCGGTGTCGACGGCGCCGGGCGCGACCGCGTTGACCCGCACCCCGTCCGGGCCGAGTTCCTTGGCGAGGCCCACCGTCAGGGCGTCGACGGCCGCCTTCGTCGCCGCGTAGTGGACGAACTCGCCGGGGCTGCCGAGGGTGGCGGCCCCGGAGGACACGTTCACGATCGCTCCAGTGCCCCGCCGGGCCATCTGCCGGGCCGCCCGCCGCGCACACAGCAGCGTCCCCAGCAGGTTGACCTCCACGACCTTGCGCAGATCGGCGGTACCGGCATCCGCCAGCCGCCCCAACGGCCCCGTCACACCGGCGTTGTTGACCAGCCCGGTGACGGCCCCCAGCTCCCGCTCCGCGGTGTCGAACAGCCGCTCCACATCCGCCTCGACCGCCGTGTCCACCTGTACGACGACGCAGCGCGCCCCGGCCTTCGCCACCCCCTCGGCCACCGTCGCTGCGGCGTCCGCGTCCCGGACGTAGCCGATCACGACATCGTGCCCGTCCGCCGCGAGCCGCAGACAGGTCGCGGCACCGATACCGCGGCTGCCACCGGTGACCACCGTGACGGGACGTGCCATGACGAGCCTCCTCAGAACGATCAGGCGGCGATCCTACGGTCCGCGGTCGCACCGGCACGAACGGCGCGGAATATCGCTCCCGCCCCTTGGCTGGGTGCGGTCCGTGCCCAACACTGAGCCGATGACGCAGCGCGTGGAGCTCGCGACCGTGATGGACCGGCTGGCCGTGGACGAGGTGGTCACCGCGTACGCGGTCGCCGTCGACGACGGCGACTGGGCGGCGTACCTGGCCCTGTTCACCGCGGACGGGCGGGCCGACTACCGCTCCGCCGGCGGGGTCGAGGGGGGCGCGGGACAGGTCGCCGGGTGGCTCTCGGAGAACCTGGCCCTCTTCTCGATGCGGCAGCATCTGATCGTCAACCGCCGGGTGCGCTTCGGGACCCTGGAGCACGACACCGGTGACACCGCCCATGTCCAGGCCGACTACGTGAACCCGATGCGGTTCGCCGGGGGCGAAGAGGGCGACGGCGGCGAAGGGGCGGCCACCGGCCCGGACTTCGTGTGCGGCGGCCGCTACTCCTTCGCGTTCCTGCGCACCGGCGAGGGCTGGCGGCTGCGGACGGTGGTCGTCGAGGAACGGTGGCGCGTGCTGCCCGGCCCGCGCCCGGCGGCCGTGCCCGGCTGAGCCCGCGTCCATGCCCCCTGTCGAAGCTCCCGGCCGGTCCCGCACACTGGAAGGACCCGCAGGCAGGAGGCGACGCATGAGGACCGTAGAACGCTGGCTCACCTCACCGTGGCGGCGTTCCTGTGTCGGAGCGTTCGCGGGCGCGCTGCCCGTGCTGGCCTTTCCGGCACCGTCGTTGTGGTGGTTCGCCTACGTCGCGCTGGTCCCGTGGCTGCTACTGGCCCGCTCGGCGCCGACCGGGCGGCGCGCGGCGTACGACGGCTGGTGCGGGGGCTTCGGGTTCATGGTGGCCGTGCACCACTGGCTGCTGCCGAGTCTGCACGTCTTCATCTTCCTGATCGCCGGGCTGCTGAGCGTGTTCTGGGCGCCCTGGGGCTGGCTGACGCGCCGGCTGCTGGGCGGGGTGCCGTCGCCGGGCCGGGCGGCGGCCGCGGTGCTGGTGCTGCCGTCGGGCTGGCTGATGGTGGAGCTGGTGCGGTCCTGGCAGGGGCTGGGCGGGCCCTGGGGCATGCTCGGCGCGACCCAGTGGCAGGTGTCCCCGGCGCTGCGGCTGGCCTCCGTGGGCGGGGTGTGGCTGCTGAGCTTCCTGGTGGTGGCGGTGAACGTGGCCGTCGCCGGGCTCGTCTCGGTGCGCGAGGCCCGGGTACCGGCGGTCGCCTCGCTGGTGGCCACGGCCGCCGCGACGTCCGCCGCCTGGGTGTGGGCACCGCGACCGGACGTCGACGGGCACGTGCGGATCGCCGTCGTACAGCCCGGCATCGTCGACGGCTCCGACAGTGGCGACCGGCGCTTCGACCGGGAGGAGCAGTTGACGCGGCAGCTGGCGGGGCAGCACCCCGACCTGATCGTGTGGGGCGAGAGCAGCGTCGGCTTCGACCTCGGCGACCGGCCCGACCTCGCGCGCCGGATCGCCGCCCTGTCCCGGGTGACCGGTGCCGACATCCTGGTCAACGTCGACGCCCGGCGCTCGGACCGGCCCGGCATCTACAAGAGTTCCCTGCTGGTGGGGGCCGACGGGCCGACCGGCGAGCGGTACGACAAGATGCGGCTGGTGCCCTTCGGCGAGTACATACCGGCCCGCTCACTGCTCGGCTGGGCCACCTCGGTGGGCAAGGCGGCCGGTGAGGACCGGCGGCGCGGTACCGAGCAGGTGGTGATGAACGTCGGCCACGGTCTGCGCGTCGGCCCGATGGTCTGCTTCGAGACGGCGTTCCCCGACATGAGCCGGCATCTCGCGCAGGACGGCGCCGAGGTGCTGGTGGGCCAGTCCTCGACCTCCTCGTTCCAGCACAGCTGGGCGCCCGCGCAGCACGCCTCACTGGGCGCCCTGCGAGCCGCCGAGACCGGCCGGACGATGGTCCACGCCACGCTGACCGGGGTGTCCGCCGTGTACGGCCCGGACGGGGCGCGCCTGGGCCCGTGGCTGGGCACGGACGCGAGCGAGGCCCGGGTCTACCGGGTGCCGGTCGCGCACGGTGTCACCCCGTTCGTGCGGTTCGGCGACTGGGCGGTGGACGGTGCGCTGCTGGTGCTCGCCGGGTTCTGCCTGAGCGAGGGGGTGCGGGCGGTCAGGCTGCGCCGGGGTGCCGCCGAACCTCTCGTACCACCCGCTCGCACAGTTCGTGAGTCGCCAGTGCGTCCCGGGCGCTGAGCACCTTCCCGGCCCGGACGGCGTCGAGGAAGGCGAACACGGCCTGTTCGATGCCGCGCTGACGGGCGACCGGCACCCAGTCGCCGCGCCGCCGGACCGAGGGCTGCCCCTTGTGGTCGATCACCTCGGCGAGGTTGAGGACCTGGCGCTTGGTGTCCTGCCCGGAGACCTCGAGGATCTCCTCCGCCGAGCCGCTGAGCCGGTTCATCACGCCGAGGGCGGTGAAGCCGTCCCCGGACAGCTGCAGGACCACGTGGTGGAGCAGTCCGTCGACGACCCGGGCGCGGACGGTGACGTCGTCGACCGGTCCGGGGGCGAGGAAGCGCAGGGTGTCGACGACGTGGATGAAGTCGTCGAGGATCATCGTGCGGGGTTCCTCGGGCAGCCCGACCCGGTTCTTCTGCATCAGGATCAGCTCGCGCGGATGGTCGGCGCACTGCACGTAGCCGGGGGCGTGGCGCCGGTTGAATCCGACGAACAGCGACACGTTCCGCGCCTCGGCGAGCGCCACCAGCCGCTCCGAGTCGGCGAACCGGTAGGCCAGCGGCTTGTCGACGTACGTCGGTACGCCCGCCTCCAGGAGCCGGGTGACGATCTCGGGGTGGGCCCCCGTCGGCGCGTGCACGAAGGCGGCGTCCAGGTCCTGGGCGAGGAGGTCGTCGAGGGTCGCGTGCCGCCGGGCGGCCGGCAGGTGGAGGGTGTCGGCGACCCGGTCGAGGGTGGCGGGGGTGCGGGTCTGGAGGTGCAGTTCGAGCCCCGGGCGCGTGCCCAGCACCGGCAGGTACGCCTTCTGCGCGATGTCACCGAGTCCGATGCAGCCGACCTTCACTGACGCTCCTCCGCCGTGTGCCCGCGCGGATGCCCACGCATGTCTGTGCGGAAGCATACGGGCCGATAATCCGTGGTGGGATCGGGCGGACTCGGAGAGGATGCCGGGATGACGACCGAACGCCGTTTGCCCGAGACCGACGCCGACGAACGCACCATGCTGGAGGGCTGGCTGGAGTTCCACCGGAAGACCCTCGCGGTGAAGTGCGAGGGCCTGACCGACGCCCAGCTCAGGACCGCCTCGGTGGAGCCGTCCCCGCTGTCCCTGATGGGGCTGGTACGGCACATGGCGGACGTGGAGCGGTCCTGGTACCGCAGGGTGCTCGCGGGGGCGGAGGCTCCGCCGTTGTACTGGAGCGACGAGGATCCCGACGGGGAGTTCCACCTCACCGAGGGGGACACCTGGGAGGAGGCGTACGCGGCCTGGCAGGCCGAGATCGAGGCCGCCCGGGCCGTCGCGGCCGACTTCGGCCTCGACGATCTCTCCAAGGGCCGCCACCGGCGTACCGGCAAGTACATCAGCCTGCGCTGGATCCACACCCACATGATCGAGGAGTACGCCCGGCACAACGGTCACGCCGACCTGATCCGGGAGCGGATCGACGGCGCGACCGGCGACTGACGTCAGCCTCGCGATCACCCGTCCTCCGTACGGGGCACGAGATCACCCGTGCGGGGCACCGAACTCCGGTCGGCGGTATCAACTCCCGCTCCGAGCCAGCAGAGTTGCCCGCGTGCATCGAACGACGACGACCGCAGCGCTCTTGGTCACCGTGACCGTCTCGGCCCTGTCCGGCTGTGTGACGGTGCAGCGTCCGGCCGTGCCCGGCCCGCCACCGGGTACGGCGCCCTCGCTGCCGTCGGTGCCCCGTCCGGACGGCAGCACCGAGCCGAAGGTGGTGCAGGCCCCGGCCAAGGAGGCGTTGGAGCTGGTCGGCCCGCGCCGGACCCGCGACCGTCCCCCGTCCGCGGCCCCGCACGACGCCCCGCCGCCTCTCGCCGAGCCCCACCACCGGACGCCGCTCCCCCACGCGGCCGCCGGGCATCCTCGTTCTCCCTCACAGCCGCATCCGCACCGGACACGGAGTCCACACGTCGACATCCCGGACGTCACCCGTACCGCACCGAAGGCCCCGGACGTGTGCGCCCTCGGCAAGCAGTACGGCGCCTGGCGCGCGGACAGCCCACAGGCCAAGATCTGCGAACAGACGTACGGACACTGAGGCCCACCCCGACCGGCCCTAGGGCCCTAGGCCCTGTCGTCACATTCCCGTCGTCGCCCGGAGGGCGGCCCTGCGGCGTCAGGTGCGTGCTCTGGGGGTCCCCCCGGCCGAAGGCTGGGGAGTGCCGGGCCCTGGCCCACGTACTGGATGTACTTGGGTCTGGGCCCGGTGCGGCGAGTGGGGGTCCCCCCGGCCGGAGGCTGGGGGAGCGTGCATGGCGTCGCGGGGCAGGCGGGAATGTGACGACAGGGCCTAGCTCGGACGTTGCCGCGGGGGTCCCCAGGACGAGTCGGCGTCCGGGTCGTCGTCGCCGAGGCGCAGTTCCAGGCGGCTGATGGCGGCCCGGACGCCGTCGCCGTAACCGTCGTCGGCGAGGGCGGCGGCCGCTCCGCGGGCCCGGCGCAGGTGGGTGCGGGCGGCCTCGGTGCGGCCGAGCTTGACGTAGTCGGCGGCGAGGTTGAGATGCAGGGACGGGTAGAAACCGCGCACCTCCGCCGCTTCGGCCCGCTCCTGCGCGGCGTCCCCCTCGCTCTCACCCCTCACCTCCCGCGCCTCGTCCGCCGCGGACAGCGCCCGCAGGTCCCAGGCGAGTTCGTCGGCGGGGTCGTCCTGGGTGTCGGCCAGGTAGTGGGCGAGGGTGCAGCGGTGCAGCGGGTCGCCGTGTTCGCCGATCTCCGCCCACAGGTCGAGCAGGCGTCCGCGGGCCTCCTCACGGTCACCGGCGTGGTGCAGCATCACGACCTGCCCGATCCGCGTGAGTACGGCATCCGGTGCCGTCTGCTCCTGTCGGTCCGTCACGGCGCCCTCCGCACTCCTCGACCGTCTCTCCCGACGCTAACCGCCCCCGGCGGCTTCCCCGGGCTCATCGGCACCCGGCCCGCCGTGTCCCCACCGAGTGCCGGACGGTCGCCTCCGGCCCGCCCCGTCAGCCCAGGTTCGGGATCCGCCAGTCGATCGGCTCGTGCCCCTGTGCCGCGACCGCCTCGTTGATCTGGGTGAACGGACGGGAGCCGAAGAACTTCTTCGCGGACAGCGGGGACGGGTGGGCGCCCTGGATCACGACGTGCCGGCTCTCGTCGATCAGCCGGAGCTTCTTCTGGGCGTAGCCGCCCCAGAGGACGAAGACCGCCGGGTCGGGCCGGTCGGCGACCGCGCGGATCACCGCGTCCGTGAACTTCTCCCAGCCCTTGTTCTTGTGCGAGTTGGCCTCACCGGCGCGGACCGTGAGCACCGCGTTGAGCAGCAGCACGCCCTGCCGGGCCCACGGCATCAGGTAGCCGTTGTCCGGGACCTCCAGGCCCAGCTCCTCCTTCATCTCCTTGTAGATGTTCCGCAGCGACGGCGGGGTCCGCACGCCGGGGCGGACGGAGAAGCACAGGCCGTGGCCCTGGCCCTCGCCGTGATACGGGTCCTGGCCGAGGATCAGTACCTTGACCTGGTCGTACGGCGTCGCGTCCAGCGCGGCGAAGACCTCCTCACGGGGCGGGTAGACGGGACCGTTCGCCCGCTCCTCCTCGACGAACTCGGTCAGCTCCTTGAAATAGGGCTGCTGCAGCTCGTCACCCAGAACCCCGCGCCAGGACTCGGGCAGCATGGCGATGTCGGTCACGTCAACGTCCTCACGAATTGCGGTCACTTGCGGTTCCTGCCGATGCCCAAGAACCTACAGCCGACCACTGACAACCCGTGCCGCCGACCGGTTCACCAGCTGGTCTTGCGGTGCAGCTCCCACATCATCATGATCGTCGACGGGTCGAGCGCCTGTTCACCGCCGGAGATGTCGTCGCTCGCCGCGACGTACTGGCGGCCCTGCCACAGCGGGATCAGCCGGGCGTCGTTGACCAGGATCTGCTGGGCCTGCTGGAAGTCCTTGACGACCGCCGCCCGGTCGCTCTCGCCCCGCGAGTCGGGCAGCAGCCTGCCGGTGATCACCGGTGACGGGTACGGCGTGCCGAGGGCGTTCTGTTCGCCGACGAAGGGCGCGATGAAGTTGTCGGCGTCGGGGAAGTCCGGGAACCAGCCGCGCCCGAACACCGGGTACTCGCCCTTCTCGTAACCGACGACATAGGTCTTCCAGGGCCGGCTCCTGAGGGTGATGGTGAACAGGCCGGAGTCGTCCAGCTGCTGCTTGAGCTCCTGGAACATCCGGGCGGTCTCGGAGCCGTAGCGGTCGGTGGTGTACCAGAGGGTGAGCGGGACCTTCCGGGTGATGCCGGCGTCGGCGAGGATCTTGTGGGCCTTGGAGGTGCTGGGGTCGCCGTAGTCGTCGAAGAAGCCGGTGGTGTGGCCGGTCAGACCGGCCGGGACCATGGAGTACAGCGGGTCGACGGTGTCCTTGTAGACGGTGTGGGCGATCGCTGCGCGGTCCACGAGCTGGGCGACGGCCTTGCGCACGGCGGGGATCTTGGCCCACGGGTCCTTGGGGTTGAACACCAGGTAGCTGATGTCGGTGCCGGCGCCGTCGACCAGTTGCAGGTCGGTGGAGCCGTGGGCCTCCAGGGCGACGATGTCGGAGGCGGCGAGACCACGGTAGGTGACGTCGATGTCCCCGGAGCGCAGGGCCTTGACCATGGTGGCGGAGTCCTGGAAGTAGCGGATGGTCACCGCGTCGTTCTGCCGGTCCGCGAAGCCCTGGTAGTTGTCGTTGCGGACCAGCTCGGCCCGCTTCTGGTCCTCGTACGACCTGAGGGTGTACGGCCCGGAGCCGTATACCGAGTCGTCCTTGCGCAGGGAGTGCGCGGGGTAGTCGTCGGGGTCGACGATGGACATGGCAGGGGTGGCGAGCACGAACGGGAAGGTGGCGTCGGGCTTGCCGAGGTGGAAGACCACCTCGCGGTCGCCGACCGCCTGTACCCGGTCGAGGCTGCCGAGCAGTCCGGCCGGACCGCTGGGGGCGTCGATGGACCGGATCCTGTCGATGGAGTACTTGACGGCGGCCGCGTCGAGGCGGTCGCCGTCGGCGAACTTCATGCCCGAGCGCAGTTCACAGCGGTAGGTGCGGTTGCCGGAGTCCGTGAAGCCGCAGCTGCGGGCGGCGTCGGGCTGCGGGGTGGTGGCACCGTCGGGGTAGGCGAGCAGCGTCTGGTAGATGTTCCGGAACAGCTCCCAGGAGCCGTCCCACGATCCGGCCGGGTCGAGCGTGCTGGGAGCGCTGGTCGTACCGACGACGATCGGCCCGCTGCCGGCCGCGCTGCTGCCGGCGAAGACGCCGCACCCGGCCACCAGGGACATGGACACGACCGCGGCGGCTCTTCGCAGGCCTCGGTTCCGGTTGAACACGCGCACGCTCCTCGATCCGCCGTACCAGGGGTCGGCGGCAGACCATACCGCAGCGTTGCGCGCCGTGAACCACCCCGGAAACACGGGCGTTGATCGAATGTGCTATGACGACGTTGTCAGCTCGCCGTGCAGATGTCGCACAGCCGCCCGGGCGTCGCTTCCGTCGCTCCTGTGACGAAATGTCTGTGACGAAGACGACGCCCGGGCGGACCGGACGGGCTGAGGCGCTGTCAGGCCACGCCGGCCTTGAGGAAGATGCCGCCGTCGACGACGAGCGTCTGGCCGGTGATCCAGTCGGACTGCTCCGAGGTGAGGAACGCGGCGGCGCCGCCGATGTCGGCGGGCACACCGAGCCGCCCCAGCGGATAGCCCGCGGCGGCCTCCGCCTCCCGGCCCTCGTACAGGGCCTGCGCGAACTTGGTCTTGACGACGGCGGGGGCGATCGCGTTGACCCGCACGCCCGGCGCGAACTCGTGCGCCAGCTGCTGGGTCAGGTTGATCATCGCGGCCTTGCTGATGCCGTAGGCCCCGATGAACGGCGAGGCCGAGAGCCCTGCGACGGAGGCGATGTTGACGATGGCGCCGCCGTTGTCCTTCTGCCAGGCGTGCCAGGTCTTCTGGGCGAAACCGAGGGCCGAGACCACGTTGGTCTCGAACACCTTGCGGGCGACGTCCAGGTCGACGTCGGCGATCGGGCCGAACACCGGGTTGGTTCCGGCGTTGTTGACCAGGTAGTCGACGCGGCCGAAGGCCTCCATGGCGCGGTCGACGACCTCGCTCTGGTGGGCGACGTCGTGGGCCTTGCCCGCGATGCCGATGACCCGCTCGGAGCCGAGGCTCTCGACGGCCTCCTTGAGGGCGTCCTCGTTGCGGCCGGTGATGGCGACACGGTCGCCGCGGGCGAGCAGCGCCTCGGCGACGCCGTAACCGATGCCACGGCTGGCGCCGGTGACGACGGCGACCTTGCCGGACAGCTCGGGCAGTTCAGTCATGTCCGTGATCCTCAGATCCTCAGTAGTCCCGGGTGGCCTCGGTGCGCCGGCCCTAGTCCAGCGGTCCGCCGGCCACGTACAGGACCTGGCCGGAGACGAAGCCGGCCGCCTCGTTCGTGAAGAACGCGATGGCGTTGGCGATGTCCTCGGGCTCGCCGACGCGCTGCACCGGGATCTGGGTGGCGGCGGCGGCCTTGAACTCCTCGAAGCCCATCTTCACGCGGTCGGCGGTGGCCTTGGTCATCTCGGTGGCGATGAAGCCGGGGGCGACGGCGTTGGCGGTGATGCCGAACTTGCCGAGCTCGATGGCGAGGGTCTTGGTGAAGCCCTGCAGACCGGCCTTGGCCGCGGAGTAGTTGGCCTGGCCGCGGTTGCCGAGCGCCGAGGAGGAGGACAGGTTGACGATCCGGCCCCAGCCCGCCTCGACCATGTGCTGCTGGACGGCCTTGGCCATCAGGAAGGAGCCGCGCAGGTGCACGTTCAGGACGGTGTCCCAGTCGGACACGGACATCTTGAACAGCAGGTTGTCGCGGAGTACGCCGGCGTTGTTGACCAGGATGGTCGGGGCGCCCAGCTCCTCGACGACCCGCGCGATCGCCGCGGCGACCTGGGCCTCGTCGGACACGTCGGCGCCGACCGCGATCGCCCTGCCGCCGGCCGAGGTGATCTTCTCGACGGTGTCCTTGCAGGCGGCCTCGTCGAGGTCGATCACGGCGACCGCCCGACCCTCGGCGGCCAGTCGTACGGCGGTGGCGGCGCCGATCCCGCGTGCGGCACCGGTGACGACGGCCACCCGCTGCTCAGTGCTGGACATTGCTGTTTCTCCTCGCCCTTGAGAGAACCTGGTCGCGGGGGCCGCTGCCGACCTCCCGCCGCGGTGAGCGACCGCTTAGTACCTTCGACAGACGTGACGCTAGAAGCCCTGGCACGCGGTGTCAACGCCACACCGCGCGGTGTGATCCATTACCTCACCAGGAGGTCCAGCAACCGGTGTGTCTCGGCGGCGGCGTCGAGGGTCAGACCGGTGTGCACCGGTCCGGGCTGCACGACCGTCGACCGGGGCGCGACGAGCCAGCGGAAGCGGCGCCCGGGGTCGTCACCGGCCGCGTGTCCCGCCGCGTCGCCGCCCGCGCAAACCCCTTCCACGGCCCCGAGCGCGGCCCGCACCCCGGCGACGTCCGCCTCCGGGTCCAGGGCCAGCAGCCGGGCCTCGTCGAGGTGGGTGCGGGCACCGACGTAGGCCTTGGCCCGGCAGTACACGATCACGCCCGCGTTGATGCACTCGCCGCGCTCCACCCGGGGCACGACCCGCAGCAGGGCGTACTCGAAGACGTCCCGGTCGCCGCCCTGGCCGGCCCGGGTGATGTGGCGCTCGGCCACATGTCCGGCCATGTGGATGTGGGTCTCGCTCACGTGGTCCCCTCGATGCCGGTGATGCGCTCATGGATGACGGCGGCACGGGCGAGCAGCGGCCGGGCGTAGGTGCGCCGCAGGTCGTCGGGCGTGTCGAAGCCGGGCTCGCCGGCCAGCCAGACGTCCGGGATCTCGGCGGTGACCTCGGCGAGCAGGTCCTCGGTGACCAGCCGGGCCAGCTCGGCGGCGGCCGCCCGGACATCGGGCGCGAAGCCGCTCAGCGCGTGGTCGGCGGCGTCGTACGGGCGGGCGGCGGAGACCTCCGCCGACGGCCAGTTGTGCTGCCAGATCATGGTGGCGCCGTGGTCGATGAGCCACAGGTCGCCGCGGTGCACCAGCAGGTTGGGGTTGCGCCAGGAGCGGTCGACGTTGTTGACCAGCGCGTCGAACCAGACGATCCGCCCGGCCTCCTCGGAGCTCACGGAGAAGGCGAGCGGATCGAAGCCGAGGGCGCCGGAGAGGAAGTCCATGCCGAGGTTGCTGCCGCCGCTGCCGCGCAGCAGGTCCTGCACCTGCTGCTCGGGTTCGCCGAGCCCCAGCACCGGGTCGAGTTCGACGGTGACCAGCCGGGGCATCCGGAACCCGAGCCGGCGGGCGAGTTCCCCGCAGACGACCTCGGCGACCAGCGTCTTGCGTCCCTGACCGGCGCCGGTGAACTTCGTGACGTAGGTCCCGAAGTCGTCGCCCTCGACGAGCCCCGGCAGCGATCCGCCCTCGCGCAGGGGGGTGATGTAGCGGGTCGCGGTGACCGCTTTCAGCATTTTCCCAGGCCACCCGTCTCGTTCACCGTGCGATCCACGACCGGTTCCCGGAAGTGGGTGAGCAGCATAGTAACCAAGGGTGATCGCGCACGGAAAAGCCGTCAGAGGGTGAGCAGTTCCTCGTGGAACCCGCCGAAGCCCCGCTCCCGGTCGACCAGGTGGATCTCCAGGATCCAGTGGCAGGCACGGCCCGCCCTGTCGGTGCGGCGCAGGGGGGTGTCGTTGCCGGGGGTGATGTACGACTCGACGTCCGCGCCGTCGATCTTCTCGTGCGGGAACTCCCCGACCAGGTGTCCGGCGTGCCAGCCGCCCAGTTCCCAGCCGGCCTCGCGGGCGAGCCGCGCGACCTCGGCGTGCAGCGCGGCACCGGTGATCCGGGGGTCGGCCTCGAAGGAGCGCCGGCCGGCCGCGAACACCTCGGGCAGGTCGGCCCGCAGCCGCTGCTTGACCGGGTCGTCGCCGAGGACGAAGGTACGGCCGAAGTCGGCCTCGTACTCCTCGAAGATCGGCCCGAAGTCGGCGAAGACGATGTCGTCCGCGGCGATCACCCGGTCCGGCGGGTTCTCCTTGTACGGCAGCAGGGTGTTCGGGCCGGAGCGCACGATCCGCTTGTGCCAGTGCCGGGTGGTCCCGAACATCTCGTTCGCCAGGTCACGAACCCGGTCGCTGACCGCCCGCTCCCGCTCCCCGGCGGCGACGAGTCCGCGCTCCTCGATCTCCGCGAACAGCAGGGCGGCCTTGGCCTGGGCGTCGATCAGGCGCGCGGCACGGGTGGGTTCGTCATCAGCCATGGCCCGAACCTAACCAGCCACGACACCTGCGGCAACGGCATTCGGGAGCCGCCGTGGAACCGCTAACTTGTGGAGCCACGATCGTCGCACGTCATGGCACATCACCTTTTCCCTATCTGCGAGGTGGCCCTTCATGAGCCTGAGTATCCGCAACCAGATCCCCGGCACCGTGGTCGCGGTCACCGCCGGTGAGGTGATGGCGACCGTGAAGGTGCGCCTCGACGGCGGTCAGGACCTCACCGCCGCGGTCACCCTGGAGGCGGTCGAGGACCTGGGGCTCACCGCGGGCTCGGCCGTGCGCGCCCTGGTCAAGTCCACCGAGGTCGCGCTGGCCACCGGCCCGGTCGCGGGGGTCTCCATCCGCAACCGGCTGCCCGGCACGGTCCGGGACGTCGCCACCGGCGGGGCGATGGCCACGGTCAAGGTCGCCGTCGACGGCGGTCCCGACCTCACCGCGGCGATCACCAAGGACGCGGTCACCGACCTCGGCCTGACGTCCGGCGCCCCGGTGGTGGCGCTGATCAAGTCGACCGAGGTGGCCCTGGCGACCGCCTGACAGGGAACCGACAGCGCCCTTTCACCGCAGGCTCATGTCGAGGTGGTCACTATCTGGATGCCGTCTGAACAGGTGGTGCCGGAAGACCGTACCCCTGGACGGATCAACGAGAAGCTCCGCGGAAGGGAACCCCTCACATGACCAGCGCACCGCTCAACCCCTCAGCCGCACCGGGCCGCCGTACCGTCATGGCGGCGGCCGGAGCGGCGGGGCTCGCCGCCGCGCTGACCGCCTGCGGTTCGTCGGACGACAACTCGGGGTCGACCACCACGAACAACACGGGCGCTGGCGCCACCAACCAGAACAGCAACGGCACGGGCGGTTCGACGGGCACGCCCACCGCGGCGGCCGGCGGCACCGCGCTCGCCAAGACCTCGGACATCCCCGAGGGCGGCGGCACGATCTACAAGGACCAGGCCGTGGTCGTCACCCAGCCGACGTCCGGCGCCTACAAGGCGTTCTCCACGAAGTGCCCGCACGCGGGCTGCGCGGTGAGCAGCGTGGCCAACGGCGAGATCGTCTGCCCCTGTCACGGCAGCAAGTTCGCCATCGCGGACGGCAGCGTGAAGCACGGTCCGGCGACGACCGGCCTGACCCCGGCGAAGATCACGGTCGCCGGCGACCAGATCTCGCTGGCCTGAGGCTCAGGCTCGCCGGCGCGGGCGTCTGAGGCAGCCGAGCACCTCGTCCGTGGTCGCGATCGTGGCGACCAGCGCGAGGGTGTTGCGGATCATCGCGGGGGTGTAGTCGGAGGGGACCCCCGCGATGGCGTCGGCCGGTACGACGGCCGTGTAGCCCCGGTTCACCGCGTCGAACACCGCATTGGGCACGGCCACGTTGGCCGAGACACCGGTGACGACCAGGGTGCGGCAGCCGAGGTTGCGCAGCAGCGGGTCGACGTCGGTGCCCTGGATCGGCGACAGGCCGTGCAGCCGTCGTACGACGAGGTCCTCCTCCGAGACCTCGATGGGGGGCGCGACGCGTACCGCCGCCGTGCCGGACAGCTGCTGGACGGGCAGCCGCCCGGCGGCGCGGAACAGCCGCGCGTTGCGGTTCGCTCCCCGGCCGTCGGGGCGGCGTTCGGCGATCGCGTGGATCACCTGGACGCCGGTGTCGTGCGCCGCGGCGACCAGCCGGGCGACGTTGGCCAGTGCCCCCGACGCGCGGGCCTCGCGGGCGAGTTCGGGCAGTGCGCCGTCCGGGCCGACCACGCCCTGCTGGCACTCGACGGTGAGCAGCACGGTGCTCGTGGGCTCGAGGAGTTCCGCGAGACGTTCGTACGACGACGGCATGACGCCCCCTTCCGCCTTGGTGCGGGGCGGGTGACACTAACCGCCATCGCGCGGGAACGGAAGAAGAGAAGAGGGGCCGCATGACCGTCACTCAGCGCCGGGGCCGCAAGATCATGATGACGCCCGGAGAGCTGGACGATTTCCTCACCACGCAGCGCACCTGCCGGGTCGCGACCGTCTCGGCGTCCGGCGCGCCGCACGTGAGCGCGCTGTGGTTCGCGTGGGACGGCACGTCGCTGTGGCTGTACTCGGTGGTGCGCAGCCAGCGCTGGAAGGACCTGACGCGCGACCCGCGGGTGGCCGTCGTGGTCGACTCGGGTGAGGAGTACGACAGTCTGCGCGGTGTCGAGCTGAGAGGGTCCGTCGAGTTCGTGGGCGAGGTCCCGCGCACCGGCGAGCTGGTCGCCGAACTCGACTACGTGGAGACCCTGTTCGCCCGCAAGAACTTCGGCCTTGACGAGATGCCGCACGACGGCAGGCACGCCTGGGCCCGGCTGACCCCGACGAAGACCGCCTCCTGGGACTTCCGCAAGCTCGGCTCCGCGTAGGCTCCGCGCAGGGCGGTCGGGAGAGCGCGGACGGTTCAGGAGATCGTCTCGGCCGCGCCCCGCAGGGCCTGTACCGCCGCCCGGATCGACGGGCGGCGGTCGGCGTCCGCCCGCCAGACGACGTACACATGGCGGCGCACCCGCTGCTTGAGCGGCACCGTCACGATGCCCTCGGGCACCGGGTGCCGGCCGAGCAGCGGGGCGATGCAGACTCCCAGCCCGGCGGCCACCAGGTTGAGTTGGGTGTGCGTCTCGGCGGCGCGGTGCCCGACGATCGGTTCGACTCCGCGCGAGCGCAGCGTGAACATCAGCCACTCGTGGCAGAACTCGCCCTCGCCCCAGGTGATCCACTCGTCCTCGGCGAACTCCCCCAGGTCCACCTCGTCCCGGCCTGCGAGCCGGTGGCCGACCGGGAGGGCCACGTCGGCGGGGTCGTCCAGCAGGGGCGCCTTGACCAGGCCCTCGGGCAGCGGCATCGGCTTGTTGTACCAGTCCAGCACGACCGCCAGGTCGAGGTCGCCGCGGACCACCCCGGCGATACCGCTCTCCGGTTCCAGTTCGCTGGAGCGGACGCGCAGCGCCGGGTGCCGGGTGCGCAGGTCCGCCAGCGCGGCCGGGAAGAGCCCCCGGGCGGCCGTCGGGAACGCCGACAGCCTGAGTTCTCCGACGACCTGGCCGCGGTGCGCCTCCAGGTCGGACTGGGCCAGCTCCACCTGGGAGAGGATGCGGCCCGCGTGCTCGGCGAGCAGCCGGCCGGCGTCGGTGAGCCGGACGCCCCTGCCGTTCCTGGCGAGGAGCTGCTGGTCCACCTCGCGCTCCAGCTTGCCCAGCTGCTGCGAGACCGCCGACGTCGTGACATGCAGGGCCTCGGCGGCCCCGCTGACCGAGCCGTGCCGGGCGAGGGCGTCGAGGGTGCGCAGGCGCTCCAGGTTCAACATGTAAGCGATTCTAAGAGATACCGCAGTCGAAATCTCGATTGTGCTACGACGTCGACTCCAGCATGGTGGGCGTATGACCACCGTGACGACAACCACTGCCGCTGCCGCCGAGCCCACGCTCTCCGGCGACCGTTCCCGCCCCCGCCTGGACTGGCGCCTGCGGTTCGGTGCCCTTTCGCTGATCTGGGGCTTCAGCTTCCTGCTGATCAAGGTGGGGACGCAGGGCTACGCCCCGTTCCAGGTCACCCTGGGCAGGCTGGTGTTCGGTACCGCGGTGCTGGCGGCGGCGATGGCGTGGAAGCGGGAGCGGCTGCCGCGCGGGGCCCGCACCTGGGGCCATCTGACGGTCGCCGCGTTCCTGCTGAACGCGCTGCCGTTCTCGCTCTTCGCCTACTCCGAGCTGACCATCCCGTCCACCCTGGCCGGCATCTGCAACGCGACCTCACCGCTGTGGGGCATGGCCCTGTCGCTGGTCGCCCTGTCGGAGGACCGGCCGACCCGGATCCGCTTCGCCGGGCTCGGCCTGGGCTTCCTCGGGGTGCTGACGGTGCTGGGTGCCTGGCAGGGGTTCCACGGCCTGGACGTCACGGGCACGGCGATGGCGCTGCTGGCCTCGTTGAGCTATCCGATCGGCTGGATCTACGTGCGGCGGACACTGGCGGGCACCGGGAGCTCGCATCTGTCCATGACCGGTGCGCAGTTGCTGCTCGCGTCAGTTCAGCTGGCCGTGGTGACGCCGGTGTTCACCTCCTTCCCCCGGCACGTCTCATGGCTGCCCCTGCTGGCGATCGCCGCGCTGGGCGCGCTCGGCACCGGTCTCGCGGTGCTGGTCCAGTACGGGCTGGTCGCCGAAGTGGGCCCGACCACGGCCCAGATGGTCACGTACTTCATCCCGGTCATCGCCACGGCGGCGGGCGTCGCGGTACTGGGCGAGTCACTGCGGTGGAGCACGCCGGTGGGAGCGGTGGTGGTACTGGCCGGGGCCGCGCTCACCCAGATGCGCCCCAAGGGGAGGGTCTCCTGAGGAGGGCGGCCGCCAGGGCGTGTTGCGAAAGCCCCGTCGTCCGCCCGGAGGGCGGGCCGCGCGGCGTCAGGTGCGTGCTCCGGGGGTCCCCCCGGCCGGAGGCTGGGGGAGCGTGCATGGCGTCGCGCGGCAGACGGGACTTTCGCAACACGCCCTACAGTAGCTAGGCCAGCACCCGCCCCCTCCCCGGTTCCACCGCCGCCGCCACCGCCGCCGCCAGGCGTCCGGTCTCCGCGGGGGTCAGCGTGGAGACGGTGATGCGGATGCCCGGCGGGGTCGCCATCCGGTAGCGCGCCCCCGGGGACACCCCCCACCCCTCGTGCAGCAGCCGGGCCACCGCCCCCGTCTCGTCCGGAACCGGGACCCAGACGTTCATGCCGCTGCGGCCGTGGGCCTCGATGCCGTGGTCCGCGAGAGCGTCGACGAGCAGTTCCCGGCGGGCCCGGTAGGCCGCCGCCACCTCCGGCCCGTCCATCGCGCCGTCGGCCCACATCCGGACCACCGTGCGCTGCAGCAGGTGGCTCACCCAGCCCGGCCCCAGGCGCTGTCGGCCCCGCACCCGGTCGACCGTGACCTCGTCGCCGGTCATGACGGCCAGGCGCAGGTCGGGGCCGTAGGCCTTGGCGACCGAGCGGAGGAAGACCCAGTGGTGGGTGCCGCCCACCAGGGGGTGCGGGGGGAGGTCGACGATGCCGTGCCCGTGGTCGTCCTCGATCAGCAGGGTGTGCGGGTGTTCTCGCAGGAGGGCACGGAGGGCACGCGCGCGGGGGGCGCTCACCGCGGCGCCGGTCGGGTTCTGGGCCCGCGCCGTGACGATCAGGGCCCGGGCCCCCGAAGCCAGCGCCTGGCGCAGTCCGTCGGGACGCGGCCCCTCGTCGTCCACCGCCACCGGGACGGCCCGCAGGCCCAGCGCGGGAACGAGATCGAGGATGCGGGCCCAGCCGGGGTCCTCGACGGCGACCGCGTCCCCCGGCTTGAGGTGGGCCAGCAGCGCACGCTCGACGGCGTCGAGGGAGCCCGAAGCGACGGTGACCGGGCCATAGGGCACGCCGTCGGCGGCGAACGCGGCACGCGACATCCGCTC
This sequence comes from Streptomyces sp. NPDC020958, assembly GCF_055562175.1. Classification (NCBI taxonomy): domain Bacteria; kingdom Bacillati; phylum Actinomycetota; class Actinomycetes; order Kitasatosporales; family Streptomycetaceae; genus Streptomyces; species Streptomyces sp. NPDC020958. Next base: position 37,087 of record NZ_JBVHFU010000001.1, on the reverse strand, counting down.
CAGCTCCGGCTCGACCGGGTCGGCGCCGTAGAGGACCGGCGCACGGTCGCTCTCCGCCGCCACGGCCGCCAGGGCCGGCGCGAGGGCGGGCAGCAGCGCGGGGTCGGGGTTGCCGGAGGACAGGTCACGCACCCCGGCCGGCAGGTCCGCGCCGATCTGGTCGCGGCCGGTGGTGGCCGGCTTGGGCCGGACCCGGCTGCCGCGTCGGCCGGAGGTCTCGATGACCCCGCGCTCGCGCAGGATGCGGTACGCGGCCGCCACCGTATTGGGATTCACCCCGAGGCGGGACGCCAACTCCCGCATCGGGGGCAGCAGTTGCCCCGGTTCCAGCGCCCCGGCACCCACCGCGCGCTCGACGCTGGCCGCAATCTCCGCTGCGCCACGCCCTTCGATCGGATATTCTCCTAGCACAAAGCAGATTATGCACTAGTACAATGAAGGAGCGCAATGGAGACCGCCGCCCAGGGAACCGTGCCGCACCAGCCCGCCGCCTACCCCAGGACCGACCGCACCGTTCCCACCCGCTCCGCGGACCGGGCGTCGTACGACAGGGAGCTCGTGCACTCGATCCTCGACGAGGGCTACCTCTGCCACCTCGGCTTCGTGCGCGACGGCGCGCCGGTGGTGCTGCCGACGCTCTACGGGCGGGTCGGCGAGGTGCTGTACCTGCACGGGTCGACGGGCTCGCGCCCGCTGCGTATGGCCGGGGAGACCGACCCCGGGCTCCCGGTGTGCGTGACGGTCACCCACGTCGACGGTCTGGTGCTGGCCCGTTCGGCCTTCCACCACTCGATCAACTACCGCTCGGTGGTGGTGCACGGCATCGCCCACCAGGTGACCGACCCAGAGGAGCGGCGCCTCGCCCTGGACGCCCTGGTCGACCACGTCGTGGCGGGGCGATCCGCCGACTCCCGCCCGGCGAACAGGAAGGAACTGGCCGCGACCGCGGTGATCCGCCTGGACCTGACCGAGGTCTCCGCGAAGACCCGGACGGGCGGCGCCAACGACGATCCCGAGGACCTGGGCCTCCCGTACTGGGCGGGCGTGGTGCCGCTGCGCAAGGGCTACGACGCACCGATCGCCAACGACGACCTGCCGGCGGACGTCGCGGTCCCGTCGTACCTGAACAACGCCTGATCCGGGCAGCAGTGGGTCGACGCGCCCCCTTCAGGGGCGCGGGACCGTGTCGGACCTGCGGTCACCGCCGCGTGGGCGCGCCAAGCCCCCACGCGCCCGCACCTCCACGCCGGCGGCGACCGGACCCACCACCGGTTCGGGTACGGGAGCCGACGACTGCGCGATGAAAGCCCCGGTCAGCACGACCACCCCTCCCACCACCTGCGGCACCGCCAGCCGCTCCCCCAGCAGCACCCAGGCCAGCACGGTCGCCACCACCGCCTCCAGGCAGGCGACCACCCCCGCCACCTGCGGGGACAACCGCCGTACCGACAGCACACCGGTGGCGTACGCGACGACCGTCGCGACCAGCACGATCCATCCCAGCAGCGCCACCGCCGGCACGGCCACCCCGTTCATGCGCGCGGAGCCGCCCAGCACCGACCAGTCCATCTCCCAGGGCCGGGCCACCACGGTGAGCAGCCCCGCGCCGACCAGCAGGCCGTACGCGATCACGCCCAGCGCGTCCACCCCGTCGCCCCCACCGTGGTCGGCGAGCACGAAGTACCCCACCTGGCAGCAGGCCGCGCCCAGCGCCAGCGCCAGTCCCAGCGCGTCGAAGCGCAGCCCGGACCACACCTCCACGACGCACGCCAGGCCGCCCGCCGCGAGGACCGCACCGAGCGCGGCGGCGCGGGTGACCGGCCGCCGCTGCACGAACCGGACCCAGCCGAGCACCAGCGCGGGAGCGAGGTACTCCACGAGCAGCGCCACCCCCACGGGTATCCGGGAGATCGCGGCGAAGTAGCAGGCCTGGACGCCCGCGACGGCCAGCAGGCCGAACCCGGCGAGCAGCGCGGGCCGGTGGCGCGGCAGGTCACGGTGACGGACGGCGAGCGGAAGCATCACCAGGGCGGCACCGGCCACCCGGAGCCACACCACGTGCAGCGGCGTGAGCCCGGCCTCGATCAGGGGCTTGGCCGCGACGCCCGAGCCGCCGAAGGAGAGCGCCGAACCGAAGGCGAGGAAGAGGCCGAGGCTCTTTCCGTGGTGGCTGCTGTCAGTGGTCCGCACCGGCACATGATGCCAGGGGGCGACATGAGCGTCACCCCCTGTGGCACCTGTCTCAACGGCTGGACGTGCGGTTCTCCAGCCTGGGGTCCCGCAGCCCGTCGTCCCCGTCGATCCGCACGGCCAGCTCCCGGGCGGCCACCCCGGCCCGCTCCAGGACCTCGACGGCCCGCGACCGCGGGTCGCCCACCAGGCCCGCGAGGAGGTCGACGCCGTGGGCGCGGACGCCGCCCCGGCGCCGGGCGCGGCTGCGGGCGTACTCGACGGCGGCCGCCGCCACCGGGGACCAGCCGCCGTCCCCCTTGCCTTCGGGTGACGTGAGGGCCGGCAGCGCGCCGGAGTCCTCGATCCCGCCCTGCCAGCGCAGGCCGTAGCCGATGCTGCGCTGGACCAGGTAGCCGAGCAGCCGGGCGAGTTGCGCGTCGCCGATGACGCCGCGGACCTCGGGGTCGTTCTCGATCAGGGAGTGCAGCAGGTGGGCGGTGTCGACCTGGCGGTCCCCGTCCCGTACGGCCCGGCGCCGCGCACCGGCGACCACCGCTGCCAGTTCGGCACCGAGTCCGGCGTCGTCGTCCGCGTGGATGCCGCCATGGTCCTGTGCGGGCTGGCGGGGAATACGGGGTTGCACTCCTCCACCTCATCAATCCCGGGCGTCCGCGTCATCCTCGGGGGGAAGCATTCTCGCGTCCCACGCAGAGTGGACGGCGGGCGCCGGAATCTCCTCCTTACGGATGAGATCAGGCCGGTTCGGACACGACCGCACCCGCGACCGCGACATTTTCTGACGGTTCATCAGTATTGAATGTTCGAGGTCCTGCGGCTACGTTCCGCGCACCGTAGCCCGACACGAAGGGGTGGCCCCATGGCCGAAGTCAGCGCGGAGGCACGCATCCAGGCACCGGCCGAGAAGGTGTGGGCCCAGCTCACCGACTGGCCGGCGTACGGAGAGTGGAACACGACCCACACGAATTTCCCCAAGGGCGGCCCCGAGACCCTGGCGGTGGGCGGCACCTTCCAGGAGAACATGAAGCTGATGGGCTTCCCGGCGGAGGTCGAGTGGACCATCGAGGAACTGGAGCCGGCCCGGGTGCTGGCGATCCGCGGCAAGGGCCCGATGGCGGTGACCGTCGCGACGCGCTACACACTGACCCCGGACGGGGAGGCTACGGGGGTGCGGATCGACGGCGAGTTCACGGGCGCGGCCGTGTCGCTGATGGCGGGCAAGCTCAAGGACTCGGCGACGGCGGCGCTGAACGAGTCGCTGCGCAAGCTGGGCACCCTGGTGGCCTGAGCCGGGCCGCACACGTCGCCTCCGCACGCGCGGGGCGCCCCGCGGAGGTCCGCGGGGCGCCCGGTGCGCCGCCGGCCCGCTGCCGGTCAGTCCTCGTCGGCGAGGATGAGGTACAGCTTCTTGCGGGTCTCGTTGATGACGGCCAGCGCCTTCTCGCGCTGTTCCTTGGTGCCGGTCTTCCAGACCTGCCCGAAGGCCTCCATCAGGCCGAAGCCGGCCTGGCGGATCTCCCCGAGCGCCTCGAAGTCGACCCCGCGGGACGCCTCTTCCCAGGGGGCTTCCGGGCCCTCGTCGGCGGCGGTTCGGCCGCTGTCGGTGAGGGAGAACAGCTTCTTGCCGCCCTCGCTCTCACTGGCGATCAGACCCTCGTCCTCCAGCAACTGGAGGGTGGGGTAGACCGAGCCGGGGCTGGGCTTCCACGCACCGCCACTTCGCTCGGCGATCTCCTGGATCATCTCGTAGCCGTGCATCGGGCGATCCTTCAGCAGGGCCAGGATCGAGGCCCGTACGTCACCGCGCCGCGCCCTCCCCCTGGGTCCGCCGCGCCCTCGCGGCCCCCAGTGGCCCGGCCCGAAACCGGGCCCACCGGGGCCGAAGCCGGGACCGCCGGGACCGAAGGGCCCGAACGCCGCGCGGCGGTCGTCGCGTCCGTGTCCGTGTCCACGCTCGAATCCGTGGGAACGCATGGGAATCACTCCATTCCATCGTTGATCTGTCGCGTATCGTTCGCGATGCCTCAACGATATATCGCAACCGCTCGCCTGACAACCCCTGCCGACTGACGGCAGCAGCCCCAACAGGGACGTTGCATGACCATGCGGTCTCATGCATACTCTTCCTATGTCCAAGGTCCTCACCTCCCTTCCCGCCGGCGAGCGCGTCGGCATCGCCTTCTCCGGCGGGCTCGACACCTCGGTCGCGGTCGCGTGGATGCGCGACAAGGGCGCCGTCCCGTGCACCTACACCGCCGACATCGGTCAGTACGACGAGCCCGACATCGCGTCGGTGCCCGGCCGTGCGCACACCTACGGTGCCGAGATCGCGCGCCTGGTCGACTGCCGGGCCGCGCTGGTCGAGGAGGGCCTGGCCGCGCTGACCTGCGGTGCGTTCCACATCCGCTCGGGCGGGCGGGCGTACTTCAACACCACCCCGCTGGGCCGGGCGGTCACCGGCACCCTGCTGGTGCGGGCGATGCTGGAGGACGACGTCCAGATCTGGGGCGACGGCTCGACCTTCAAGGGCAACGACATCGAGCGGTTCTACCGGTACGGGCTGCTCGCCAACCCGCACCTGCGGATCTACAAGCCCTGGCTGGACGCGGACTTCGTGACCGAGCTCGGCGGCCGCAAGGAGATGTCCGAGTGGCTGCTCGCGCACGGGCTGCCGTACCGGGACAGCACGGAGAAGGCGTACTCCACGGACGCCAACATCTGGGGCGCCACGCACGAGGCGAAGACCCTGGAGCACCTGGACAACGGCATCGAGACCGTCGACCCCATCATGGGCGTGCGGTTCTGGGACCCCGAGGTCGAGATCCTGCCCGAGGACGTGACCATCGGCTTCGACCAGGGCCGGCCGGTGACGATCAACGGCAAGGAGTTCGGGACCGCCGTCGAGCTGGTCATGGAGGCGAACGCGATCGGCGGCCGGCACGGGCTCGGCATGTCGGACCAGATCGAGAACCGGATCATCGAGGCGAAGAGCCGCGGGATCTACGAGGCGCCGGGCATGGCGCTGCTGCACGCCGCCTACGAGCGGCTGGTCAACGCGATTCACAACGAGGACACCCTCGCGCAGTACCACAACGAGGGCCGGCGGCTCGGACGCCTCATGTACGAGGGCCGGTGGCTGGACCCGCAGGCGCTGATGATCCGGGAGTCGCTCCAGCGGTGGGTCGGCGCGGCGGTCACCGGTGAGGTGACGCTGCGGCTGCGGCGCGGCGAGGACTACTCGATCCTCGACACGACGGGGCCGGCCTTCAGCTACCACCCCGACAAGCTCTCGATGGAGCGCACCGAGGACGCCGCGTTCGGTCCGGTGGACCGGATCGGCCAGCTCACGATGCGCAACCTCGACATCGCCGATTCCCGCGCGAAGCTGGAGCAGTACGCGGGGCTCGGTCTGATCGGCTCCGCCAACCCGGCGATCGGGGCCGCACAGGCCGCGGCGACCGGTCTCATCGGCACCATGCCGGAGGGCGGCGCCGAGGCGATCGCGTCCCGCGGGGAGGCGGCGCCGGACGCCGACGAGCTGCTGGACCGGGCCGCCATGGAGCTGGGCACGGACTGAGCGACACGTTCGAGAAGGGCCGACTCCTCAGGGGGTCGGCCCTTCTTCCAGGTCCGGCGGCGCGGGCGACAGGGGCTGCGGGCGGAGGGTCGGGCGTCGGGTGCGGCACCGCCGTGCGTGCCCGCACAGTTCCCCGCGCCCCCGCGAAGCGCCGTCGTGCCAGGCGACCGAGTGCCCACCGCGGCACCGTCGTGGGTCGCCGCGCGATCCCCGGCGCTGCCCACGAAGCACCGTCGCGGTCTGGGGTGCTGGCGGTGCCCCGGCCGAAGCCTGCCGGAGGAACCACGAAACAATCCCCGCCCCGAAAGCCCCGCACCGACCCGGCCGGGTGAACCGGTTCGGCCTCCTGGGGGGAATCGGGCCAGGAGCCGTGAATTGGCCTTGGGTGGCCGCAGGGCAGCGGGCCTAGCGTCTGGGGCATGCGGATTCGAATCGTCGATGCCTTTGCCGAGCGGGTCTTCGCGGGGAACCCGGCCGGGGTCGTCCTCCTGGACACCTTCCCCGACGACGGCTGGATGCAGAACGTCGCCATGGAGGTGAACCACGCCGAGACCGCCTTCGCGCACCCGTTGCCCGAGGGCGCGGACGCCGACTGGGCGCTGCGATGGTTCACCCCCGTCACGGAGGTCGCGATGTGCGGTCACGCCACGCTCGCCACCGCCCATGTGCTGAGCACGACCGGGGCGCACCCGGGAGCCGTGCGCTTCGCCACCCGAAGCGGCGTGCTGATCGCGACCCCCGGCGCGGACGGCTCGATCACCCTGGACTTCCCCACCGCACCGCTCACCCGCGTCGACACCCCCGACGGGGTCGCCGAGGCGCTCGGCTCCGAACCGGTCGCCGTGTTCGACACCGGCCCGAACGTGGGGGACCTGCTCGTGGAACTCGCCGACGAGAAGACGGTGCTGGGGCTCTCCCCCGACCACCGGGCCCTCGGCGCCTACTCGGAGCGCGGGATCATCGCCACCGCACGGGCCGGGGACCCGGCCGGGGGCTACGACTACGTCTCCCGCTGCTTCTTCCCCAACGTCGGCATCGACGAGGACCCGGTGACCGGGAGCGCGCACACCGCCCTCGCGCCGCACTGGTCGGCCCGGCTCGGCAGCGACGACCTGACCGGGCTGCAGGCCTCCCGCCGTACCGGACTCGTCCGCACCGGCCTGCGCGGTGACCGCGTCCTGCTCACCGGGCGCGCGGTCACCGTCATCGACGGGGAACTGCTCACGCCGTAGGCAGCCAGCCCACCTTGCCGGCGAGCAGCGCGTACCCCACGAACGCGCCGATGTCGAGCAGCGAGTGCGCCACCACCAGGGGGCCGACCCGGCCCCACCGCCGGTACAGGTAGACGAAGACGACGCCCATCACCATGTTGCCGATGAAGCCGCCGATCCCCTGGTACAGGTGGTACGACCCGCGCAGAACGGCGCTGGCCACCAGCGCCGTACCGGCGGTCCACCCCAACTGGTCCAGGCGGCGCAGCAGATAGCCGACGACGATGACCTCTTCGAGGATGGCGTTCTGCATCGCGGACAGGATCAGTACGGGGTACTTCCACCACACGCCGGGCAGCGCCTCGGGCACCACCGTGAGGTTGAACCCGAGTCCGCGTGCGGCCAGGTAGAAGGCGATTCCGGTGCTGCCGATCACCGCCGCGACGCCCGCGCCGCGCCCGAGGTCGGGCCAGGGGCGGGTCCGGTCGAAGCCGAGGGTGCGCAGGCTCGCGCCCTCACGGAGCAGCAGGTGGGCCACCAGGAGGACGGGGACCAGCGCGCTGGCGATGCCGAACAGCTGCCAGGCGAGGTCCAGCCAGGGGCGGCCGGGCGCGGCGGACGCGTTGAGGGTCGCCGCCTGGTCCTTGAGCCCGCCCGGTTTGGTGACCGACCCGATGAAGCTGATCAGCGCCGACACGCCGCTCGCCCCGAGAGACAGCCCCAGCACCAGCAGCGTCTCGTCCCTGAACATGCGCTGCGAGGGCCGTTCCACGGGGTAAGAACCGGCCACTGAACCCGCCTCCACCTGCACACCTGCCTCCAGTCGAGCAAATCCCACGCCGTGGGTCGTCACAGCTTGCCCGATGGAGACCGAGGAGGCACGGGCGGCCCCCTGGAGGGAGGGGGCCCGTCACGGAAAGCGGGCCCGTCACGGTGTCCGCGTACCGCTCACACCGTCAGCGCCGGTTCCAATAACCCCACCGGCCACGTGTGCACGGGCTCCCCCGCGTTCATCAGCTCGGCATAGCGCCGCGTCATCCCGGCCAGCGCCACATCCCTCGGCAGTCCCCGCTCCAGCGCCCGGTGGAAGGTCGCCGCCTGCCAGGAGGCCCCGTTGACCCGCCGTCGGCAACGCTCCTCGATCACACCCAGGTAGAAGTCCCGGTCGGCCGGCTCCACCCCCCACCCGTCGAGCCCCGCCGCCGCCAGCGGCAGCAACTCGTCGCGGACCAGGGTGACCGCGTCCACCTCCGCCGTACCGCCGCCGTACCGCGCCCGGCGCGGCCAGACCAGCCGGGCGTCGATCCCGTCCCGGCACGCCGCGTCGAAGTTGGCCTCGGCGACGGAGAACGGCATCCGCGTCCACACCGGGCGGGACTCCTCGGCGAGCGCGCGGACCAGACCGTAGTAGAACGCCGCGTTGGCGACGACGTCGGTGATGGTGGGGCCGGCGGGCAGGACCCGGTTCTCGACCCGGAGGTGGGGGACGCCGTCGGCGATGCCGTAGACGGGCCGGTTCCAGCGGTACACCGTGCCGTTGTGCAGGACGAGTTCGGCGAGCTTGGGCACCCCGCCCGCGTCGAGCACGGCCAGCGGGTCCTCCTCGTCGCAGATCGGCAGGAGCGCCGGGAAGAAGCGCAGGTTCTCCTCGAACAGTTCGTACGCGGAGCTGATCCAACGTTCACCGAACCAGGTGCGCGGCCGTACGCCCTGTGCCTGGAGTTCGGGCGGGCGGGTGTCGGTGGCCTGGAGGAACAGCGGGGGCCGCGACTCCCGCCACAGTTCGCGGCCGAAGAGGAAGGGGGAGTTGGCGCCCACGGCGATCTGCGGGGCGACGGCCGCCTGCGCCGCGTTCCACACGTCCGCGAAGCGGCCCGGGGTGACCTGGAGGTGCAGCTGCACGGACGTGCACGCGGCCTCCGGGACGATCGACTTGGACGTGCACACGAGATGCTCGACGCCCTCGATGTCGAGCCGGAAGTCCTCCCCGCGGGCGGCCACGATCTGGTCGTTGAGGAGGGTGTAACGGTCGACCTCGGAGAGGTTCGCGGAGACCAGGTCGTCCCGCTCCAGCGTCGGCAGGATGCCGATCATCACGATGCCGGCGTCCACCTCGCGCGCCTTGCGGTCCGCGTACGCGAGGGAGGTGCGGAGTTCCTCCGCGAGCCGGTCGAATACCCGGCCGCCGAGCCGGTGTGGAGCGATGTTGACTTCCAGATTGAACATGGCGAGTTCTGTTTGGAAATCACGGCTCGCGATGCGTTCGAGCACCTGCCCGTTCAGCATTCTCGGCATACCGTCGGCACCGGCGAGATTCAATTCGATCTCGACACCCATGAGGTTCTTGGGGCGGTCGAACTGCTTCTCCACCAGCAGCCGCTCCAGCCCCGACAGACAGTCCTGGAGCTTTTCGCGGTAGCGCTGGCGATCGGACAGGTCGAACCGGCCCGCCACGACCTTCTCCCCCATCGAAGTGTCCCTCCTCGAATGGGCGGACCGAGTTCCGGCCGCCGGTGTCCCGGGTCCAGGTGGGATGATGCCCAGCCCGGGCGATCGATAACGTCGCGCGCAGGACGGACACCCGCTACTCTGTTGGAATGTGTCCTGCGGCACATTCACGCGGCATGGGGCATCACGCAACTGCGGGTTCCCCGTTCTCCTCGTGAAAAACGCCGACGACATTCGGCCGACCGCGAGAGCCTCGGATTCCGAGGCCAGCGGGGTCGCGGCAGGCGGTAAATCGGGAGGATTCCCCACGAATCAATGACCGAATTGCACCTTGTTCTGTTCTGCGCAACCGCCTGGTGAAACACCACCTGAACACGTGTCGTATAAACTCCGCGAACAAGGCAGAAGGCTGGCGCCCACGGTCCTGGTTCCTGCCGTCCGAGCGCGTGCGGCCGGCACCGTCCGCACCTCTTTTCACCGAACCGGGCCGCCGCCTCTCTGACCCCCTGTGAGCTGACAGCGCCGTCCGCCCCCGCCCTCGCGCCACCGCGCCTGTCGAATGAGAGGCGACCCACCATGCCGTTGCTAGTCCCTCCTGCCCCCGCGCCCGCACTGCGTTCCGTTCTCACCGCCCTCGGTTCCCCCACCGCGGTCGACGAGGCCCGCACCCCCTCCCTGCGCACCGCCCAGGGTCCCGTGACCCCCGAACTGCCGCTGCCCGTGCATGTACTGGACCGGATCACCCCGGAGGGCATGTCCGCCACCCGGCTGGCCGGCTGGCGCTTCCTGATCCGCTGCGGCGACCGGGCGGTGGCCGCGGCCGAGACGATGCTCACCCCTGACGGCTGGGCCTTCTCGCACTTCTTCGAGGGGCCCTACATCACCTCCACCGAGCGGGCCCTGCACCAGGCGGAGGCCCTGCCGGGGACGTACCAGCCCCGTCTGCTGTCCCTACCCGGCCTGTACATGCTCACCCTGTGGCTGCACGGCGACTGCACGGCGGACGGCGCCGAAGGCCACCCGGCCGACACCGACCTGCTCGTCCCGCTGGCACCCGCCCCGCCCGGCATCGCGGCCCACCGGCCCCACCTGGTGGCCGAACTGCTGCCGGTGCTCACCGACCGCGTCACCCCGGCACCCCTGCTCATCACACCGGCCTGAGAGACCGCCTCTCTTGCGAGCGGTGAATTGCTCGTACGAGCAATTCACCGCTCGCAAGAGAAGAACTAGCCCCATCCGGCCATGGAAAACCATCCGAAGGGACAAGCCGGTGGAGATGAACCGTCCGGCCGGGTGACGCGTCTGAAACCTGTGAGAAGCGGTGCCGCGAAATCCCTGCGGAACAACGCCCGGAGGGCAACACTGGTTCACGACCGACTCGTCACCACGGGGGACCGACATGACCACGACAAAGCGAGAGACCCCACCCATGTGCCAGCACCAACCGCCGTGTCCGACCGCCGAATCCGCCGACCGGGAGTCCGCCCGCCTCACGGCGCACCACCCGGAGCAGGGCTGGAGCCTGCTGTGCAACGGCGTTCTCCTCTTCGAGGACACCGGTGAGCTCCTGCCCGACGGCCAGATCATCGCCCCGCACCGCCCGCTCGGTGCCGGCAGCGTGATGACCGCGGCCTGAGCGAACACCGCACCACCCCCGGGCGGCCCCGCCGCTCCGCCCGGTGACAATGAAGGGGCCGGACGCACACCTGGTGCGCACCGGCCCCGACGTGCGTCCGGGGTCCGTCACTCCCTGTGGCCGAGTGCTGCGCGCAGCGCGAAGTAGGCGGGCTTGGGGGCGAGTTGCTCGTCCCAGGGCAGGGCCGCACCCTCTCCCGGGAAGACGGCCGGGATCCACGAGTACTTGTCCGTCCAGTCCCAGATCGTGATCCCCACGCACCGCCGTACCGCCAGGCACGCCGTGGTCAGGTCCGCGTACCAGGTCGCCTGCTCGGCCAGCTTCTCGTCGGTCGCGGGCAGTTGCATCCGGATGTCCACCTCGGTGAGCGCGGTGTCCAGGCCGAGGCGGGCGAAACGGCGCAGGTTCTCCTCCAGCGTGCCGGGATAGCCGTACTGGAGGGCGAGGTGGGCCTGGAAGCCGACGCCGTCCAACGGCACGTGCTTGGCCTTCAATTCGCGGGCGAGCGTGTAGTAGGCGTCGCTCTTCGGACCGACGGCCTCGATGTTGTAGTCGTTGAGGTACAGCTTGGCGCCCGGGTCGGCCTGGTGGGCCCAGCGCAGCGCGTCGGCGATGTAGCCGGGGCCGAGGGTCTTGTACCAGATGGTCTCGCGGTAGCTGCCGTCCTCGTTGAACGCCTCGTTCACGACGTCCCAGGAGTAGACCTTGCCCCGATAGTGCCGTACCTCGGTCTGGATGTGCTTCTTCAGCACCGCCCGCAGTGCGGGGGCGGTCCAGGTGCGGGAGGTGAGCCAGTCGGGCAGCTGGCTGTGCCAGACCAGGGTGTGGGCGCGGACCCGCTGGTGGTGCTCGCGGGCGAGGTTCACGATCTGGTCGCCGTCGGTCCAGTCGAAGACGCCCTGCTGGGGCTCCGTGGCGTACCACTTCATGCCGTTGCCTGGCGTGATCATGTCGAACTCGGAGCCGAGCAGCCTGGTGTAGGCGGTGTCGGTGAGTTCGGGGTTGTCGGTGGCGCTGCCGAAGTAACGGCCGTGGCGCTGGGCCAGCTCGGCGAGGGTGGGCTGCCGGTCGTGGGCCTGGGCGGCGGGTCCGGTGGCGATCCCGGCCGCCACGAGCACGGCCGCGAGGGCACCGGCGAGTCTGAGACGTGTGCGTGACATCGTACGACTCCTGTGGGTGGAAGGGGTGTTCAGCCTTTGGTGGCGCCGGCGGTGAGGCCGCCGACCAGCTGGCGTTCGGCGACCGAGTAGAAGGCCAGGGCGGGCACCATGGCGAGGACCAGGTAAGCGAACACACGGGCGTAGTCCGTGGCGTACTGGCCCTGGAACTGCTGCACGCCGATGGGGACGGTCCACCACGTGGAGTCGGTGAAGACCAGCAGGGGCAGGAAGAAGTTGTTCCAGCTGGTGACGACCGCGAGCACGGAGACCGTGCCCAGGGCCGGCCGGGCCATCGGCAGCAGGATCCGCCAGAAGAAGGCGAACGGCCCACAGCCGTCGAGGGTGGCCGCCTCCTCCAGCTCCCCGGGGATCTCCCGGAAGAAGCCGCGCAGGATGATGATGGTCATCGGCAGCCCGAACGCGGCCTGCGGCAGGATCACGCCCAGCGGGTTGTCCAGCAGGTGCATCGAGCGCAGCAGCAGGAAGAGGGGCAGGGCGGCCACCGCGAAGGGGAACATCAGGCCCATCGTGAACACGGTGAACAGCACTTCCCGCCCGCGGAACGCGAACCGCGCGAAGGAGAAGGCGGCCAGCGCCGACACCGCGACCACGAGCACGGTGGTGGCGACCGCGATCAGCGTGCTGTTGCCGACCAGCCGCCAGAACGCGCCGGAGCCGAGGATGCCGGTGTAGTTGGAGGTGACCCAGGACTCGGGCAGCCCGACCGGGTTGCGGGACAGCTCACTCGTCGTCTTGAACCCGGACAGCAGGGCGTACAGCAGGGGTACGACCATCAGGGCGCCGACCACGACGAGGACCAGGTGCAGCGGAAGTGTGCGTACGGTCTTGCGGCTGTCGCTCATGCGCCGTCCCCCCGCATGTTCGTGGTGGCGCCCGCCAGGTCGCGGCGGAGCACGAAACGCTGGTAGGCGAGGCCGAAGACGAGGCTGATGGCGAACATGACCACGCTGATGGCACTGGCGTAGCCGACCTGGTATCGCTTGAACCCGTACTGGAACATCGTCACGGCCATGGTCTCCGAGTGGTGGTCGGGGCCGCCCGCGGTGACCACCCACACCAGGTCGAAGAGCTGGATGGCGCCGATCACCGACAGGAAGACGCTGATCCGCAGGGTGGGCGCGAGCAGCGGCAGGGTGACGTGCCGGAAGCGCTGCCAGGGCGAGGCGCCGTCGACGGTCGCGGCCTCCGTCAGCTCGGCCGGGATGGACTGGAGCCCGGCCAGGTAGAGCATCATGTGGAAGCCGAAGTACTTCCAGGTCATGACCAGGAACAGGGTGGCCATGACGGTGGAGGGGTCGGAGAACCACTCCCCGCCGAGCCCGTCCAGTCCGATCGCGCCCAGCACGTGGTCGGCGAGCCCCTGGTCCGGGGCGAAGATCATGCCGAACAGGACACCGGTGATGGCCTCGGAGAGCACGTAGGGCGCGAAGAACAGCATCCGGTAGACGGCACGGCCGCGGATCCTCTGGTTGAGCAGAACCGCCATGGCGAGCGCGAACGGCAGTTGCAGCGCCAGCGAGAGCAGGACCAGCAGCAGGCAGCGCCAGAGGTCGCCGAGGAAGACGTCGTCCTGGAAGAGCCGGGTGAAGTTGTCGGTGCCCGTGTAGTCGGAGGGCATCCCGAACCCGCCCCAGCGGAAGAACGAGGCGTACAGCGCGAACAGGATCGGCAGCAGGACGAGGACGCCGAACAGCGCCAGGGCGGGTAGTTGGAAGCCCATCGCCGTGAGCCAGTGCAGCAGCCGCCGCCGGGAGCGCGCCCGGGCCGGTGTCACCCGGGACTGCGGCGCGGCGTCCGGTCCGGACCTCATGTCCGGCAGGTAGGTCGAGGTCATCGGGTGGCCTACTGCTCTTCCTTCGCGGCCTTGGTGATCGCCTGGGTGACGTCCTCGGGCGACTTGGACCCGGCGATCAGGCCGGCCACGCTGTCGTTGACCTGCTGGCCCACGGCGGGTGCGTAGGCCTGGTCGAGGTAGAGCTGGAAGCCGGTGGCGGCCTTCAACTGGGCCTGTACGAGCTTGAGGTTGGGGTCGGTCAGCGCGCTCTCGGCAGCGGGTACGACGGGTATCACGCCGGTCTTCTTGACCAGCTCCGTGTCCGTGGCCTCGGAGGCGAAGAACTTCAGGAAGTCGACGGCGGCCTGCGGGGCACCGGCACGCAGCGCGTGTGCGCCGCCGCCGCCGAAGACCTCCGTGATGCTGCCCTTGCCGCCCTCGACGGCCGGGAACGGGAAGAACCCGAGGTTCGCGCCGATGCCCTTGCCCGCGTCGGCCTCCACGACCGGCGCCCACTGGCCCATCAGCTCCATCGCGGCCTTGCCGTTGCCGACGGTGGCGGCCTGGCCGGTCGGGCTGGAGTACGCGGCGCCGAGGAACCCCTTCTGGAACGGCTGGAGTTGGACCAGGTCCTTCAGGTGCTGTCCGGCCTGCACGAGCCCGGCGCCGGTGAAGTCCTTGTCGTCGTTGGCCTTTTTGAGGGCGTCGATCCCCGCGGTCCGCATGGCGAGGTACGCCCAGTAGTACATGCCGGTCCAACTCTCCTTGCCGGCCAGGGCGAGCGGGGTGACACCGGCGGCCTTCAGCTTCTTCACGGCGTCCAGGAAAGCGCTCCAGGTGGTGGGAGGTGCGCTGATCCCGGCCTGCTTGAAGAGCGCCCTGTTGTACCAGAAGCCGATCATGCCGATGTCGAACGGGATGCCGTAGGTCTTGCCGTCCATGAGGTACGGCTCCTTGGCAACCGGGAGCAGCCCGCCGGCCCAGGGCTTGGTGGCGTCGGTGAGGTCCTTCACGAGCCCCGCGGCGACCTGCTGCTGGAGGACCCCGCCGCCCCAGGTGTGGAAGATGTCGGGGAGCTTGCCCGAGGCGGTCAGCGCGGTCATCTTCGACTTGTAGGCGTCGTTCTCCAGCTGGACGATCTTTACCTTGACCTTGGGGTTCTGCGCCTCGAACTTCTTGGCGAGGGCCGCCCACACGCCTTTCGTCGGGCTGGTCGTGGAGATGTTCCACCACTCGATGGTGGTGGTCCCCGACGACCCTCCGTCCGCGCCTGAGCCACAGCCGCTGAGGGCGGTCATACCCAGGCCGGCAGCCGCGGTGGCCGCCAGGAAACCGCGACGGGACAGTGCCGGGTCGCCCATGATGCGCTCCTCGGGGTACGGGACGACCGACGCCGTCCTGGTTCGATGGTTCTCTGGAACTTCGAAACTTTTGGAGGCCGTGCCCGCCCTGCATCTTCGAAACATTCGGCATATTCCTCGAACGTTCCGAACGGCGACTCTAGAAAGGCGGATCAGGAGCGTCAAGGTGTCGCGCAACAGCTGATGGGCATGTGGGCGAACCAGCCGGGGGCGGCCCGGCCCCCGGCGGCGCCCGTGGCGACGGCCCGGCTGGTGGAGGCGCCCGCCACCTCGACGGACGGATGGACCGTCCCGTCCGACCTGCCGGACGAAGCCGTCGGACGTCTCGACCGCGAGAAGCCGGGCGGACGCATCGGCGGCGGGCGCCCGCAGCGGCGCACGGGAGGGCGGCGGGCGAAGTCGTGCCGCGCGGGCGGGAACCATCGCGCGGTCGACGGGACCCGTCGAACCCTTATGCCGAAAGTTTCGGCAAGATTGGCGAACTTTACGAGAGAGGCTGCAGCCCTCCGATGTTCCGCACCGAACGCGCCGAACGCGGCGACCTCCACGGGGATCTGACGGGGAGTGTGACGGATCACGGGCCGGGGTACCCGACCTTCCGCTGGGAGAAGCCCGGGGCAGCTGTGGAGGAACGGTGGAGTCCATGTCCCGTGACCACGCCCATGGGCCCGGTCGGGTCGTGGTCGGAGTGAGCGGTTCGCTGGGCAGCGTCACAGCCCTGTGCCGGGCGGCGGCGGAGGCCCGGCGCCGTGGCGCGGAGCTGTGGCCGGTACTGGCCTGGGAGCCGCCGGGCGGCGAACTGGCGGCGCGGCGGTCCGCGGCCTCGACACTGCTGGTCGACGAGTGGGACCGGCTGGCCCGGCACCGGTTGCGCACAGTGCTGTCGGACGTCTTCGGCGACGCCGGCCCCGGCGCACCGGTGCACGGCCTCGTCGTACGCGGCGCCCCGGGGCCGGCCCTGGTGGAGCTGGCCGGCCGGGACGAGGACGTACTGGTCGTCGGCACCGGGAGGCGCGGCTGGCGCCGGGCCTTCTCGGGCCGGGTGGCCGCCTACTGCCTCCGCCACGCGCGCTGCCCCGTCCTGGCCGTCCCGCCCTCGCCCCTGGAGCGCACGTTGGCGGCCGCACACCGGCGCAACAGCTGGCACCTCCCGCTGAGTTCGAAGCAGGTGTCGTAGTCGTACGGATAACGCTCGGTGTCCGGCCCCGCGCGCCCGGCCGCCGCCCCCCGTACAGCCGAACGTGCCGTTCCGGCCTCCGGGCACCCCTTTCCTGCTGCCCACCCCCGCCCGCCAGGCCATTCTTAACGCAAGCTTGACGCCTCAGGCACCACTGATCCGTGGGCCCACGCGTCACTCTCTGCATACGCTGGTGCCGCCGTCCGCGTGATGGCCGGAAATCGAACCGCCCCCCGCACCACACCGCGCCGGACCCCAGGAGCCCGCCCGATGGCCACGACCGAGCACCCCTCTCCCAGCCGCCTGCGCGCCTGGATGCTGGAGGGGCTGTCCGACATGGGCAAGGGCGGCGGCCACACGGGCCCCCACGCGCAGCCCGAACCCCCGCACCAGGGCCAGCGCTGGTGGCGGGTGATGTGTCTGACCGGTGTCGACTACTTCTCGACCCTCGGCTACCAGCCGGGCATCGCCGCCCTCGCGGCCGGCCTGCTCTCGCCGATCGCGACCATCGTGCTCGTGATCGTCACGCTGGCCGGCGCCCTGCCGGTCTACCGGCGCGTCGCCGAGGAGAGTCCGCACGGCGAGGGTTCCATCGCCATGCTGGAGCGCCTGCTCTCCTTCTGGCAGGGCAAGCTGTTCGTGCTGACCCTGCTCGGCTTCGCCGCCACCGACTTCCTGATCACGATCACGCTCTCGGCCGCCGACGCCTCCACCCACCTGGTGGAGAACCCGCACCTGACCGACTTCCTGCACGGCAAGCAGATGATCATCACGCTGTTCCTGGTGGCTCTGCTGGGCGCGGTGTTCCTCAAGGGCTTCCTGGAGGCGATCGGCGTCGCGGTCGCCCTGGTCGGGGTCTACCTCGCGCTGAACGTCGTGGTGGTGATCGTCGGCTTCTGGCACGTCGTCACCGCCGAGCACGTCGTCACCGACTGGACCAGCGCCCTCACCGCGGAACACGGCAACGTCTTCGTCATGGTCGGCGTCGCCCTGATCGTCTTCCCGAAGCTCGCCCTCGGCCTGTCCGGGTTCGAGACCGGTGTCGCCGTCATGCCACACGTCAAGGGCGACCCGGGCGACACCGAGGAGCAGCCCACCGGCCGGATCCGGGACACCAAGAAGCTGCTCACCACGGCCGCCCTGATCATGAGCGTCTTCCTGATCGCGACCAGCTTCATCACCACGCTGCTGATCCCGGAGAACGAGTTCAAGCCGGGCGGCGCCGCCAACGGCCGTGCCCTCGCCTACCTCGCGCACCAGTACCTGGGCGGCGCCTTCGGCACGGTCTACGACGTCTCCACGATCTGCATCCTGTGGTTCGCCGGCGCCTCCGCCATGGCCGGGCTGCTCAACCTCATGCCCCGCTACCTGCCCCGCTACGGCATGGCCCCGCACTGGGCCCGCGCCGTGCGTCCGATGGTCATCGTCTTCACTCTGATCGCCTTCCTGGTCACCTGGATCTTCGACGCCAGCGTGGACGCGCAGGGCGGCGCCTACGCCACCGGCGTGCTGGTCCTGATCAGCTCCGCGGCCATCGCGGTGACCATCGCCGCCCGCAAGGCCGGACAGCACAAGTGGGCCGTCGCCTTCGCGGTGATCTCGGCGGTGTTCCTGTACACGACGGTCGTGAACGTCATCGAGCGCCCGGACGGCGTGAAGATCGGCGCCTGCTTCATCGTCGGCATCATCCTGGTGTCGCTGCTGTCGCGGCTGGCCCGGGCCTTCGAGCTGCGCGTGACGAGCGTGACCCTCGACGACATGGCGGAGCGGTTCATCAGGGACATGGCCAGCCGCAGGATCCGGTTCATCGCCAACGAGCCGGACGCCCGTGACAAGGCCGAGTACCGCGACAAGATCGACCAGATCCGGGCCGACAACGACATGCCCGAACAGGAGGACTTCGTCTTCGTCGAGGTCACCGTCACCGACCCCTCCGAGTTCGAGGCGAGTCTCACCGTCCGGGGCGAGGTCCTGCACGGCCGCTACCGCGTGCTGACCCTGGAGTCGGCCTCCATCCCCAACGCCCTGGCCGCCCTGCTGCTGCACGTCCGCGACACGACCGGCGTCATCCCGCACATCTACTTCGAGTGGACCGAGGGCGGCCCGTTCGCGAACTTCCTGCGCTTCTTCCTCTTCGGCCAGGGCGAGGTCGCCCCGGTCACCCGGGAGGTGCTGCGCGAGGCCGAGCCGGACCGCGCCCGACGCCCGCGCGTCCACACGGGCTGACCCGCTCCCTGCCGGCACCCCGGCTCCCCCGCCCCAGGTCGTAAGAATCCCGTCAATAACCGGTCAGTCCGCATAAGAACCCCGTCAGCGGTCGCTCCGCCGCGCCCACCGGCCCCTACCGTCGGCCTCATGGAGGACAGAGGACCCGGTGGCCGGGCGACCGGTGACCGCACCTGGCGCGGCAGCGCACGCCTGGCCGTCTGCTGTGCCGCGGGCTTCGGCGGCCTCACGGTCGGGGTGGACTGGGACGCCGGCAGCCTCACCCCGGCCCGCGCGCTGCTCTGGGTGACCCTCTCGGCCACCGTCCTCGGCATGCTGCTGCCGGCCCGCGTCACCGCGGGGCCCGGCTGGCTCGCGGTTCGCGGCCCGCTGCGCCGCCGTACGGTCCGCACCGACTCCCTCGTCTCCGTGGGCCAGTACGGCGACGTCGCCGCGCATCTGGTCCTGCGCGACACCCTGGGCAACCGGCTGGAACTCGACCCGGGTGTCCTGCACGCCAACCCCCTGCTCTGGCACGAGCTCGACACCGGTGTCCGGCGCTCCCTGGAGCGCGGCACCCTGCGCCGGGGCACCGAGGTGCTGGCTCGCCTCGGCCACGAGATCGACGACACGAACGCCCGCGCGGTCCTGGAGGCGTCCGGGCTCGGCTGACCGCCGCCCCTCGTCCGCACCCCCCGCCACCCGGCCCTATGGTGAGCGCATGCCTTCCTACACGATCGGCCAGGCGGCACGGCTGCTCGGCGTCAGCCCGGACACCGCCCGCCGCTGGGCCGACGCGGGCCGGATGGCCACCCATCGCGACGAGGGCGGCCGGCGGCTCATCGACGGCACGGACCTCGCGGCGTTCTCCGTGGAGCTGGCCAAGGCGGGCGCCGGCGAGGAGGACGCCTCCCACACCTCGGTCCGCAACGCGTTCCCCGGCATCGTCACCGCGATCAAGCTCGGTGACGTCGCCGCCCAGGTCGAGATCCAGGCCGGCCCGCACCGGCTGGTCTCCCTGCTCACCCGGGAGGCCGTGGAGGAACTCGGCCTGGAGGTCGGCATGGAGGCCACCGCCCGGGTGAAGTCGACGAACGTGCACATCGACCGCGTCTGACCGGCCCCACGCGCGGTCCGGGCGGCCGCCGGGCACCGCACCCCCGTACGAACGCACATGCCAGGCACAGGACAGAGATGTGCAGCTCATGCGATGCGACAGGGGACTTACGCCTGGCACATGCGGCAGTATCATCATCACGCGGCCTCGGCCGGTCGCAGCAGGGCGCGACAGTGCTCTCACAAGACTCAGAGGAGTTCACTCGTGATGACCCGTTCCGCGCGACGGACCCGGCGGATCTTCCGGGTGGCCGGTGTCTCGATCGCGGCCCTGCTGACCCTGAGCGCCTGCTCCACCTCCGCCGCCGACTCGTCCGCGACGACCACGTCGGACACCTCGTCGTCGGCGTCGCCCAAGCTGTCGGGTTCGATCACCGTGTTCGCGGCGGCCTCCCTCAAGGAGAGCTTCACGACACTGAAGGCCGACTTCGAGAAGGCCCACCCGGGTACCACGGTCAACTTCAGTTTCGGCGGCAGCGACACCCTCGCCGCACAGATCACCAGCGGCGCGCCCGCCGACGTGTTCGCCGCCGCGAGCACCAAGACCATGGCGATCGTGACGGACAAGAAGGACACCGCCACCACGCCGGCCACCTTCGTCCGCAACCAGCTGGAGATCGCCACCCTGCCGGGCAACCCCGACCGGGTCTCCTCCCTCAAGGACCTCACGAGGTCCGGTCTCAAGGTCGTGCTCTGCGACCGGACGGTGCCCTGCGGAGCCGCCGCCCAGAAGGCCCTGGCCGCAAGCAAGCTCAAGCTCACCCCGGTCTCCTACGAGGAGGACGTCAAGTCCGCCCTCAACAAGGTGGTGCTCAAGGAGGCCGACGCGGCCGTCGTCTACAAGACCGACGTGCGGGCCGCGGGCAGCAAGGTGCAGGGCGTGGAGTTCCCGGAGTCCGCGAGCACGATCAACGACTATCCGATCGCCCTGCTGAAGAACGCCCCGAACCCGTCGGTGGCCCAGGCGTTCATCGCACTGGTGCGTTCCGCCGAGGGCCGGCAGGTCCTGAACCAGGCCGGGTTCCTCAAGCCGTGACGAGGGCCGACGAGTCCGGTGCCGCGGTCGGCCCCCGAACCGGCCGCCCGCGGAGCCGACGCGTCCGCACCGCCGTACCGCTACCGCTCCTCCTCCCCGGAGCGGTGGCCCTGGCGTTCCTCCTGCTGCCCCTGGTGGCGCTCCTGCTCCGTGCCCCCTGGAGCAGCCTCCCCGCCCTGCTGACCAGCCCCGACGTCTGGCAGGCCCTCCAGCTCTCGTTGTTCAGCGCGACGGCGGCGACGGGGGTGAGCCTGGTCCTCGGCGTGCCATTGGCCTGGCTGCTGGCCCGTACGCGGTTCCCCGGCCGGGGTCTCGTCCGAGCGCTGGTCACCCTCCCTCTGGTCCTGCCCCCGGTCGTCGGCGGTGTGGCCCTCCTCCTGGCACTCGGTCGCAACGGGGTCGTCGGCCAGTGGCTGGACGCCTGGTTCGGCATCACGCTCCCGTTCACGACGACCGCGGTGGTGATCGCCGAGTCCTTCGTGGCCATGCCGTTCCTGGTGATCAGCGTGGAGGGCACGCTCCGCGCCGCCGACCCGCGCTACGAGGAGGCGGCGACCACCCTGGGCGCGTCCCGCTTCACCGCGTTCCGCCGGGTCACGCTCCCGCTCGTCGCGCCCGGCATCGCGGCGGGCGCGGTCCTGGCCTGGGCACGCGCGCTGGGCGAGTTCGGAGCGACGATCACCTTTGCGGGCAACTTCCCGGGCCGCACCCAGACCATGCCCCTGGCGGTCTACCTGGCCCTCCAGAACGACCCCGACGCGGCGATCGCCCTCAGCCTGGTCCTGCTGGCGGTGTCGATCGCGGTCCTGGCGGGCCTGCGCGACCGTTGGATGACAGCACCATGACCACTCCGCCGCGGCCCGCGGCCGACACCGGTCTAGACGCCCACCTCGTCGTCACCCGCCCCGCCTTCCACCTGGACATCACCCTCACCGCCGCCCCCGGCGAGGTCGTCGCCCTCCTCGGCCCCAACGGAGCGGGCAAGACCACCGCCCTGCGCGCCCTGGCCGGTCTCACCGACCTCACCGCCGGCCATCTCCGCCTGGACGGTGAGCGGCTGGACCGCACCTCCCCCGAATCCCGTCCGGTGGGCGTCGTCTTCCAGGACTACCTCCTCTTCCCCCACCTCACGGCCCTGGACAACGTGGCCTTCGGTCCGCGCTGCCAGGGTGCGACGAAGGCCGAGTCCCGCGCGCTGGCGGCCGCCTGGCTGGACCGGATGGGGCTCGCCGACCACGCCGGGACCAAACCCCGCCGCCTCTCCGGCGGCCAGGCCCAGCGTGTCGCCCTGGCCCGCGCACTGGCCACCCGCCCGCGGCTGCTCCTCCTCGACGAACCCCTCGCGGCCCTCGACGCCCGCACCCGCCTGGACGTACGCTCCCAGCTCCGCCGGCATCTCGCCGAGTTCGAGGCCGTGGCGGTTCTGGTGACGCACGACCCGCTGGACGCCATGGTGCTGGCCGACCGCCTGATCGTGATCGAGGACGGCAGGGTCGTCCAGCAGGGCAGCCCGGCCGACATCGCCCGTCACCCGCGCACCGACTACATCGCCCACCTGGTCGGCCTCAACCTCTACCGGGGCCGGGCCGAGGGCCACACCGTGAAGACCGCGAACGGCCCCGCGATCACCATCGCCGAGGAGCTGACCGGTGACGTCTTCGTCGCGTTCCCGCCGAGCGCGGTGACCCTCTTCCGGGACCGCCCCACGGGCACCAGCGCCCGCAACCTCTGGCGCTGCGAAGTCTCCGGCCTGGAGACGCACGGCGACCAGATCCGCGCCGGACTGACCGGCGGACTCCCCCTGGCCGCCGACCTCACCACGGTCTCGGCGGCCGAACTCGACCTGCATCCGGGAGCCGCGGTCTGGGCCACGGTCAAGGCGAGCCAGACGCACGCGTACCCGGCGTGAACGCGGAAGGCCCCGCCGAAGCGGGGCCTTCCTCACACCCTGTGCGTCAGTCCTCGTACGCGTCCAGCGGCGGGCACGAGCACACCAGGTTCCGGTCGCCGAAGGCCTGGTCGATGCGGCGCACCGGCGGCCAGTACTTGTCGGCGGGCGACACCCCGGCCGGGAACACCGCCTCAGCCCGGGAGTAGGCGTGCTCCCACTCCCCGCCGAGCGCGGCGGCCGTGTGCGGAGCGCCCCGCAGCGGGTTGTCGTCGGCGGGCCACTGTCCCGCCCCGACCTTGTCGATCTCCGCGCGGATGGCGATCATCGCGTCGCAGAACCGGTCCAGCTCGCCGAGGTCCTCGGACTCGGTCGGCTCGATCATGAGCGTGCCCGCGACGGGGAACGACATCGTGGGTGCGTGGAACCCGTAGTCGATCAACCGCTTGGCGACGTCGTCGACGCTCACCCCGGTCGCCTTGGTCAGCGGCCGCAGATCGATGATGCACTCGTGCGCGACCAGTCCGCCGGGGCCGGTGTAGAGCACGGGGAAGTGCGGCTCGAGGCGCTTGGCGACGTAGTTGGCGCTGAGCACGGCCACCTGGGTGGCCCGCTTCAGTCCCTCGCCGCCCATGAGCCGGACGTACGCCCACGAGATCGGCAGGATCCCCGCGGAGCCCCAGGGCGCGGCCGAGATCGGCCCGACCCCGGTCGCGGGCCCGGCGGCCGGCTGGAGCGGGTGGTTCGGCAGGTACGGCGCCAGGTGGGCCCGTACCGCCACCGGACCGACGCCCGGGCCGCCGCCACCGTGCGGGATGCAGAAGGTCTTGTGCAGGTTCAGGTGGGACACGTCGCCGCCGAAGTGCCCCGGCTTGGCGAGCCCGACCAGGGCGTTCAGGTTGGCGCCGTCGACGTAGACCTGGCCGCCGGCCTCGTGGACCTGGCCGCAGATGTCGGCGACGTGCTCCTCGAACACACCGTGGGTGGACGGGTAGGTGATCATCAGCACCGCGAGCTCGTCCCGGTGCTGCTCGATCTTCGCCCGCAGGTCCTCGACGTCGATCTCGCCGTCCCCGGCGGTCTTCACGACGACGACCTTCATCCCGGCCATCACGGCGCTGGCGGCGTTGGTGCCGTGCGCGGACGACGGGATCAGGCAGACGGTCCGCTGCGCGTCGCCGTTGGCCCGGTGGTAGGCGCGTACGGCGAGCAGCCCGGCGAGCTCGCCCTGCGACCCGGCGTTGGGCTGCAGGGACACCTTGTCGTACCCGGTGACCTCGGCGAGCCGCTCCTCCAGTTCCCGGATGAGCGTCAGATAGCCCTGTGCCTGCTCGGCGGGGGCGAAGGGGTGCAGCTGGCCGAACTCGGGCCAGGTGACCGGCTCCATCTCGGTGGTCGCGTTGAGCTTCATGGTGCAGGAGCCCAACGGGATCATGCCCCGGTCCAGCGCGTAGTCCCGGTCGGCGAGCCTGCGCAGGTAGCGGAGCATCGCGGTCTCGGAACGGTGGTCGTGGAAGACGGGATGGGTGAGGTAGCCCTCGGTGCGCAGCAGTGCCTCGGGCAGCGTGTCCTCGGCGACCGCGTCGAGCGCCTCGACGTCGCCCTCGACTCCGAAGGCGGCCCAGACGGCGGCCAGCTGGGCGCGCGTGGTGGTCTCGTCACAGGCCATGGAGACGTGGTCGGCGTCGACGAGCCGCAGGTTGACACCGTTCTCGCGGGCGGCGGCGACGATCTCGGCGGCCTTGCCGGGCACCCGGGCGGTGAGGGTGTCGAAGTAGGCGCCGTGCACGATCTCGACACCGCCTGCCGTGAGCCCGGCGGCGAGGACGGTGGCGTACCGGTGGGTGCGCCGGGCGATGGCCCTGAGCCCCTCGGGGCCGTGGTAGACCGCGTACATGCCGGCCATCACCGCGAGCAGCACCTGGGCGGTGCAGATGTTGCTGGTGGCCTTCTCCCGGCGGATGTGCTGCTCACGGGTCTGCAGCGCGAGCCGGTAGGCCTTGTTCCCGTCGGCGTCCACGGACACGCCCACGAGGCGGCCGGGCAGGCTGCGCGCGAACTTCTCGCGGACGGCCATGTAGCCGGCGTGCGGCCCGCCGAAGCCCATCGGCACGCCGAACCGCTGGGTGGTGCCGACGGCGATGTCGGCACCCAGCTCGCCCGGCGAGGCCAGCAGGGTCAGCGCGAGCAGGTCGGCGGCGACGGTGACGAGCGCGCCGAGCTCGTGCGCCTGCTCGATGACGGGCTTGATGTCGCGTACGGCACCGGAGGCGCCGGGGTACTGGACGAGCACGCCGTTGATCTCACGCGCGGCGAGGTCCGCCGGGATGCCGTCGGCGAGGTCGGCGACCACGACCTCCAGGCCCGTCGGCTCGGCCCGGGTCCGGATCACGGCGATGGTCTGCGGCAGCGCGTCCGCGTCGACGACGTAGACGCCCTTCTTGTTCTTGCCCATGCGCAGCGACAGGGCCACGGCCTCGGCGGCGGCCGTGCCCTCGTCGAGCAGCGAGGCGCCGGAGGTGGGCAGCCCGGTGAGGTCGGCGACCGCGGTCTGGAAGTTCAGCAGGGCTTCCAGCCGGCCCTGGGAGATCTCCGGCTGGTACGGCGTGTAGGCCGTGTACCAGGCGGGGTTCTCCATCACGTTGCGCAGGATGACGGGCGGGGTGAAGGTGCCGTAGTAGCCCAGGCCGATCATCGAGCCGAGCACCTGGTTGCGGTCGGCGAGCGAGCGCAGCTCGGCCAGCACCTCGGCCTCGGTGCGGGCACCGGGCAGCTCCAGGCGGTCGGCGTTCTTGATCACGTCCGGCACGGCGGCTGCCGTCAGCTCGTCCAGCGAGCCGTAGCCGACCTGCGCGAGCATCTTGGCCCGCGCCTCCTGGTCGGGCCCGATGTGACGCTGCTCGAAGGGAATCCCCTGTTCGAGTTCGGAGAGCGTGGGGCGGTGGGCGGTCATTGCGGAGGCCTCCTGGTCTGACGCGACCTTCGAGGGGCACCCCGGCACGGGTACCCCGACGGCCTCCCCCTCTGTCATCTCAACCTGAGAGCTTCGCCGGACGCCCGAGGGCTCCGGCTTGCACCGTCGGTGAGGGCGGACACCGTCGACGTCCGCCCTGCTTTCCAGAGTGACCTCGTCCGTGCGGTACGTGGGCCTGAGAGATTCCGGGGAGGATTTGCTCCTTCGGCGCCTCCGGTTTGCCCGAAGGACTCTCCCGCACGGGGTCAGCAGCCGCTTGCCAGCCTACCAGCGGGGGCAGCGCACGGGTCTTCGAGTGGCCGCCGCATTGAATGTGCTCTTTTGTAGTGCTTACGGATGAGGTGCGACCAAGAGGAGGGCCCGTGCAGACCGACATCGATCCGCGCAACCTGATCGGCCGCAAGGCGTTCGACCGCAACGGTACGAAGATCGGCACGATCGACGAGGTGTACCTCGACGACGCGACGGGCGTGCCGGAGTGGGCGGCCATACGCACCGGCCTGTTCTCCCGGGACGCGTTCGTGCCCCTGGAGCCCAGCGAACTGGTCGAGGGAACCCTGCACGTCCCCTTCGACCGGGCGTTGATCAAGGACGCCCCGGACTTCGGCGTGGGCCGCCATCTGTCGCCCGAGCAGGAGCTCCAGCTCTACCACCACTACGGCCTGGACACCCCTGTCCCGCCGCGCCCCCACCCGGACCACGACTTCGGCAAGCTGGCGGGCACGGAGGACGCCGGGGCATAGCGCCCGGCCCGGTGGCGCCGACCGGCCACCACGCCCCGCCCAGCCCTCGCCCCGCCCTCGCCCCGGTCATCCGCCGGCCCTGTCCACCCGCACGCCCCGTCCTCCCTCCACCAGCGGCAGCGGATCCGCCGGCTCCAGCTCGGGGTCGTCGATCCGGAAGGTCCGCACCCGCCCCGCCGCCACCGCCCCCGGCGTCTCGAACCGCACCGTCACCCTGCCGAGCCCGCTGCCCTGCACCCATCCGTGTCCGTACTCCGCGTGCCGCACGTCGTGTCCCGCGGGCCACCGCCGCTCGGTGACCGTCTCCTGCGGCGCCGACGGCGCCGCGACGTCGTCCTCGGCCGGGACCGTCTCCGCCGCCTCGCCCGCCGCCTGCGCGAACAGGTCCTCCTGGGTGTAGTCGGCCAGCCCCGTCACCCCCACCCCCAGCAGCCGCACGCCCCCTGTCGTGTCCACCGAGTCCAGCAGCCGTGCGGCGGCCTCCCGCACGACCGCCGGGTCGTCGGTCGGTCCCCTGAGCGTCTCCGAGCGGGTCAGCGTCGAGAAGTCGTACCGCCGCACCTTCAGGACGATGGTCCGCCCGGACAGCCCGGCTTCCCGCAGCCGCCGCACGCACCGGTCCGCCAGCCGCCGCACCTCCGTCCCCACTCTCAGCCGGTCGTGGATGTCCACGTCGTAGGTGTCCTCGACCGACACCGACTTGGTCTCGCGCTCGGCCACCACAGGCCGCTCGTCGTGGGCGAGCGCCATCGCGTACAGCGCGTGCCCATGGGCCTTGCCGAGCAGCCGCACCAGTTCGTCCTCACCTGCCTCGGCGATCTCGTCGACCGTGGTGATCCCGGCCCGCCGCAGATGGTCCCCCGTCGCCGGCCCCACCCCCGGCAGGGTGCGCACCGGCATCGGCCCGAGCAGCGCCCGCTCCGTGCCGGGCTCGATCAGCACCAGCCCGTCCGGCTTCGCCTGCTCGGAGGCGATCTTCGCGAGCATCTTGGACGCGGCGAGCCCGACGGACCCGCAGAGCCCGGTGGCGGCCCGTATGTCCGCGCGCAGCCGCTCCCCGGCCAACTGTGCCGACGCCGCGTCCCAGGCCGTCCCACCGGCCTCCAGGTCCACGAACGCCTCGTCCAGGCTGAGCGGCTCCACCAGCGGCGACAGCTCGTGCAGCAGCGCCATGACCTGCTCGCTGATCGACCGGTACAGCGTGAACCGCGGCACCAGGTACGCGGCGTTCGGCGCCAGCCTGCGTGCCTGCGCCATCGGCATCGCGGAGTGCACCCCGAACACCCGCGCCTCGTACGACGCGGTGGCCACCACACCCCGTGGTCCGAGCCCGCCCACGACCACGGCCTTCCCGCGCAGACTCGGCTTGGACGCCTGCTCCACCGAGGCGTAGAAGGCATCCATGTCGAGATGGAGGATCGTGGGCGCGTTTCTCACATCTCCGATGCTGCACCACGGCACTGACAACGCGCCGGGAGGTCAGACCGCCTTGTTGCGCCGCCTGGCCAGTTCGTCGGCGGGATTGTGCCCGACGAGGGTCTCGCCGGTGTCGACGCGCTCACCGTGCAGCTGGGAGAGCGCGCTTTCCACGTCCCGCCAGACCACGCCGACCGCGATCCCGAAGATGCCCTGACCGCCCTGGAGCAGGGCGTGCACCTCGTCCGACGAGGTGCACTCGTAGACCGTGGCGCCGTCGCTCATGAGCGTCATGCGCTCCAGGTCGCGGAAACCGCGTTCCCTGAGGTGCTGGACCGCGCTGCGGATGTTCTGGAGGGAGACCCCCGTGTCCAGGAACCGCTTGACGATCTTCAGGACGACGACGTCCCGGAAGCTGTACAGCCGCTGCGTGCCCGATCCGTAGGCGGGCCGGACACTGGGCTCGACCAGGCCGGTGCGGGCCCAGTAGTCGAGTTGCCGGTAGGTGATGCCGGCCGCGGCGCAGGCCGTGGGCCCGCGGTAGCCGATCTCCTCGGTGGCCATGGACGCCGCCCCTCCGCCGCTCGGCACTGCCGTCGGCCGCTGCGGGGCGTGACCGGCTGCGCTGCTGTGAAGCGGGTATGGACCGCTCTCCCCGAAACCGTGTCCGGGGGCACCCCCAGCCGTACCGTCGCCGCTGCTTCTCACGCCGACCTCCGTCCTTGACCTGCCTTCTCGACGGTAGGCAGTCACCAGGGGTGCGTCAACGATCGCCACACTCGGCACGCCGAGTGATAATCACCCTAGGAGTGGTTTCCCGTGCCCCACCGCGGGGAAAGGCTAGCCGAATGCTCTGGCGCAAGGCCGTAGGACGCTCTCAGTGGCCGCTGGCAATTGCCCGTGAGTTCGGCCGCGCCGGGCCGTGGGCGGGCCCGCCACCGGCCTTCCGGCAGGCGACGGGCCGACCTGTTCTCGCCGACCTGTTCTCACTGACTGCTGGTGCCGAAGTCCTCGGGGGAGATCTGGTCGAGGAACTCGCGGAACTTCTCCACCTCGTCCTCCTGCTCGTCCGGGATCGCGATCCCCGCGTCGTCCAGCACCGTGTCACTGCCGAAGATCGGCGTCCCGGTGCGCAGCGCCAGCGCTATGGCGTCGGACGGACGGGCGCTCACCTCGACGCCGCTGGCGAAGACCAGCTCCGCGTAGAAGACGCCCTCACGCAGGTCCGTGATGCGTACTTCGGTGAGCTCCTGGCCGACGGCCTCCAGCACGTCCTTGAAAAGGTCGTGGGTCAGCGGTCGCGCGGGGGCCATGCCCTGCTGGGCGAAGGCGATCGCCGTCGCTTCCCCCGGCCCGATCCAGATGGGGAGGTAACGGTCGCCTCCCACTTCGCGCAGGAGCACGATCGGTTGGTTGGAGGGCATTTCCACCCGGACACCTACGACATCGAGCTCGTTCACACAGCAACCCTAGGCCGTGCCCGGGATGTTTGGGTAGTCGGGCCGACAACGCGCGCCCGATCCGGCCTCCGCCCGGGGCCTGTCACTTCGGTCACGGCAGCCGCACCCCGAGTGCGATCTGCACCAGCGCGGCGTGCAGCTTCACCGTCAGCGCCGCCAGCTCCTTCGTCCGGGCCTCGGCATGGACCCTGGTCTGCGGATTGCGGTGGCGCCGGAGCGGGGCCACCACCT
Source organism: Streptomyces sp. NPDC020958 (assembly GCF_055562175.1). Classification (NCBI taxonomy): domain Bacteria; kingdom Bacillati; phylum Actinomycetota; class Actinomycetes; order Kitasatosporales; family Streptomycetaceae; genus Streptomyces; species Streptomyces sp. NPDC020958. Next base: position 7,463 of record NZ_JBVHFU010000001.1, on the reverse strand, counting down.
GGTCCACCAGACCCGCCTCACGCTCGGCGGCCGCCTTCATCAGCCGCAGATGGCGCGGTTCGATCCCGAACCGCCCCAGCTCGGCCACGAGCGAGGCCACCGTGACCGTCTCCGCGTCGTAGACACCGTCCTCCAGAGGAGCGATCAGCCCGTACGACTCCCACTCCGCGAGGCAGTCCTCGTCGATCCCGGCGGCCGCGAGCAGCTCCTCGCGGCCGATCCGCGCCACCGTGGGCGCCTCAGGCACCATCGGCACCGCCTCGCCGTCACGCTGCCGCCCCAGCACGGGAAGGTGTACGGCCTCCCCGCGCTCCATGGCGTCCAGGTGCTCCCGGATGACCTTGAGCGGCAGATAGTGGTCCCGCTGCATCCGCAGGACGTGTCCGAGGCGCTCCACGTCCCCGGCACTGAACTTGCGGTACCCGGAGGGAGTCCGTCGCGGCTCGATGAGCCCCTCCGACTCCAGGAAGCGGATCTTGGAGATGGTGACTTCGGGGAACTCGTCGCGCAGCACGTTCAGCACCGTGCCGATGCTCATCAGCCCGGTTTCCGTGGCGGCGGCGCCCTGTCCGGCACCGCCGCTCGGTGTGTGCGGCATGGACCTTCTTCCCTGGGGTCCCCCAGCCGAGGTCCGGCGGGTCAGACGGCCTGCCGGCTCGCGTAGAAGACCAGCCGGTACTTGCCGATCTGGACCTCGTCGCCGTTGGCCAGGGCGACCTGGTCGATCCGCTCCCGGTTGACGTACGTGCCGTTGAGGCTGCCCACGTCGGCCACCGTGAACGAACCGTCCTGGTGACGGCGGAACTCCACATGGCGGCGCGAGACCGTCACGTCGTCCAGGAAGATGTCGCTCTGCGGGTGCCGGCCGGCCGTGGTCAGGTCACTGTCCAGCAGGAACCGGCTGCCGGAGTTGGGGCCACGGCGCACCACCAGCAGCGCGGAACCGAGCGGCAGCGCGTCGACGGCCGCCTGCGCCTCGGGTGAGAGCGCCGGCACCTGGGTCTGACCGGTGACCTCGGCGTCGTAGGCCTCCAGACCGGAGATCGAGATCGTGGACGTCGTCTCGGACGCACGCTCGGGAACGGCACCCGCGCGCAGCGGGGCACCGCAGTTGGAACAGAACCGCGCGTTCTCCGCGTTGCGGTTACCGCACCTCGTACAAACCAGGGCCGACATGGACGGATCCTCCTGCCGCGGCTGCCCCGCCGGGGCGTTGGACGCGTACGGGCCGGAGGAGAACCCTCCACCCGCACCTGAGGTTGACGGTTGCCCGAAACCTATGCCGCCGGACTGGGACGGGTCAACTGACGGCGCGCCCTGACCTCCCGAAATGTCACCCGCCGGACCAGTCACCTGGTCCCGGAACAGAGGACGCTGACCCTCCGCGTCGGGCTGTGCGCGATGGCGGGCGGTCGCGTTTTCGCCGCCCTCTCGCGCGCTCTTGCCGAACAACTTCGCAAACAACTTCACGGGCGATTCCCCTTGACCGAAACAGACCCGCCCGTGGGGCAGGACGAACCCTGACTGAATGAACCGGCCGACCCGGACAACCTCACAACGTCCGTATCCACCAAACAGTTTCCACCACGCACCGGCTCCCCGGTGCGCCGACCCCCCGCATCCTCATGCCCTCGCCGGACGTCCCCCATGCACCACTGGTTCACTGTGAGGACGACCGAGCGTAGTCAGGCTGCTTCGCCGGTCGCAAGGCGTCCACGACGATCCCGGACGACCGCTCGACGCTGACAGTCGCCTGTTCCTTCTCCAGGGTCTGCACCACGCCTCCGGGGATGTTGAGAGCCGGTTCGAGGTCCTGCGGTTTACCGATCACCTTGAAAACGAAGGGCTGGGTGATCTTGTTCCCGTCGACGCTGACACTCTTGCCGGAGTCCGTGAGGTAGGTGCCCGCGACCACCCGGACCCCGTTGACCTGGATCGCCTCCGCACCGGCCGCGCGCAGCTCCTGTATCGCGTCGAGCAGCATGTCCGCCTGTACCGTCCCCTTCGGGTCGTCGACCGTCATCGTGATGCCAGGACCCTGCGCAGCCACGGTCCCCGCCAGAATGCCGAGTTGCTTCTCCTTCTCGGCCGTCTGCCGACGGGCCTCCGCGGCCTGGTCGGAGCTGCTCTGCAACTCCTGCCGCTGCTTTTCGAGTCCTGTCTTCTCGTCCTCAAGACGCTGCGTGCGGTCATCCAGTTCATCGAGGATGCGGACAAGATCTTCCTGCCGGGCCCCGCGCAGCGCGCTGTCGCTGTCGCTGTTCGACGCCACCTGCACGGCGAGCCCGAATCCGAGCCCGAACAGCAGCAGCGCGACGATCAGTTGGGCCCGGCTGACCCGTGGCGGCCACAGCCCCTGGACCAGCCGCTGCCGACCGGTCAGCCCGGTCTCCGGCTCCGGCTCGGTGGCCGGTCCGGCCACCGGCTCCGCCGGGGGCATCTCAGCGGGAAGTTCCCTGCGCAGCCGGTGCTCCGGCCGTTCCTCGTGTTCACCCATGCCGCTCACGCCCGGAAGACATGCCGTCGGATCGCCGCGGCGTTGGAGAAGATGCGGATGCCGAGCACCACCACGACACCCGTGGACAGCTGCGAGCCGACGCCCAGCTTGTCGCCCAGGAAGACGATCAGCGCGGCCACCACCACGTTGGACAGGAACGACACCACGAAGACCTTGTCGTCGAAGATCCCGTCGAGCATGGCCCGCAGACCACCGAAGACGGCGTCGAGCGCCGCGACGACGGCGATCGGCAGATACGGCTCGACGACCGCCGGAACCTCAGGACGGACCAGCAGTCCGGCCACGATGCCCACGACGAGGCCAAGTACGGCGATCACGATGTGCCCTTCTCAGTCTTCTCGGTGTACGGCTGTGCAGTACGTACGATCACGCTCGGTGCGGCCGGAAGCCGGACGTCGCCCTCCGTGGCGATGGTCGCCCGGATGTCGAAGTTGTCCTCCAGGGCATGCAGATACAGCCCGTCCGGACTGTCCTGGAACCTGGAGCCGAGCCTTTTCCCGTCCCCCACCGCCAGCACCGTGTACGGCGGCACAAGCGGCCTGTTGTCGACCAGTATCGCGTCCCCGGCGGCCCTGATCGCGGACAGGGCGGTCAACCGCTGACCGTTCACGGCGATCGCCTCGGCACCGGAGGCCCACAGCCCGTTCACGACCCGCTGCAGGTCGTGGTCGCGTACCCGGCCGGTGTCGGAGAACCCGGAGGTCTCCCGGGGATTGCCGGCGTCGCCCCCCGACGAGGCTTCCTTGGCGTCGTTCACGACCAGCTTCACACCGGGGCCGTGCACGGCGGTGGCGCCCGACAGGACGCCCACCAGGTCCGCCTGCCCGCTGCCACCGCTGGCCTTCAGTGCCGACCGCTGCCGGGAGCTGACGTCGTCCCGCAACGCGTCGACGTCGCTCTCCAGCTTGTCCGCGGCCGCCGTCTCACGGTCGATGCGGTCGATGAGCTCCTGGCGCTCCTTGGCCACGACGGGCGCCGTCACCCGCGCCTGCGCCGCTCCCACGGTCACCACGAGCGCCGCCAGCACGAGACCGCCCGCGAGCCCCAGCCTGGCCCGGAGGGTCCTGGGCATACCGGCGCCCTCCCCGCGGGCCCGCTTCCGGGCCGCCGCCTCGGCGTAACCGTCGTCGAGGCTGTGATCCATGACGTTGGTGATCAACGACATGGAGGCGTCCGGGCGCTGCGGCCGGGGGACGCTGCTCCGAACGGGGGGTTGCTGCGGCATGCCGCACATCGTCGCATGTCGCGACCAGTACCTCCGAACGGCCCCACCGACGTGCCGGACAGGCCCCCTTGGGGACACTTGTCCGGCACGCGCGCGTGCGGCCGCTCTACCGTCCGGCGCTGTCCACGATCGCCGCCCACTCGTCCAACAGGGCCTGCGCGGAGGCGTCGTCGGGCCCCTCCGCCCACAGGTGGGTGACCGCCTCGGCCGGGTCGGGCAGCACCATCACCCAGCGCCCGTCGGTCTCGACGACCCGCACGCCGTCCGTGGTGTCCACGAACCGGTCACCGGCCGCCTCGACGACACGCCGCATGACCAGGCCCTTGACAGCCCACGGCGTCGCCAGGTCCCGCTTGAGGACGTGCGCCCGCGGGATACGCGCGTCGATCTGGCTGAGTGTGAGCTGTGTCCGCGCCACCAGACCGATGAGGCGTACGAAGGCCGCCGTACCGTCGTAGACACTGCTGAACTCGGGGACGATGAACCCGCCCTTGCCGTCACCACCGAAGATGGTGCCTTCCTCACCGCCCACGCGCGTGAGGTCGTCCGGAGAGGTCGTCGTCCACTCCACCTGGGTGCCGTGGTAGGCGGCCACCTGCTCGGCGATGCGGGTCGTGGTGACCGGGAGCGCCACCCGGCCGCTGCGCCGCTCGGCGGCGACCAGGTCCAGCATCACCAGCAGTGCCCGGTCGTCCTCGATGATGCGGCCCTTTTCGTCCACCAGGGACAGCCGCTCGCCGACCGGGTCGAACCGCACCCCGAACGCGGCTCCGGAGGACGCCACGATCTCACCGAGGCGCACCATACCGGCTCGCCGCTGTTCGGCCGTCTCGGTGGGCCTGGCCTCGTTGAGACCGGGGTTGATGGTCAGCGAGTCGACCCCGAGCTTGCCGAGCAGGCTGGGCAGGACGAGGCCCGCGCTGCCGTTGGAGGCGTCCACGACGACCTTGAGGCCCGATTCCAGGATCCCGGTCGTGTCGACGTTCCGCAGCAGCGCGCCCGTGTACGAGTCGAAGACGCTGGCCGGGAAGTACAGGTCGCCGATCTCACCGGGGAACGCGCGCCGGTACTCCTGCCGCGCGAAGATCCGGTCCAGTTTGCGCTGGCTGGCCTGCGACAGGTCCGCGCCCGCGCCGTCGAAGAACATGATGTCGACGGAGTCCGGTACCCCGGGCGAGGTCCGGATCATGATGCCACCCGCGCTGCCCCTGGCGGTCTGCTGCCGCGCCACGGGCAGTGGCACGTTCTCCAGGTCCCGTACGTCGATGGCACTGGCCTGGAGCGCCGAGATGACCGCCCGCTTGAGCGCGCGGGCGCCACGGGAGTGGTCACGGGCCGTCGTGACGGTGGAGCCCTTCTTCAGGGTCGTCGCGTACGCGCCGGCCAGCCGCACGGCCAGTTCGGGCGTGATCTCGACGTTCAGGATCCCTGAGACACCGCGGGCGCCGAACAGATGCGCCTGCCCGCGCGACTCCCAGATCACCGACGTGTTGACGAACGCGCCGGCTTCGATGGTCTTGAACGGATAGACCCGGACGTTGCCCTGAACGATCGATTCTTCGCCGATCAGGCACTCGTCACCGATCACCGCCCCGTCCTCGATCCGGGCGGCCCGCATGATGTCGGTATTCTTGCCGACGACGCAGCCCCGCAGATTGCTGTGCTGCCCGACGTACACGTTGTCGTGGACGACGGCCCGGTGCAGGAAGGCACCGCTCTTGACGACGACGTTGGATCCGACGACGGTGTGTTCCCGGAGCTCGGCGCCGGCCTCCACCTTGGCGTAGTCGCCGATGTAGAGCGGCCCGCGCAGTTCGGCGTCGGCATGCACCTCGGCACCCTCGGCGACCCAGACGCCGGGCGATATCTCGAAGCCGTCGATGTCGACGTCGACCTTGCCCTCCAGGACGTCGGCCTGCGCCTTCACGTACGACTCGTGCGTGCCGACGTCCTCCCAGTAGCCCTCGGCGACGTAGCCGTAGATCGGCTTGCCTTCCTTCATCAGCTGCGGGAAGACGTCGCCGGACCAGTCGACGGGAACGTCGGCCTCGACGTAGTCGAACACCTCGGGTTCCATCACGTAGATGCCCGTGTTCACCGTGTCGGAGAAGACCTGGCCCCAGGTCGGCTTCTCCAGGAAGCGCTCGACCTTGCCTTCCTCGTCGACGATGGTGATGCCGAATTCCAGTGGATTGGGCACACGCGTCAGGCACACCGTGACGAGCGCGCCCTTCGCCTTGTGGAAGTTGATCAGTTCGGTGAGGTCGAAGTCGGTCAGTGCATCGCCGGAGATGACAAGGAAAGCATCGTCCTTCAACGCCTCTTCGGCGTTCTTGACACTTCCGGCGGTACCGAGTGGCTTCTCCTCGTTGGCATAGGTGAGCTCCATGCCGAGCTCTTCGCCGTCACCGAAGTAGTTCTTGACCAACGATGCCAGGAACTGCACGGTGACCACGGTCTCGGTGAGCCCATGCCTTTTGAGCAGCCGCAGCACGTGCTCCATGATCGGCCGGTTGACGACCGGAAGGAGCGGCTTGGGCATGCTGGAGGTCATGGGGCGAAGGCGTGTGCCTTCACCACCGGCCATCACGACGGCCTTCATGTCGGAAGCGTCCTCCTCTAAGAGATGACGGTCTAGCCGACTTCACCCGTCAAGATTGTCCCGCACTTTTGCGCTGCGGGCCATCGAGAGGAATCGAGAGCCACTACGTCCGGACAATCGCCGAGCTCAATCGGCTGTGGCGTCCGCACGAACCAGACGGCGGACCTGCACCACGTAAAGCACTCCTGCCCACCAATAGAGGGTTGTACCCCATCCGGCGAACGCCCATCCGAAAACTGCAGCGAGTGACGAGATCCAGCCGGTACCGTCACTGAGCAGCAGGAGCGGGAACGCGTACATGAGATTGAAGGTGGCGGCCTTGCCCAGGAAGTTCACCTGGGGCGGGGGGTAGCCGTGCCGTCGAAGGATGCCCACCATCACCAGCAGCATCAGTTCGCGCAGCAGGAGCGCGGCCGTCAACCAGAGCGGCAGGATCTCGCGCCAGGTGAGGCCCAGCAGCGTCGACAGGACGTAGAGCCGGTCCGCGGCAGGGTCGAGGAGCCGGCCGAGGCTGCTGATCTGGTTCCAGCGCCGGGCCAGCTTGCCGTCCAGGTAGTCGCTGACGCCGCTGAAGAGGAGCACCAGCAGGGCCCAGCCGTCGCTCTTGGGCCCGCCGAACTCGGGCCTCAGGATCAGCCACAGGAAGACGGGTACGCCGACGAGACGCGCCATGCTGAGGATGTTCGGGATGGTGAGTACCCGATCCGTCTGGACGCGGGTCTCCTGGACCTCCACCCGGGGGCCTCCTGTGGTGGGAAACGAGCAACTTTGCCCCCTGACCTTACCTCAACGCAAAAAAGCTCTGGCTCTTGGGCATGCAGCCCAAGAGCCAGAGCTCTAAAAAGGAGTTCGGCGGCGTCCTACTCTCCCACAGGGTCCCCCCTGCAGTACCATCGGCGCTGTGAGGCTTAGCTTCCGGGTTCGGAATGTAACCGGGCGTTTCCCTCACGCTATGACCACCGAAACACTATGAAACAGACAACCAGACCGCTGTTAAACGGGGCTGTTCGTGGTTTCAGAACCAACACAGTGGACGCGAGCAAATGAGGACAAGCCCTCGGCCTATTAGTACCGGTCACCTCCACCAGTTACCTGGCTTCCAGATCCGGCCTATCAAC